>NZ_KQ031382.1:2806556-3119062 GCF_000384335.2 Hyphomicrobium sp. 99
GTGCGAACAAAACATTTGCCGATCTCAAGGGCAAAAAGATCAACCTCGTCCAGTTCTCCATCTCACATTACATGCTGGCCCGCGCATTCGCGGCCCATCACATGAATATGGACGACGCCAAGCTACAGAATGTTTCGGATGCGGACTTCGTCGCGGCTTTTCAGACAGCGGACGTTGATGCGGTCGTTGCCTGGAACCCGGCATTTATCGAGTTGAAGAAGCAGCCCAATGTCAGCATCGTCTATCAGTCGACCGAAATGCCCGGTGAGTTAGTCGACGCGCTCCTCGTCAATACCAAGGTCCTGAAGGACCATCCCGAATTCGGCAAAGCACTGACCGGAGCTTGGTTCGAGACACTCGCGATCATCAATGGCAATGACGAGAAAAGCAAGGAGGCTCGGCAGTTCATGGCCGACCTCTCCGGAACGACCGTAGAGAGCATCAACTCGCAGATCGAGACGACGGCGTTCTATTACGATCCTGGCGTCGGCGCGAAGTCGATCCGCTCGCCGGAAATGGCAACAGCGATGGATCTCGTCCGCAGTTTCAGCTTCGACCATCAGCTCATGGGCAACGATGCCAAGTCAAAGGACGCGATCGGCATCGCGCTTCCGGGCAAGACTCTCGGCGACAACTCGAACGTAAAGCTCCGGCTTGATGATACGTTCATGCAGCTTGCCGCGGACAACAAGCTTTAGGGAAAGCGATTAGGTTCCTTATCCAACGGGGTTACGAGGCAAGAGATGAGCAAATCGGAAAACTTCTCGAGTATTCCCATCGTCGATATCACCAAGCTCCGGATTGGCACGCTTGCCGAGCAGAAGGCGGTTGCAGAAGAGCTTGGAAAGGCAGCACGCGCGGTCGGCTTCGTCTACATCACGGGCGGCGGCATAGATGAATCGCTTTTTGACGGCGTTCTCGATGCGACCAAGCGCTTCTTTGCGTTGCCGTACGACGAGAAAATGAAGGTCTACATCGGCAACTCGCGTTGTCATCGCGGCTACGTTCCGGAAGGTGAAGAGGTCTTCGCCTCCGGAACAAAAGACAAGAAGGAGGCTTACGACCTTTCGATCGATTTGCCGGCCGATGATCCGGACTACGTTTCAGGCAATCCGCTTCTCGGACCCAATCAATGGCCGGACCTCCCGGGTTTCGCTAAGGCAGTCGACGATTACTACAGCGCCGTTTTTGCACTGGGCCGCGTCCTATTGCGCGGGTTTTCGATGGCAATCGGCGAGGAGCCGACGTTCTTCGATCAATACGTCACCAAGCCGCCAAGTCAGTTGCGTCTTATCCATTATCCTTTCGACACCAGCGCCGAAGATCGACCTGGAATCGGAGCTCATACCGATTACGAGTGTTTTACGCTGTTGAGATCGACGAGCCCCGGGCTCGAAGTCATGAATGGCGCCGGCGAATGGATCGATGCTCCTCCCCTTCCCGGCGCCTACATCGTCAATATCGGCGATATGATGGAGATCTGGACGAACGGCGAATTCACCGCAACCTCACATCGCGTTCGAAAGGTGTCCGAAGAACGCTATTCGTTTCCGCTCTTTTTCGCGGCCGACTATGACACGGTTGTCGCCCCTTTGCCGCGTTACGCAGCCGCCGACAAGCCAATGCGCGCTTCTCTCAAGGCAGGTGAACACCTCTTTGCTCAGACCATGCAGAGCTTCACCTATTTGAAAGAGCGTCGTGCGCGCGGCGAGATCGCGCTGCCCGAAGGATCCGCGCCGTTATCGTCCTTCGGACAGGAAGCTCGCCAAAAATATTGAGCGAGGACGCCCGTGGCCGTCGTCGCCGACTTCGAGATTCGCCGCGAGAACTCCAGTCGCGCGGCGAATCTCGGCAATCAAAACCACGCGCAATTAGTGCGCGATACCTTACGGCATCGCCATTTTGTGGAGGTTAACTTTTCGATAGCACTCGTCGCCCGTGACCTCGACACCAAGCCAATCCGGGCGGCCGAATTCAGTGCCTGTTGCCGGAAGCTCGATTTCAGCAATGACGATACCGGCAAGGTCACCGCTGTACTCGTCAATCTCCCAGGTAAACCCACCACACGAAACGATGTGACGCGTCTTCTCGATAATCCTGCCTTGACAGTGATTTGCCAGAAGTTCGTTCGAATCTAGGAGAGGGATCTCGTATTCGAACTCCGCCCGGATCAAACCGCTGCGAGGGCCCTTGATGGTAATCGTTGCGCGGTCACCCTCAATGCGTACCCGCACCTTGCGGCCGCCCTCAGTTGCGATCAGACCATCGCGGATAGAGAGACTGCGAACGCACAGCGTTCTCCATCCGTCGTTTGCAACAAGGAACTTACGCTCGATCTCTACGGCCATGCTTCGACCACTCCCTGCCGTGGTAGGAACCACGCAGTGTTCAATCCTCCTACTTTATTGACCTGTGGCTCCAGAAGCGATCTGTCGCACGTATGAGCTCAGATGCTTGAACGGGACGCCATTCGCTTCACCTACGGCCTGCTACAGTCGCGAGAGCCATTCGCTGACTAAGCAGCACACCGTGTGGACGGCAATCTTTCAGTCGGCGATGACATATATCATACGGTGGAGCGGTCTCTAATAAACGCCTAACGACCCGCAACTTCGCACCCCGGCCTGGCCTGGCACATACGACAGTTTTGAAAAGCTCGTTCGAGTGGCTCAATACAATGGGCCCATCGTCGGACATTCGGCGAGCTATTTGATTGCATATCCGAGCCAGGGCCCACTCGCGAAACAATTAGAGCTTCATACGTGGGGCCCGTCGATCAGACGGGCGTTCGAGCTGAACGTCTTTCAATCCGAACAATATTTGCATTTTCTCATACAGAGATTCATTCGCCTGGCAACAATTGATAGCAGCGGTTCCTGTGCCTTCGCCGAAGCCTCACGAATTCCCACGGCTCGAATATCGCTCAACTAAAATTTTGTAAAAAGACATTGGCATTGGTCAGCCTTGATGATCCCCGACGAGGAAAAAGCGATTTTTTTCGATCCCGCAGGGCGCAGAGCCCGCGTCGTCAATCGCATAATTTTCATTTGCGCGCTTGCCATCGCTGCAGCTTCCGCCGTTTTGGCGGCAGGCATATTGATTGCACCAGTCCTTCCTCAGATATCCTTAAGCCAGGAAACCAAGAGCGCATCAGGCGCTGCCGAAGCGACACCTTATTCGGCGGACAATCGTTACAATGCGATCGGCAACAGGTCGCTTCCCGAAGATGCCGCTGCTGTGAAGCGGTTTGCTTTCTTCTCAGGCAGGGATCCCAGCAGTTTCATTTCGCTTCAGGAACACTATGACGTAATCGACGCCATCCTTCCGGATTGGATATCACTCGCGGCCCACGGAAAAGGGATCACACGGCCATGGGTGAGCGGAGAAACATCCGTGCGGCAATTTCGTGAAGAAAAAGGAATTCATCTCGAAATTTACCCAACGCTATCGACGGATCTCTCACTAAGCGAGACGTCTGCTGCTCTCGCAAACCCCGAGAACCGCCACCTCATAGCCGCCAGTATTGACCGCTATCTCGCCGACGCAAAATACGAAGGGGTAACGATAGATTTGGAACAATTGGGACCGGAGAACCATACAAACCTGGTCCTACTCCTTAACGAAATCGGTAGCCTGATCCGACCAAAGGGTCGCAAGATTATTTACGTGATGGCGGCGCGTCAACCCGATAGTCGCGACCAAGAGCTGCTGCGCCTCGCCGATCTCGTGCTGGTCGAGACCTACGAAAATTCTTCAGATCCTGACGCCGGACCGCCAGCGAGCCAAGGCTGGTTTGAAGACGAGCTGCGCATGCTGCAGCGTAACGTCGACCTCCGAAAGTTGATTTTGGGCATCGGATCATATGCAAATGATTGGGATACCCTCGGGCGCCGCCGCCAAATCTCGGTGCAAAGAGCCTGGGAGCTTTCGGATGAGGCAAAATCCGCACCGACTTTTGAATCCAACACGCTCAATCTGCATTTCCGCTACCAAACAAGCGACGCTTCCGAACATTCCGTGTGGTTTCTGGATGGTGTGACAGCCTTTAATCAAACCCGAGCTGCTCTGGCCATAAAGCCGGCCGGACTTGCATTATGGCGTCTCGGCCCTTGTAGTCGAGTGGCGGATCGCCGCCTTGGCCTTGCAGATAGTAGTCCTTGAAGGTTCCGCGCTTGCAGTCCTTCCGTGCGAGAGAATTGCGGACGGCGTCACTCGTCGCGGCTGCCGGAGCCGGAACGAACGACTGGCCGGTGAAGGTGAGGATGGCGAATGCGGCGAGGAACGTCACGCGAGCGGATACGAGCATCTTCGGAAACCTTATGAATTCGGGCACCCCATGTCGATCACTGCAGGCAGCGACCGGAACCGTATTTCGATCATGGACGAAATTGATCGCGAGGTTTCCCGCAGCCTGCAAACGCGATTAGGAAAGTGTGAAGCCGTCGGCGACCCCAATGCAGCAAACCAAATAACACCAAGCCGCGTTGTATATTCCCGTGAGTCCACAGCCAAAAAGGCGATGCCCTTTAGAGACGTGCGCCGAACTCGCCAAGCCCGATTTTTAAATCGTCAGTCTGCTTCAGTGTTCGCGCATGCCCCGCCGAAGGATATCCGTCAACGGCGACAGCAGAAATTGGAGCAACGTCCGCTCCTCGGTCACGAAGATAACCTCTGCGCTCATGCCCGGCAGCAGTACCGCTTCCGACGCCCGGGCTTTTAGGTCGTCCTTATCGATTTCGACGCGCGCGACGTAATAGGACTGCATCCCATTGCCATCCGTGACGCGATCGGCGGAGACCGACCGCACGATGCCGCGCAGCCGCGGCATGACGCGGCTCGAGTAGGCGGCAAGGTGGATTTGCGCCGGCTGATCCTGGTGCACGAGCGGTATGTCGTTCGGGCTGACGCGTGCCTCGATGATCAGCTTGTCGTCGCGCGGTACGATTTCGAGGATGGGGTCGCCGCGTCCGACGACGCCGCCCACGGTCTTGAACCGCATGTTGATGACCGTACCAGCGACTGGCGCGGTGATTTCGGTGCGCTTCAGAACGTCCTTGCTCGCACTCAAGCGTTCGTCGATGTCGATCAACGCATTGTTGACCTTGTCCTGATCGGCCGCGATTTCGTCGAGGCGTGTCGCCTCGGCGCTGACCACCTGAAGGTTAGCCTCGACGATCAACTGCTTGGTTTTGGCGATATCGGTCTCGAACCCGGTTCGTTGCGCCAGAAGCTCAGATTCGTTGCGCTTCAGGCGCATCGCCTCTGGCTTCGGCAGCAGCCCCTTGTCGAGAAGCGCCTGCTTGCCCGCCACTTCCTCGCGAATGTAGGAAATCTGAATGTCGAGGTTGTCGATCTGCGCCTTTGCGCCCTCGATCTGCTCGGCAAGCTGATCAGTGCGCTGCTTGGCCATGTTCTTGCGGACCTGCAGCACGCTACGACGCGTGTCGAAAATCTGCTGCTGCGACTGCGCGGCAGCGACAAGCTTGCCGCCCGCTTCAAGCTCCTCGGGGAAATCAATCACTGCCGCGCCGCTTTTTTCGGCGTCGAGACGCGCCTTCTGCGCGAGAAGCGACTGCTTTTGCGCGAGCAACGTTTCATAAGCCGATTTGGGCTGAACCGACTCCAGAACGAGAAGCCGTTGGCCTTCCGTGACGATGTCGCCCTCGTGCACGCGGAGATCGCGGATGATGCCGCCCTCGAAATGCTGGACGACGCGGCGGCTGCTGTTCGGACTGATGACGCCGGGCGCAATGGCTCCCCCGGCGAGCGGAGCGACCGACGCCCAAGCGCCGAAGCCGCCGACGAAAAGGAGAATGAGCACGTAGCCTTTGCGGATCGGAGAGCGAACGCTGGCTTTCAAAGGCACCGGAGCCGCGATCGCGGGTCCGAAATTTCCCGGAAATGCAACCGCGCCTAAACGTCGGTCGACGACGACCATTCCGTTGCTGCTCATTGGGCACCCGCTTCAAGTGTGCGCTCAAGCGCTTTCGATCCGTTTGCTTGTCCCATCGATCTGCGCATCGGCAGCGTATCATTACCGCCTTTCGCTGCCGAAGCTTCGCTCCACGCTTCCATGATCTCGTCGCGCGGGCCGAACATCCTCACCTCCCCGTCCTGCAGGACGAGGATCTTATCGGCTTGGCTCAATGTCGAAGGACGGTGGCCGACGACGATGATCGTGCAGCCGCGCTGCTTCAGATCCTTTAGCGCTTCGGCAAGCGACGATTCACCTGCCTGATCGAGGTTCGCATTCGGTTCGTCGAGGACGATGACGCGCGGCTTGCCGAATACGGCGCGCGCCAAACCGACACGCTGGCGCTGGCCTCCCGAAAGTCGCACGCCACCATCGCCGATGAGCGTATCGTACCCAACCGGCAGGCGCTGGATCAGCGGATGAACATGGGCGATGGTCGCCGCCTGTACGACTTCGTCGGCGCTCGCCGGCCGCATGCGCGAAATGTTTTCCCGAAGCGTGCCGGTGAACAACTCGACTTCCTGAGGCAAGAAGCCAATGAGCTCCCCGAGCTGCTGGCGATCCCAGTGGCGCATGTCGTTTCCGTCCAAGCGGACTTCGCCTCCCGCGGGCTCGTTCAAACCGACCAGCAGGCGGCACAGCGTGCTCTTGCCTGCCCCCGACGGTCCGACGATGGCCAGCACTTCTCCGGGCTCGGCGCTGAACGAAATGTCGTTCAGGATGACGTGCCCCGTCTCGGGCACGGCGTAGGTCAGATCTTCGACGGTAAGCCGGCCCTCGGGCAATGGCAGCAACGTGCGTTCGGGGATTGGCGGGTACTCCTTGGCGTGCGCGTTCAACCGGTCGTAAGACAGACGCGCAGTGATGAAGCCTTTCCAGCCTCCGATCGCCATCTCTATGGGCGCCAGCGCGCGACCGAGCAGAATAGCTGCGGCGATCATGGCTCCGGGGGTGATCATGTTGTCGACGACGAGCCAGGCGCCGGTGCCCAAAATTCCGATCTGAACGGCGGAGCGGACGAACTTCGAGATTGTCAGCATGTAGCCGGACATGTCGCCGGCCCAGTGGATTGAATCCGTCACGACGTCATTGAGCTGGCGCCACCGTGCAATCATCGCCGGCATCATGCCCATGGCGTGCACAACTTCGGCATTGCGGATCGTCGCCTCCGCGAGGCGCATGGTTTCGAGCTGCGTCTCATCCGCCTTGACGTTGGGCCCGTGGGTCAGCCACTCGGTCAAAAAGCTGATTGCCAGAAGCGTCACCGCGGAAGCAAGCGCGACCATGCCGAGATAAGGATGAAGCTGCCAAATGATGACTATGAAAATCGGCAGCCACGGAGAATCGAAGAACGCAGCCATGCCTTGCGTGGCGATGAAGCCCTGCAGATAGCTGAGGTCGCGCAACATATCGGTGCCGGAGTGATCGCCCTTGATCTGGGCGCGGCAGCTCGACTCGAGGAAGATCGGCCCGAGCCTGTCGTTGAACCAGCTCCCCATGCGCATCGCCACCGAATTGCGCAACGTGTCGAGAACACTCATGACGAGCACGGCAGCCATGGCAATTCCCGTCAGGAGCAGCAGCGTTTCGACACGACCAGACCGCAGCACACGGTCCATGACCTGCAGCATATAGAGGGGAATTGCGAGGATCAGGATATTGATCACGAAGCTGAAGAAGAAAACCGACCAGAATGCCGAGCGGCATTCCTTGAGAGTCGTCTCCAACACCGTATCGCCGGTGACCCCGTCCTGGTTGCTTGCCATGATCTCTTCAGCCGAAGTCAGCAAT
Source organism: Hyphomicrobium sp. 99 (assembly GCF_000384335.2). Taxonomy (NCBI): domain Bacteria; kingdom Pseudomonadati; phylum Pseudomonadota; class Alphaproteobacteria; order Hyphomicrobiales; family Hyphomicrobiaceae; genus Hyphomicrobium; species Hyphomicrobium sp. 99. Next base: position 2,814,322 of record NZ_KQ031382.1, read on the forward strand.
AAGATCGCGATCTCTGTCGCTCAAGGACAGAGGAGCAAGAAATAAGCCAATCCCGGAATTCCGTCGGCGGAGCGTCTGGCGTTAAGTATTGGAGGCCGATGAGGACAATTCGTTAAATAAAAATGGCCACCGCCAGACCTTGGCAATGGCCGATTTCAAGAAGAGAAATTGAAACTGAAACTTCCGCTTTTTACTCCGGGCCGTAGCCCGTACCGCACTTCACGAACTTCGGCGGGCAAGGATCGCACTTCGGCGCGCATTTCCAAAGGCTAATCGAGCACTTTGGCTTCGGTGGCGCGCATTCTACCTTCACTGGCGGCGGACACTTGGGCTTACAAACAATCTTTCCCACGGGAAACTCCTCCTAAAAACTTATTAAAGTCCGAGCAAATTAGGAGCGGGATTCGTCAGTGTCAGTCAGAATTTGGAACAGTGGTTAAATCCGCGGTCAGCTTTACCATTCCCCGAATAGAACGTGTCATTCAGAGACAGATCCGCATGCAGAGAAAAAAGCAAAAAGAAAAGGGGCCTATTCGGACCCCTTTGTCTCGGTCGATTTTCTCGACGCCTCTATTTCAAAGGGACGACTTCGGCTTCGCGGCGACCGAAATGATAGGTGAGGCCGAGGCGCACGACCCAAAAGCTGTCATCAAATTTCACGCGCGTCGAACAGTCTGCGCCGCAAGTGTCGAGGGTGTAATTGCGAGTGTCGCTGCCAAGATCCACGTAGAGAGCGTCTCCGCGCAACGACCAGTTTCCATCGCGCATGAACTCGAAGCCGCCGCCTGCGGTCCATCCGAATTGATAGTCAGTGTTGGACTGCGAAAATGCTGAGTCCAATTCAATGCTATCTGGACCAATGTTCGTCGCGAACGAGTGTTTCACCTTCGCATAGGCCAGACCTGCAGTTGCGAAGATCAGCAGGTTCTCATCACGAACGATACCGAGGCGACCGCGTACTGTTCCGAAAAAGTTCATCGACGATCCGGCGGCCAAGTAGCAGCTTCCTCCGCATCCATCGCCGGCAACGCCGGTCTTCAGATCGGTACCGAAATAATTGAACTCGGATTCGATACCGAACACGACCCGACCGCACTGAACGTTATAGCCGCTGTGCTCGCCGATGGTGAAACTGCGGTCGTTGTCATTCAGCGGCGGAACCCCCTCCGCGTCCGGCAGAGATTCATGCGTTCGTGCACTTCCGCCGCCGAGATGGACGCCCATATAGGCGCCAGAAAAGTTTCCGCCCATGCAGCGCCCCGCTTGCGCGATCGGCGCCGCGGGCTCGTCCTTCAGGCTGCCGCCGGCGTGGGCATCGCTGACTGCAAAGACGAGCGCGCCCAATGCCGCAAGCACTGCAAACGGTTTTATCATTGTAATCCCCCTATTCGTTCGGCCCAAACGGGCCTGACGAGTCTTCTTTCACTGAAGCAGGGGTGATTCGTGTGTGTGCGTCGAGGATTGATTACATCAGTAGGAGGTTATGCATACGGACAGTTGCTCCACGTATACAAAAAGCCACGAGTTTTACAGGCACCTCTAAATTTCGGACACGAAGGCGGTACCGAACCACCACCGCAGGCCAGAGTGGTTAGCTGGCTCCGTACGCAGCACATCTCATCAGTAGAAGGACTGTCAGTTGGCGACGACATTTATTGTCCCCGTCATGTTTGGATGCACCCGACAGAAGTAGGAGAATGAGCCGGCGCGCGTCAGCCGCAGTTGTGCCGAATGGCCGGCGACAATTGTGACGTCCCATTCTCCGGTCTTCGCTGTTGCCGTATGATCAATGAAGTCGCCATTGATCCACTCGACTGTGTCACCCACCTTGGCCTCGATATCCGATGGTGAGAAGGCGAGCTGATTGATCGTCACTCTTGCGATCTCGCCTGCCGAAGTCGGCGCGGTGAGCGCGAATTGCAAAAGCCCGACAAGAACGACAGAGAGTTTTATCTTCGGCATCGCTCGCTCCGCTAGTGAAACGTGCTTGCCAAGTGCTCGGCGTGCTGCTCGTGACCTTGGAAAATCTTCAGGCCGGTTTGGAGCAGAGCTTTTAAATCGGAATTGTTTGCCGACGGAATAAGCGTCTCTCTCAGCGCCTGATTGACCGTCTTGTGGTAGGTCACCTCGTTCTCGACATAGGCTTGATCGAATTCAGCACCAGAAAGATTCGCGAGTTCGGCACGCTTCTTGTCTGCCTGCTTTACAAGGCCCTTGCTCGTGTTGTTGTCCTCTGGCGTGACATTGAGTTTTTTGACGAGAGCAAGAGCCTGGTCGTTCACCGCCGCGTGGTCGCGGACCATATCAGTCGCGAAGGCACGAACACTATCGTTCTTCGATTTCTCAAGCGCGAGCCGGCCGGCCTTGATGTCGAGGTCGCCGGCTGTGTAGGCGATGTGCGCGATTTGTGAATCCGTTGGTTTGTCTGCCGCATATACGGGTATCGCGACGACGAACGGTAAGATCGCAACAACAAGGCTAGATAATTGGGAACGACGCATCATGAGTTTCTCCACGAACTACTGAGCCGCGAGTGGCTCTTGGCTTCACGGAGAATTGGATGCGACGGCGCATAAAAGGTTCCCGGCAATTACAAAGACGGATAGAGGCGCAGTAGAACGGCGTTCGTCATCCGCTCGCAACGCTTGCCTTCGAAGGGAAAGACATCACTGAACAGCGGACCAATGTGGTCGGCAAACGCGGCTCTGAGCAGCCGCCGAGCGCGGTGCAATCGCGTCTTCACTGTCTCGGGAAGGAGGCCAAGAAGGTTCGCCGTTTCCTCGATGCTCATGTCCTCAATAACCCGTGCGACCAGAACGGTGCGAAACTCTTCGGGGAGATCATCGATGGCACGCTCAAGCAATTGGCAGATCTCTCGTTGTGCCATGGCACGCTCAGGGTCTGTGGATTCATGTCCGGACAACGGGAATCTGATGATCTCCGCCGTCGGATGACGCGAAAAGTCGATTTCCGGGACGGGAAGCTCGACCCGGCGGCGGCGCCTTTGCAAAGCCTCGTTCAGCACAATTCGGGTCAGCCAAGTGGCGAGGCTTGAATCGCCGCGAAAGTTCGCAAGGGCGGAAAAGGCATGTAAATAGGCTTCTTGCAAAACGTCCTCGGCTTCGCCGTCGTCGCGCACGATGCTGCGCGCAACGCGGTAGAGGCGGCGGTTGTTGGCTTGGATTATCGAACGGATGGCGGCTTGGTCTTTGCTGACGGCGCGGCGAACCAGATCGACATCGGCCGACGACACTGCACTTCTTTCCAGTGGAGGGCGAGCCACGCTTAAGACCTCCTGCATATTCAGTTGCGCAGAGGATACTGATGCATACGCGATGGAAAGGTTCCCGTTGTGATGGTGGCCTCGCGTTCTAATCAAGATTGCAATTGCGATTTTCCGGAGCCTTCTCCTGCGACGACCCTCAAAACTGAATCGTCTCCGCGATGCAGGCTTATGCCGAGCCGTAGCGACTCGGCGACGCGCTTGGCTCGCTCAATAAAAAAAGAAGCCGCAGCAGGCGGACAAACTGCACGAGCCGTCTTTCCGAAAAGATCCAGCCACCGCTCAAAATGCTCATCATTAATCTCGTTAATGGCGGCGTGAATGGGCATCGGCCTCCCCTTGTAGCGCCCCGTCATCAGCGCTATCGACGACCAGAACGCACGCAACTTTTCAAGGTGGTCGTCCCAATCTCGAACGCGCGTCTCAAATAGGGGACCCAGAACTTCGTCGCGTCTGACTGAGGCGTAGAACCGCTCGACAAGTTCCCCAATCATGTCCTCATCAATTCCGACATCGAGCCCCGGCGCGAGAGGGCGTATTGAATGCGGCATGCGTATGGACCTTTCTGTCTCGTCTTGATAAGATGTATAGAAGATATACCTTATACATGTCGCGACAAATCACATCTTCCTGATGCCTGGATGAGCCCATGCGGTTGACCGTTCTGTCGGATTATTCCCTCCGGGTTCTGATGTACCTTGGCGCCTTTCCAGGCAGGCTTTCCACGATCCAGGAGATCGCAGAAGCCTATTCGATTTCCGAAAATCATTTGATGAAAGTGGTCCACCGCCTCGGCCAACACGGGTTCGTCGAAACGATACGTGGACGGGGCGGCGGATTGCGTCTCGGCAAGCCGGCAGATTCAATCAGGCTTGGCGACGTTTTGCGTATAACGGAAGAAGACTTCTACCTCGTGGAATGCTTTGGCACCGAGGGCTCGTGCCAAATCACAGAAGTCTGCCGCTTGAAGCATGCTCTACAGCAGGCGTTGGCGTCCTATTTCAAAGTTCTTGATGCTTGGACACTTGCCGATATCGTCGCCAATCGCCGAGCGCTTATCAGTGAACTCGAGGGCATCGACCAATGACCGCGTCGCTGAAAGACAAACTTCTCAAGACACGACTGACCGAGCGGCTCGGAATCCGCCACCCCATTATCGGCGCTCCGATGGCGTTCGCCGCCGGAGGGAGACTTGCGGCGGCGGTGTCGGCGGCCGGCGGTCTGGGTCTCATCGGCGGCGGATATGGTGATGCAGATTGGCTCTCACGCGAATTTCGCGCCGCCGGAAATCAAGCCGTTGGATGCGGCTTCATTACGTGGTCGCTGCGCAAACATCCGGCGCTTCTCGATTTGGCCCTCGCCAACAATCCGCAGGCAATCCTGCTCTCGTTTGACGATCCTGCTTCGTTCGCCGATCGCATCAAACAGCGTGGCATCACGCTGATTTGCCAAGTCCAGACTCTGCGCGACGCCGAAAGGGCGGTTGCGTGCGGAGCCGATGTGATCGTTGCGCAGGGATCGGAAGCGGGTGGCCACGGAGAAAAACGCGGCACATTTAGCCTTGTTCCAGAAATCGCCGACCTGATCGCAAAGCAATCCCCAACCACTCTTCTGTGTGCCGCTGGCGGCATCGGAGATGGTCGCGGGCTCGCGGCCGCACTCATGCTGGGCGCCGATGGAGCGCTGATCGGCTCACGACTTTGGGCTTCGAAAGAAGCCAACGTCAGCACCGCCATGCATAACGCCGCGTTGGCAGCAACGGGCGACGACACAATCCGCTCGCAAGTTATGGATCTAGCGCGAAAACTCGATTGGCCGTCTCGTTATACCGCTCGCGTGCTCAGGAACAGTTTCATCGCGAGGTGGCACGGTAGAGAAGCTGAACTGCAATCTGTCGCTGATGAAGAAGCCGACAAGTATCGCCAAGCCTGGGCGGCGGGAGATCCAGACAACAGCAATACCTTTGTAGGCGAAGTCGTCGGCCAAATTCGTGAAATTGAGCCGGTGGCCAACATCATCGACCGCATAGTGCTTCAAGCCGCCGAGCTGTTGGGCGCAAAGGGCCGATATCTTGAAATGGTTCCCGTGGAGGCACGCTCCTCGGAACGATAATTCTTCTTCATCACAGTGCAGCATCCACGCGCAAGGCATCGATTGCGAAACAATCACACGAGACGTTCTGCGGCGCCTCGGCAGTTAATATTGCTGGTGCATTGGTTGCGGTTCACGCCGCGCTGCACGTGCGCGGTCTCAGCACGGCACATAAAAGCGGCCACGCATAAATCAATGCCAAGTTATTGAAAGCATTGGTGGGTGATCACGGGCTTGAACTGTCGACCCGCTGATTAAGAGTCGAAGGCTTCTGCCGCTGTTTCAAAGAGCGTTTGGCACGTCCAAGCGGCATTGAGTAGTCTTTGGCAGAATTGAAAAGTCGTGAGAACCAAGTTTAGCGATAGAGGCAGACAACGAGCGCTAGTCCTACCAGGAGTGTGTCCGACCGGAAGCAAGTTCTACCGGGAAAAGGGAAGCTGCAAATCTTCGATCTGCGTCGAGAAGGAGTCGCTCGGGCTTTTGTCCGGCAGTTGTGCGAGCAGCAAGGCCTCCCCACGAGGACCCGCTCTCGCTAAATCGATCCCATCAGGCCCGGAGATCCCGCTCAGTCCAGTGTATTCCAGATCTCCCTCACTCCCGCAGAGGTTCGCATAAGCCACAAACACGCCATTCTCGAGAGCGCGCGCACGAATGAATGTCGTTGGCACCTGAAAATACGGAGCCATATTCGCCGTCGGGACAATGATGATCTCGGACCCCCGTCGCTTCAACTCGCGCGCCATTTCGGGGAACTCGATGTCGTAGCAGATCGCCATGCCAACGACGCGATCTCCAAGCCGAGCGACGACCAGTTCTTTGCCGGGAGAGAAGAGGCACTTTTCGTCGGCGCCGAACAAGTGGATTTTCTGATAGACCGCAGTGAGCTTGCCTTGCGCATCGAATAATGCGGATGAGTTGAAAAGTTCGTCGCCGCGCAGCTCTGGAAAGCCCACCGCAATGGCGCAAGACTCGTTACGTGCGATCTCTCCGATTGATCTGAGCGAGGGACCGTCCCTCGCCTCCGCCAGATCTCTCATGCGTGAGCCGACGTTGTAACCGGTCAAAAACAATTCCGGCAGAACAAGCAGATCCGCCTTCCACGACGCAGCCGTCCGGGCAATCGCGCGAATCTTCTCGATGTTTTTCGCTTTATCTCCAGGAATGGAGCTTGTTTGACAAACCGCGATGCGCATTCTGCTTGGGTCTCTTGCGGGTGTTGTGGTTGGAGTGCGGCATGCCGCTATTCGGTAGGAGCACTCACGCGCCGAAGTCCAAGTTTCTCGAGAAATGTCCCACAGTTCAAGCGTCGACTTAGCAGACGGATTTGGCGTGCGCTGAACCGCAAGACCTTATGCGCTCAGCCGCAAGATCTGCTTCATGCAACATTTACGTTCTTCTCAGAAAACAGACCAATCCAGCAAGTTTGCGAGATTTCAATGCCAACGGTCCTTGTCGTTTCTTCCAGCCCTTCAGAAAAGTCGAAAACCGCGGCCTTGGCGCAGTATGTCACGGACCACTTGTCGTCGATCGCGATGGATGCTCGGCACCTGCGATTGAGAGAGTTGCCTCCTGCTGCACTCGTACGTGCCGATACGAGCGATCCGGCTATTGCCGAGGCTGCGGCGCTTTTAAAATCCGCAGACGGCGCCGTCTTGGTCACGCCAACGTATAAGGCGTCTTACTCTGGCCTGCTGAAGATATTTCTCGATCTGCTTCCCCAGTACGCGCTCGCCGGCAAAGCCATACTCCCGTTGGCCACTGGTGGAACATTAGCGCATGCCCTCATGCTTGATTACGCTCTGCGGCCGGTCCTTCATTCGCTCGGGGCGCGGCACTGCGTTCAGGGTCACTTCGTCATAGAAAGCGTGATCGATCCGGCCTCTCCGGAGCTCATCACAGACACACGTTATAAGGACATGCTTGCCGACGTGATCCGCCAGTTCGATGGCGCGGTCAATTACGCCGAGAAGGCCGCTTAAAAGCCGCCCTCTCGACGCGAAACGATACAAATATCAGGGACGAATATCAGCGTTCGCCAACGGCAAGTCGAACGCTTTTGAAAACGGCGGAGGATTGAGGCTTTCCCTCCGCCGTTGAATGTTTCCGCTCAGAACGCAAGAAGGTTCTCTTTGAGCATCTTCCCCGTGTATTCGGTACGGACCAGACCCTTGCGCTGCAGGGCGGGCACGAGTCCGTCGCACACCTCGATGACGGTTCGGCGGTTGGTGGATTGTACGGGCGTCGTAATGAGGAACCCGTCACCGCCGACTTGAGCCATGGTATCGGCCATCTTATCCGCGACCTGCTCTGGCGTGCCGACGAGTTCTACCGAAGCGACAATACCGCCGGACGCCTCCACGACAAGCTGACGGAGCGTTTTGTTCGACCCCCACTGCTGGAACATATCGAGTGAGCCTTGCTCACCGTTCGTGCGGAGTTTCTCCGGCAATGGCTTGTCGAGCTCGTACTTTTTAAAATCGATATCGGTAATTGCCGATATCAGTGCCAGGCATTGTTCCAGGAACACGGGATCAGATGACTTGCGTTTGGCTTTGGCCAACGCTTCCTCTTCCGTCTCGGCAAGGACGGGAGCGATCAGAAAGAGCACCTTGATGTCGTCGGGATTACGCCCGTGCGCCTTCGCGCGCGCCCGGATGTCGTCGCGATACTCCTTCATTTTTTCAATGCCCGGAGCAACCGCAACGATGGCATTCGCGTGCTTCGCAGCGAAGTCGCGCCCCTTTGGCGAGCCGCCGGCTTGCACGAGTGCCGGAACGCCCTGCGGCGAGCGAACAGTGTTGAGCGGCCCGCGGCACTTGAAGTACTTTCCTTCGAAGTTGACTGTGTGAACCTTTTTGAAGTCGGCATAGGTACCGGTTTCACGATCGCGAACGACCGCGTCGGGCTCCCAGGAATTCCAGAGTTTATAACAAACGTCCATATACTCATCCGCCATTTCGTAGCGGAGTTCGCGTGGCGGCAGGGCGTCCATTCCAAAGTTCTGGGCGGCGGCATTCTCTGCCGACGTGACGATGTTCCAACCGAAGCGGCCACCCGCGATGCTGTCCACAGTCGACGCCAGACGCGCCAGCAAAAACGGAGGATATGACAACGTCGACATCGTGGCGACGACGCCGATATGTCTCGTCGCTGCGCTGATCATTGCCGCAAGAGGCACCGGGTCATGCTTCGGGGAAAATCCGAGCGCGTGCTTCAAAGAGATTTCGGCGGTTCCACCGTAGGATTCTGAAATCGCAAGTTTGTCTTCGAACATGATGTAGTCGAAGCACGCGCGTTCCAACGACTGCGCCATTTCAACGTAGAACTTGCCGTCCCAAGGTGATCCACCGTTAGAGAAAGGGCCGTTCCACTCATCGGACGTGAAGTTTGTGAACCAGCCAAGATGAAAGGGCTTTGCAGTCATTTTATCGGTATCTCCCTTGCGACGTTTCCGTCGAATAGCTCATCTCTGTGTTGAGCAGGATTAGAGCTACTGACCGATCGCCCCAAAGAGATTCTGGGCACTCTACGCTAATCGACAAAAGATCATTCTCGCTTCAAAAAATGCGCGCTAATTTCGGCGACTATGAAGCAGGTCGACAACGGAAGGACTCTTTGTGTTGTGCTTCCAGGCGGCACGAGAATCGCGCAGCTCCCTGTCCGTCTGCCCCCTCAGATCCACGTCGCGAACAAGTGTGGCGCCGAAGGCGTCTGGTGCCTGGGGATCGCGTCTGACTTTACCGAATTCGATGACACGTGTGCCCAATGAAAAGCCTTCGTCCAAATCGTGCGTGACCATAAAAACGGTCATGCCCCGATCTTTCCAAAGCTCAAGCATCAGTGCGTGAATTTGAGTTTTGGTCGGGGGATCCAACGCGCCGAAGGCTTCATCAAGCAGAAGAATTTTGGGTTGGCAAAGGAGCGCTTGAGCAATTGCCAAACGCTGCTGCATGCCACCGGACAATTGGGCGGGATAATGGTTCAGCACATGCCCGAGGCCAACGCGGCCCAACATTTCGGTTGCCGCGTCTCGAACGCGACCACGTTTCCCGCCAAAGAGATGTCCGCCGAATTTCGCCTCCGCGAACTCAACTCCCAGCATCGCATTGCCGAGAACCGTCAGATGGGGAAAAACGGAATACCGCTGGAAGACGATGCCGCGGTCCCTGGTAGGCTCCGATGCGATCTTAACGCCATCGATGAGAATTTCACCGCGAGTAATGGGCTCCATTGAAAGAAGCAGACGGAGAAAAGTCGTCTTCCCGCAACCGGACGGTCCGACAAGTACGCAAAATTCTCCGCTCTGGATCTCGAAGTCCAGCCGCTCCAGCACGGTGACGTCACCGTATTCCTTCCAGACGTTCTTGATCGATATTTGGCTCATCAAGTCGATGCCTTTGCCCACGGGAACAGTCGCTGGCTGAGAACTCTAAGTCCCAGATCCATGAGGAATGCGAGTGCCGCGATCCACGCGACGTATGGAATGATGATGTCCATCGCGAGATATCTTCGGACGAGAAAAATCCGATAACCAAGACCGTCGGTCGACGCGATCGCCTCAGCGGCGATCAGAAACAGCCACGCGGGCCCGATTGAGAATCGAAGTCCGTCAAGCACACGCGGAAGCATTTGAGGCAAAACAATCCGCACGATGATTTGGAACGTCGATGCGCCCATCGTTTGCGCTTTCACCAGCAGCTCGTATGGCATCTGCTCAATGCGCAATGCCAGATCGCGAACAAGATATGGCGCCACGCCTAAGATAATGAGGACGATCTTGGAAAGCTCGTCGAGGCCGAAGGCGATGAATAGGATTGGAAGAAGAGCGAGGGGCGGCACCAATGACAGCGCGGCGACGAATGAATTAGCCAGAGCGGCCGCGTAGGGGATCAGTCCCAAAGCTATGCCAAAGACAATGGCAATTACGAAGGAAGAACCCAATCCCCACGCGAGTCTCTTCAGACTGGAGAGGGTGTCTGCCCAGAACAGATAGTTACCGGTGCGGACGTCCGGGGAGAAGGCGATTTGGCTGATTGCCGACCACATCGAGCTGAAGGACGGCAGCAGCTTGTCATTGGGGTTTTCGTGCAGTCGTATGTCCGAGCAGATGACATACAGAATGATGACTGCGCCGAATGGCACCAACCCGAGGACGCGTGCGATCCCCGGGTTGGGCTTTTTGTTTATGATGCGAGTCAACTCACAGCTTTCCTTCTGCAGCCATCGCTGTGAAAGTTGTGTTGAAACGGAACTTGACATTGTTGGCGTCGCCAATCGTCGACCCATCCGGGAATTCGATTCCGACGACGTCCTTCGACTTCGCGTTTTGCCCCAGCAATCCGTGGTCGAATGAGAAGGTCCGGACCAGATCCATCGTCTTCTTCAGAGAAGCGGAATCCTGGAACTTGAGTGCCTCGGCAGGCGTGTTGAACATGTAGGTCGTGGCAAGCTGCGCCTTAAATCCCGCAGCGTCCGTGCCCGACGCAGCCGCCATTGAGGCGATGGCTTTTTCTGCTTCCGGCGTACCGGAATTCATCAAAGCCAACATTTCATACCAGGCGCCTGCAAGTGCCTTGCCGAGAGCAGGATTGTCTTTCAGAGTTTCCGAGTTCACGGTCATGACGTCCATGATCTCTCCAGGGATCTTGGAGCTATCGAAAACTTCCGTAGAACCAGGCACTTTCTTGATGTCGCTGAGCATCGGGTTCCAGCTCACGATGTTCTGAATTTCGTTTGAGCCGGTGAATGCAGAGACTGCGTCGCTTTCGGATGTGTTGACAGTCGTCACATCGCGCTCTGTCAGGCCGACGCTGCTCAGCGCGCGAGCCAGCAAATAATGCGACACGGAAAACTCGACGAGATTGACCTTCTGTCCCTTGATGTCGGCAACGGATTTGCCGGCTTTCATAACCATGCCGTCGTTGCCGTTCGAGTAATCACCCATGATGAGGACTGTCGTGTCGACGCCGCCCGCAGCCGGGATCGTCAGCGTGTCCATGGTGGCCATGGCGCATCCGTCAAACTTGCCGGCGGTGTATTGGTTGATGGACTCGATGTAGTCATTGAGTTGGACGAGTTCGATGGTGATGTTGTACTTGTCCGCCCACTTCTTCAAAATGCCTTGGTCTTTCAGGTAGCCCCACGGCATCCACCCCGCGTAGATCGACCATGCAATCCGGAAATGATCCTTCTGTTCGGCTCGAGCGGGCGTCAGATAGACCCCCAAGCATGCAGTGATAGCGATCACGGTCGTGAGGAAGCGTTTGTACATCGATGTTTCCTGGGTTGCCTCAATCGAGAATGGACACAGATTTCCAGCAAGCCGCCGGCGATGCCGAACGGCCTAGATGGCTCGGATGTTTGAGAGGTCGTGGTTTGCTTTCTCCGGTTGGCGAGACCATCGCTTCAGGCGCCTGTTAACCTGACCGACACGATAGCAGTCTGACCAACGCCAACTTGCAAATGAGCGAACGATTTATTGCGCGATAATGCACTCCAGGATTTTTTAATTTGCCAAACGAACTCCCGGGCAGGCATACGCGCGCGAGAAATTACCGTGCCGAACCGGCAAGCTCACAAGTCGATGGCGGCCAAGCTTTCGGTTGGACAGCATTTCGTGGCGCTAAGGGCCGATCGGCGAACGCTTGATCAGCGCGTCTTGACCTGCTGCAGCGCGCATTTCTCGTGGTGTCATTCCATATCGAGATTTGAAGTGCCGGCTGAATTGAGCTTGATCGCTGAAGCCCCACCGATATGCGATCTCGCTTATGCGCTCCCGTCGATTTGTTTCCGAGAGTTGCGCCCGGCAAGCCTCCAGCCGCATGTCCCTGATCCAATGCGCGATCGACGTCCCACTGCCTTGAAAAAGCGTGTGTAGGTAGCGAACCGAGATATTGCAGGCCCCGGCGATCATCTCGAGCGAGAGGTTGGGATTGCCAATGTTTTGCTTCACGAAGCGCTCGACGCGACTTAGGTGAGCGCGTTGTACGGACGATTGTGAGCTATTCACCGCACGATTATGAGACTCGATCGCAAGAACCAGAAGCTCGATGAATGTATTGCCGATGCCTTCCGCCGAGCAGCCAACGGACGATCCGAACCTGTGAGGAACTTGCTGCACCATGTCGAACAAGAGGCCGCCTACGCCGGAATCCCCGTCGAATAGCCTCCCGTAGAAAGGGTCAAGGGATCGAATGTGCCTTTTCACGGATGCTAGCGGTATCTTGAGCACCCAAATTTCGTTGCTATCGGTTTGCAGAAAATCCGAGGGTTCGCGGCCTTTTTCGATAAAGAACTGCTTCTTCGGACATTGAAGCCGAATGCCATCTTGTTCGAAGCAGACGTCGGAATGCGATGAGAAGGAGACTAGGATATTATCTTCGTGATCGCTTTGGACGTGGCCGACTCTTCTAATGTAGCGGACCGAATCTGTTCGCATCCACGTCAAGGACGCGGTTCCAAGATCCCAACTTCGCAGGATTGCGTTGAAGCTATCTGGATGCCGAAACGACGCTTCGAACGGCAAGATGATTTGCGATACGGCTTCTTGCCATGACCGGGCTCGTTGCGGCAGAGGCGTGGTTTGGACAGAGAATTCTCGATACATCCGTCATCTTGCGAATTGAGCTTCGAGATGAAGGTCTGCAACATCGATGCCAGACCGGCAGCCCGGGGAAACGTCTATAAACAGGGGCAATTTATGGCGTGATACGCAGGACCGGAAGTGGCTCATCTCTTTGACTGCTCGAAATTTCGGCGGATCGCGAGAATTTCGCGCTTCGGCAACTTAAGTCGCGCGCACGTCGAAGCGGAAGCGGTTGAAGCGTATCGTTGGCCACCGCCTCGTCCTACGTGGCAAACGCGAAAAGCCCTTATTCGAATATCCAAGCAAGAGCTGCCGCCGCACGCAGATTACTGTCGGACGGCAATTCGGGGTTGCCGCAGCCGATGGAACAGTATTGAAGCAGACTCTGTATTAATCTGAGGTCGAGAGAGGTCGCGCAGCAGAGTCCGTGAGCACGAGAGCATCCAACCGTTATGACGCAATAATACTAGGCGCAGGTGCGGCGGGGATGATGTGTGCCCTCACGGCGGGCCAGCGCGGACGCAAGGTTCTCTTGATTGATCATGCCGACGAGCCGGGAAAGAAGATCCTCATCTCGGGCGGCGGCCGCTGCAATTTCACCAATCTCCATACTCCGCCCGAGCGGTACCTGTCAGCCAACCCCCACTTCGCCAAGTCGGCGCTGCGCCGCTTTCGACCCGAAGACTTCATCGCCCTGGTCGAGCGCCATCAAATATCTTGGCATGAGAAAACGCTGGGGCAGCTTTTCTGTGACGGCCCCGCCCGGCAGATCGTCGCCATGCTCCTCGAGGAGTGCGCCAAAGGTCACGTCGAGCTGAGGCTTGGCCACGGTGTGCGCGAGCTGGAGCACGCCGATGGGATGTACCGCGTCAGCTTCGGCGATGAGGCCGCCGCCGCGCCTGCACTAGTGATCGCAACGGGTGGCCTTTCCATACCGAAAATGGGGGCGACCGGCTTTGCCTACGATCTTGCCCGCAGGTTCGGCCTCGCGGTCGTCGCGCCCCGACCAGCGCTTGTGCCGCTGATGCTTGGGAAAGACGAGACGCTGTTCCAGTCGCTGTCGGGCGTCTCGGCCGATGTCGTCACGCGATGTGGCGACGTCGCATTTCGCGAGGCTGCGCTATTTACCCACAAGGGGCTATCGGGCCCGGCCATACTGCAAATTTCCTCGTACTGGACGCCCGGCGAAGAGATCGGGATCGACTTTCTGCCGCAGCTCGGATCGGCCTGGCTCCTTGAGGCAAAGCGCAGCTACCCCCGTTCCGCGCTGCGCTCCGTGCTGGCGCATGCATTGTCTGCGCGTCTCGCCGAAGCTCTGGCCGAGCGCATAGGGCTTAGCGGAGAGCTCGCAAACACTCCCGACCGAATGCTCGAACAGGCTCAGCGGCGGCTTTCCGACTGGCGCTTTCGCCCCACCGGCACCGAAGGATTCGCCAAAGCCGAAGTCACGGCCGGCGGGATCAGCACCGACGAGCTGTCCTCGCAGACCATGCAAGCAAGGAACGTAAGCGGGCTTTACGCGATTGGCGAAGCAGTTGATGTGACCGGTTGGCTTGGCGGCTATAATTTTCAATGGGCTTGGGCCAGCGGCTGGGCGGCCGGTCACGCTCTGTAGGTCGCTAGCTCATGCGATGCTGTCGCGCGCAGAGTCTCTTTCGAGGGAAAGGCCGATACTCCCATACCGTCGAATGGCCGTCGGCTTATCGGAAGCTGTCGTCGAGGCGCCCGATCGACGACGATTGCTAACGACCTTGAACGGACACTTCATCAAATTCGGCTTGTTGTCTGCTTCGGGTCAGAGAGAGGCTTAGCTCCCGCGTTCCCTCCATCTGCTTTCCTCGATGACTTATTCTCAAGCGCTTCGAGGCCGCCGCTTTGATACGATCATTACCAGCGATAGAAGGAGCAAGGCCTGATGCCGAGCTCGTCCAATGCCCGGTACACGGGCAGATACGATTGCTCGACGATACGGGTGATCTCAAGCTTATCTGATTATCGGGAAGTCCCCCTGACACCACTGACAGAATGGAATGATCTTTGACCGATCGTTTGCTGCGGGAAGTTTTGTGGGGATATGGATATTGTCAAAACGCTGCATTCGGAAATGGTAATTCACTTGATGGGACACGGCATTGAATGCTGAGAATACTCGGCAATAGGCTTCCCGTTCGCAAACAAGGAGCGGTGCGCGCTTCATTGGCCACGTCTCAATGCACCGACGATGTTTGAATGCCCCCACGCGAAAACTGTGGATCGTCCATGATTTTTCTATCCCCATGAAGAGTACGGGCCGAATTCCAATTCAAGCTGTAGCTGCTTGAGGACAGGTCGTAACCTGGATCGTAGTCCTTGACGTCTACTCCCGTGAGCCCCACCACCAGATCGTAAAGAAGGTCGTTGGTCCAAATCGAATTTTGGTGATCGCGAAGCGCCTTGGCGCGAACCGGTTCGCTGATCATGAGTGCATCAGATAGCCAGACAATCAAAGAGATATGCGTCATTGCGAAGCTAAACTGATCCGCATCGTGCCCGAGTCCCGCATCTACCGCATCGGCGTGGTCAGGCAGATAGACGAAAGCTCGAAGACCAGGTAGCTGCTTCGCCTCGGCGAAAATCTGCGACAGCACAAAATCGGTGAAAGCTATACTATCGTCGTAGCAATCAACCGTCTTGTTTCTTTCGGACTCGGCGTTGGCAGGTACGTTGACTTGTACGAAGGGGGGCTCGCCGTTAAACTTCGCAAAGCTACTTGGAAAGCGATTGCAGTAATCCAGATGACTTCCCATGATGTGGAACACGATTAAATTGTTATCTGTATTGTTGATCTGACTCTTCAGCTGGTGAAACGTCTCCACGAGCTTGGAGTCGAAGTAATTCGTATCGGTTGTAAGACCGATGTGGCTATTGATCTTAATATAGATGTCAGCCGTTTCCGCGATGGCCGAAATCGGATTATCCCAGCCGCCCAAACCTACTTGATTGCTCAACCAGTAAGTTCGAAAGCCCGCGGCCTTCGCCACGTCAAGAATAGATGGCGAGCCATAATAGGCTTTACCATTATATTGGCTTGCAGACGTCAATGCGAGGCTCAACGTCGGGACGGTGTGCGTGTGGTTGGAAAATGCATGGGTGAAACGGATCCAGTTGGAACTCCGAATCTGGTCATCGAGCCAGGGCGTCGTTTGCCTTTCATATCCATAAAGGCTCATGTGGTCTTTGTTCTGTGACTCACCAATGACGAGCACATAGGTCTCCCCCTTAGTATTCTTATGTGCAGCGATCGAAGGCAAAGCTTTGAAGCGGGCTGCCGCGATCTTTCGCATCTGAACGAGCTCGTCGTAGTAAGTGGAGACAGAGCCGACGGTCGCGGAATATAGATCGGTGGGCTTGTAGACGTATATAAACTGAGCCAAAGCAACAATAGCAATTGCTGCGACCGCTCGCAGAGGGACGTGAGGGTTGGTCACCCTATGCTGGGCAACATTGAAGGCGATGATGATCGTTAGATAAATGGCCACCAAAACAATAATACGAAAGTCGACGTAAATCGAGAGAAACTCCCGCGTTTCAAACATAGTCGTTTGAAGCAAAGCCTGTGTCGTTAGTTTGGAAATCGGTACATTGAAGCTGAGATTATAGCAGAATATCCCCAATAGAGCGCCGGACAGTGCAGCGTAATAAATTGCAGAGAATATCGTCTGGAAAAACTGCGGAAGGCTACGCATCACACCGACGACGATGAGTTCAATCGCGAGGATTAGGCCCGAGAGTATCAGCCAAGAGCGCATGATATTGCGAGGGCCGAAGTTTGTATATTCGACGAAATACGCAAATCCGAGGAAGACGGCCAATAAGCAAAGTAGCGGTAGCCGGTAGTTCCGTAATTGTAAAAAGACGCCAAAGGCCCATAAAACGACTAACGTAGAAATTGCACGGTGTGCGACACCAGGAAAGTGCTGCTGCAAAGTAGCAAACAGAAAAAGTAGTGTTGCATTTATTAGAGCTATAGCGGGGCTTGCGGCGGCGCTGGCGAGCAAATCACTGGCAGTACGAGTTATGAACGTGACTTGGCCAATTCGAGACGATGCATTGAAATACGGCGATCGAAAATATCCCATTGGTTCACTCCGACGCGACGCGTTGAAGTTCTGAGAGCCCCGAAAAGGAGCCGCTGACGACCGTCATAGACGGTCGCGGTGTCATCAATCCTCCATAATCGGAAGCTTGGGGGCGTGTTTCCACAACAATAGGACGCAAACAGATTATCACGCCCAAGGATTATCTAGCTCCAAATCTTCTAGCAGGTTGTGACGCGTGCCCCCGGAGCTGGTGCAGCGAACTCATTGTGATCGGGTTGTGATCCGACAACGTGGCTGGGTTTCGTTGAAAGAATACGGGCGGCAATGCCCAGATCCGCAGTCCGCACCTTATTAGATCGAAGACACGCAATGCTGTACAACAGCGCCCCTGCTGGGGTGCCCGAGAATTTTATGCGCAGGAAATCGAAATGTTGACCCCTGCGTCGAAGCTCCGGCGCTTGGACAGTCCCGAGAGCTTTACTCCTTGGAGCGAGGAGGAGATGAAGGTGTCCGAAGCTTCGAACCCTCGCGTTGAGCTGATGACCGCCTACTTCGTTGCGCGATACACTGGCCCTCGACGCGGCGACGTGGTCAGCCTCCGTCGAAATCACTATGACGGGATCTATCTCACCATCGCCGGAAGTAAGACTTCAAATCCTGTCGTCGTGAAAGTTCACGCCATGATCAAATGTCGATCTTTTCTGCGATCTCGATCGCGTCATCGACCTCAATGCCGAGGTAGCGAACCGTGCTCTCAATCTTGGAATGCCCAAGCAAAAGCTGAACCGCGCGCAGATTGCCAGTGCGACGGTAGATCAACACTGCCTTCGTGCGTCTCAGCGAGTGGGTACCGAACTTTGCCGGATCGAGTCCGATGCTGGCGACCCAGTCGTGTACGAGCCGGGCGTACTGTCTTGTCGTCAACCCATGCTGACCGTCGCCACGACCAGCAAACAGAACCTGTCCCGACTTTCGGCCCGTCAGTCTGAGATAGTCGTCGATAGCAAGGCGCGTTTGATCGGTTAGTTCGAAACGAACGGGTCTTCCAGTCTTCTTCTCTTGTATTGTAGCGCGATCCATTGCATAGCCGCTCGGCCCGACATCATCTAAGCGAACGGCAACCAGGTCACAGCCGCGCAACTTGCTGTCGATGGCGAGGTTGAACAGGGCCAGATCCCGCTTTCGCTCCTCAATCTGCAGCTTGGTTCTTATCGACCAGACATGGCCGGGCCTCAGTGGAGGCTTCGCGCCGATCATTTTGCCCTTATTGCAGGGCATTTCTGATGTCCGCTTCTCATCTGTGCGTGCATGCTCGTCTCCTTGTTAGAGAGACAAACCAGCATGTGCCTACTCAGGCTGACTTGCTCATCCTATGTCCGGTTTCGGCGTGTATCATCGAGCAGATGGTTACTCGTCGACGATTTTGACCCAACGCGGAACTTCTTCATACGTAAATTGAGGTCCGCTTTTGGTGTCAAAGCAGACAAAATCCTGGGATGGTCGGCCAGGGCACGTAGATGCTCGCGAGCCCGGCGAGAGCTAACGTCATGCCTGCTGCTAGCCGCACCTGCGGGTTGGCGTTTATCTTGCGCAAGAAGGTCAGGCCGCTTGCGGCAGCAAAGACAGCCGGCAACGTGCCAAGTCCGAATCCTGTCATGAATAGAAATCCGCGAAGTGCCGAGCCTGTGAGCGAGGAAAAGAACACCGCTCCATAGAGCATCGGACACGCATTGAGCCCCCATGCGATGCCCAATGCGAATGGTCCGGCCGTCCGCCTCTTTCGAAGCGGCCCGGCGATCGTGTCGAACGCTCGGTCAAGGTAGGAAACTCCGCGATCTAGAAAAGAGATACGCGGCATTACACCCGCAAGCACCAGCCCCATCCACATCAGCGAGATCGCGGCAGCCCATTGCATGACCTCGAAGCTTATTCCTCCCCGCGGCGCCGCGAGCCCGGCCCCGATCGCGCCGCCGACTGCGCCAATCGTTGCATAGGCCGTGACGCGGCCTGCCTGCATGATGGCCAATTGCCGATATCGGTCTCGGGTGGCCGGCGCGCCAAGCAGCACCAACGCGCTACAGGCAATTCCACCGCACATCGCAGCACAATGCAGCGCGCTCGCGAGTCCGAATGCGATTCCCGATATGACCACCGATTCAAGCATGGCGATCCGCAGACTCTTCCTGCGCGGCCGTGTTCGCAGGCTCGCCGTCCTCGATGGCCCTCCAGCCGGCGCCGTCGAGATCTTCGAACTGACCGCTGCGCAGCGCCCATAAAAAGCCGCCGAGCCCCATCAGCCCGAGCGTCAATGCTGCAGGAATGAGCCACGCGAGAGAGGTCATTGGTACCTCCTGACGGACTTTAAGCGGAGCTTCTTCGTCCTGAGGCGGATCGCATTTGCCGTCACGACGATCGACGATGTCGACATGGCCAGCGCCGCGACCAACGGCGTCACATGCCCGAGCATCGCAATCGGCACAAAGACCGCGTTGTATCCAATCGCAATTGCAAAGTTCTGCAGGGCCATCCGCCGTGCAGCCTGAGCGACCTTCAGCGTCTCGACGACCGGTTCGAGCCGATCGCCTTGAAATACCGCGTCTGCGGCTGCCTGGCTGATGTCGACCGCCGATGCGGGCGACATCGAGGCATATCCTGCCGCCAGCGCCGGGGCATCATTCAGCCCGTCGCCGACCATCAGCGTCTTATGACCTTTCGCTCGTAATCCGCCGATGCGTTCAAGCTTCTCAGATGGACGCAACGCACCCTGCCAATCCGTGATCGCGCTCGCAGCAGCGGCACGTGCAACGGCCTGAGGCCGGTCGCCAGACAGCAATTCGACGGCGTAGCCGGCATCTCGCAGCGCTTTGACGGTTTCTCCCGCGTCGGGCCGAATGAGATCGAAAAAGCGGAAGCCAATCGGCGCTCCATCGGCCGACTTGTACCAGAGAGAAGCCTCGGCATTCTGATCGGCACCAGCGCCGACCCAATGCGCAGACCCGAGTCGTTCCTCTCGTCCCTCTTTGATATATGAGAGCCCGGAGCCGGGGACCTCCTGAACGCCTTCGACAGCGTCAATGACGATCCCGCGGTCACGTGCGGCACGAACGATGGCTTGTGCATAGGGATGCCGGCTCGTAACCGCGAGCGAAGCAACGCGGGCTAGAAGCTTGGAATCGATCTTCTGATCGTCAGCCAGTACAATCTGCTCGAGTGTCAGGGTGCCCGTCTTGTCGAAAACGACGCTGTCGATCTCGCCCATCCGTTCGAGACCGTCGGCCGCCTTGACGATGACGCCCCGACGGAATAGCCGGCTCATGGCCGCGACCTGCACAGCGGGCACCGCTAGCGCCAAGGCGCACGGGCACGTGATGATCAACACTGCGATAGCATGAGTGAGCGAGAGCTCCCACCCGCTTCCCATGAGCATCCAGCCCGTGAACGTCAGCAGCCCGAGCACATGAACGGCAGGCGCATAAATTTGGGCCGCTCTGTCGGCGAGCCGTACATAGCGGCCTCTGCTTTGCTCTGCCGCGATCATCAGGCGACCGATTTCCGCGAGCAGCGTGTTCTCGTCGGCGACGGTGACACGAATGTGCAAAATCCCGCCGCCGTTGACCGTGCCGGCGTGAACGTGAGCGCCCGGCGCTACACTGCGCGGTACGGTCTCGCCGGTAATCAAACTCTCGTCGATTTCGCTGACGCCTGAGGCAATGATGCCATCTGCGGGTATGCGCTCCCCGGCAGCAACCGCCACCCGCATCCCCGGCAAGAGAGCGCGAGCCGGGAGGGAGCGCACCGATCCGTCTTCGGAAACCACAGTCGCGCTCATGGCCCTAAGGCTCAGCAGATTTTCCGCGGCACCTCTAGCTCGTACGCGCATGCTCTCATCGAGCGTCCGGCCAATCAGAAGAAAGAAGACGAGCGTCGTCGCGGCATCGAAATAGACCTGCTCCGACCCCTTTATCGTCTGGAATAGACTCATCGCGGTCGCGAGGAGGATGCCGAGAGAGATCGGAACATCCATGTTGAGGCGGCGAGCGCGCAGAGCCGAGAAAGCCGAACGAAAGAATGGTTGGCCGGCATAGGCGATGGCCGGCAGCGCTATGAGCGCTGACACCCAATGAAAGAGGTCGCGCACCGAGCTGTCCATATCGGACACTTCGCCGGACCAGACCGATACGGACAGCAGCATGATGTTGGCCGCTGCGAAACCCGCGACGCCAACCCTTGGAATGAGTTCGCTCGTGCGCCCGCGCGAAGCTGCCGTCTCCGCGCCTTCGACGAGTTCTGCGGCTGTGTAGCCGACATTCTTCAAAGCTGCGACGAGGTCCGGCACATCGGGACCTGCACTGTCGGTTCGGCGGAGTGTTACCGTCACGCGGTGCAGAGCGAGGTTGGCGCGTGCTGCTGAAACACCTCGAATGCTTCTTAGCGCCGTCTCCACTGTGCGGATGCAGTTTCCGCAAACGATCTCGGGAACGGACAGCGTCACCGTCTCGAGGTTTGCCGTGGGATCCTGGAGCGACGCGTTCTGCTGCGCCGGCGGAGCGATCAGGGCTGCTTCCATAGCCGCGCCTTTGCTCGATAGACGATGCTTCGCTGGGCGCCATCGCCTTGGCTGGCAACCAGCGATATATCCCACGTGCCTTCCGACAGATTGGGCACGACCGTCGAATAGGTCCCTCCACCTGCAGCGGTCAGGACCAGATTATGATCGGCAATATCCGTTGCCGGGCGGCCGATAGTCCCGGTGATTTGCAAGCCGTCGACGCCGTGACCCGCATGGTCTTTAAGCGTCACACTGAACGTCCCGGTCCGACCGTCGAACTTTGTAGATTCTGTCCAGCCGCGCTCATCCTGCCGGCGTTCCTCGGCGATGCGCTGATTGTACAGCAGGCCCGTCCGGTAGGCGTCCGGCGTATCGCCGCCGAATGTCGAGACGGCCTTATAAATCATCACACCATCGACCGCAGTGACGATCAGGAAGAAGGCGATCATGCCGAACAGCACATGCCAACCGTTGATCCCGCCTCGGCCAGAAATTGTTTGTTTCATGACGTCGGCTTTCATGGCACTGGCCCGCTGAACGTCGTCGAACGCGAAGTTGATTTCCCATCCGCAATGTCCGTCACGGTGATCGTCATGGGAGTCGACTCCCCCTTGATTTCTTTCCGCGCGGAAGGATTGAGAGAAACGAAGAACTTCACCGCGCGGACTTCCGCGGGGGCGACATCCATTACAGGATCCTGATTATCGAACTCGATAAACTGGAGACGGGCGCCCGGAAGTCCTGAAATGGCGATCCTAAAATGCCGCGTGCTCTGCAGCTTGTTGGCAATTTTCACCGTGTAGCCGTTGCGCAGACCGCCGTCACTCAACAGAACGAACAACGGATTGCGGTCGGGCGCGACGCTGACTTGTGTATCTGCGCGGTTGAGCAGCGACCACAACATGAGGCCGCCGATGGCCGTAATCAGAATCGAATAGAGGATTGTTCGTGGCCGTACGATCCGCCAGCCGTCGCGAGGACCTTTGGTGGCGCATTCGAGGTTGGCTGCCGTCGTATAGGCAATCAACTCGCGCGGACGGCCGATGCGATCCATGATCTCATTGCAAGCATCAATGCATAGCGCGCATTGTATGCACTCAAGCTGTGCGCCATTGCGAATGTCGATGCCTGTAGGGCAGACGGCGACACAAGCTTTACAGTCTATGCAGTCGCCCCTTCCCTCCCAGCTCTCGTCGCGCTTATGCGAGCCGCGGGGTTCGCCTCGGACATCACGATAGGAAATGAAGAGGGAATCGCGGTCGAGCATTGCCCCTTGGATGCGCGGCCAGGGGCACATGTAAATGCAGACCTGCTCCCGCGCGATGCCGCCTAGCAGATAGGTTGTAAGGGTGAAGATTCCGAGAAAGACGTACGCGACCGGCGGAGCAGTTCCGGTGGCGAGTTCGACAGCAAGGGTCGGCGCATCGCGAAAGTAAAATACGAGAGCGCCGCCGGTGGCGAGAGCGATCAGCACCCACGAAATATGGGTGGCGGTTTTCTTCCAGAGCTTCTCAAATGACCAGCCATTCTGATCGAGACGCAAGCGAGCGTTACGATCACCCTGCCAAAATCGCTCGACTGCGATCATCAGATCGGTCCAGACCGTCTGTGGGCATGCATACCCGCACCACATTCGCCCTGCGATTGCCGTCACTAGAAAAAGACATAGTGCTGAGAGGACCAGTGCACCCGTCACATAATAGAATTCTTGCGCCCAAATCTCTATCGGTCCGAACAGCAGTCGCTGGTTGGCAAAGTCGAGAAGAAACGCTTGATCAGGCAGGCCCGGACCGCGATGCCATCTGATCCATGGCAGCATGTAATAAATGCCGAGCGTGATCGCCGTGACGGCCCATTTGATGTTTCGGAAGGTTCCATGCGCTTCTTTTGGATATATCTTCTTATGCGACGCATAGATGCTCGTCTGAATCGGCGCGTTGTTGGGCTTGGCTTCGCCGCTGCCATTATCCACAATGAACTTGTTGGGCCCGTCTAGCATCGTCATTTAGGCGCCTCGGCCGGTGCGGTCTTTTCAGGCTCGGGTTTGCCGCCTCCAAGTGAATGGACATAGAGCGCGACCATCTCGATCGAGACGGGATCGAGACGACCGGTCCACGCCGGCATCATTCCTCCGCGACCCGTTTCGATGCTGCGCATCACCGCTTCCTGACTACTGCCGTAGAGCCAGATGGCATCGGTCAAATTCGGTGCGCCAATGTCGGTGTTACCTTTGCCGTCAGGCCCGTGACATGCTGCGCAATTGTCCGCGAAGATTGCTGCGCCTCGTGAAGCGGCCGCGGCATCGACATTGAGGTGCGAGAGCGAGCGGACATAATTGGCGACATCCCTGATCTGCGCCGGCTCAAGGATTTTATCGAGACCGAACCGCGGCATGGCTGTGTCGCGGGTCTTCGGATCGCCGGATCTAATGCCGTGAGTGATGGTCGTTTGGATATTTTCGAGATCGCCGCCCCACAGCCAATCGTCATCGTTGAGATTGGGATATCCAACGGCACCCTGCGCGCCACGGCCGTGACAAGGGGCGCAGTTGTCGCCGAAAATAGCGGCGCCACCGTCTCGAGCGAATTCGAATAGCTCGGGATTCTTTTTGATGTCGGCTATGGGCGTCTTCGCAATCGCCGCGCGATACTGGTCCTGCGCCGCCTTTGCCATAGCGACGTCTTTCGCAACTGCACTGCGTTGGCTGTGACCGAGAAAACCTTTCGTATAGTCAGTCAGGGTCGGCCAAGCCGGATAAACGAGCCAATAGCCAAATGCCCAGGCTATACAGGCATAGAAGACATGCAACCACCATCGCGGTAACGGCTTGTTGAGTTCCATCAGGTCGCCGTCCCACACATGCCCTGTGGTCTCGGTGCCGGTTACCTCATCAATGCGCTTTTGGCTGACCATCGGCTGTCACTGTTTCTCTATTCTGTCCAGATCGATCGCCGTCTTCGCCACGTGCTCGAACGTGGATTTGTTCGACGAGCGAAATGCGTAGATGAACGCCGCGACGAGAAGCGCCATGAAAATCGCCATCGAGACGAGTTGCGAGAGAACCTGTGCTTCGTCGTAAGTCATAGTCTCACCTGAGATTGGGACCGCTGGCGTCGAATTTCGTGAAGTCCACGAGTGTGCCAAGCATCTGCAGATAGGCGACAACAGCATCGAGCTCGCTTGGCGGCACGTCGTCACCAAGCTGCCCGTCGAATCTTCTGGCCTGTGCCTTCGGATACCGCTGCATCAGGGCCTTCGTCGCGCTTGTGTCGGAAGAGACCTGCGCAAGCAAATCAGCATTGGCGTTGGCGATCATCTCGTCGGTGTAAGGCACGCCGATACGCTGCAACGTCTTCATGCGATCTGCGATGTTGCTGTAGTCGAGCGGTGTCTTTTCGAGGAATGGGTAGCCGGGCATGATCGAAGCCGGCACGACCGAACGCGGGTCTCGCATATGCTCGACATGCCAAGCGTCGGAATACTTGCCGCCAACCCGAGCGAGATCAGGACCATTGCGCTTCGATCCCCACTGGAAGGGGTGATCGTACATGCTCTCTGCGGCTAGCGAGTAATGTCCATAACGCTCGATCTCGTCTCGCAATGAGCGGATCATCTGGCTGTGGCAATTGTAGCAGCCTTCGCGCACGTAGATATCGCGGCCCGCGAGTTCCAGCGGCGAATAGGGGCGCATGCCTTCGACCTTCTCGATCGTGGACTGCAGCATGAAGAGAGGCGCGATTTCGATGATGCCGCCGATCGAGACCACAATCAGAGTGGCGATCAGGAGAATGAGGGAATTCTTTTCGAAGATTGCGTGGTTCATAGCTTCCCTCATTCAGCCGGAGCGGCGACGATGCCGGGGCGGAGTTCGGGTGCAGCCGCGACACGGGGCTGATCCTTAAGGTCGACTGGGTGGGCCCCCTTAATCGTGCGCCAGACATTGTAGGCCATGATCAAGCCGCCGATCAGGAAGAGCGCGCCACCCGTCGCGCGGATGACGTACGGCCAATGAAGCGCTTCGACGGTCTCGATGAACGAATATTTGAGGAAGCCGAGGTGATCGTAGGCACGCCACATCAGGCCTTGCGTAATACCGGCCACCCACATCGACGTGATGTAGAGAACGATGCCGATCATCGCCAGCCAGAAGTGCCATTCGACGAGGCGCATCGAATAAAGGCCTTCGCGCTTCCAGAGCCAAGGGACCATGCAATAGACGGCGCCGAAGGAGATCATACCGACCCACCCGAGCGCGCCCGAATGCACGTGCCCAATCGTCCAATCCGTATAGTGAGAAAGGGAGTTCACCGCCTTGATTGACATCAGCGGCCCTTCGAACGTCGACATGCCGTAGAAGGCGACGGAGACGACGAGCAGGCGAATGACGGCGTCGGTTCTGAGCCGATCCCAGGCGCCCGAGAGCGTCATCAGGCCATTGATCATGCCGCCCCACGACGGCATCCACAGCATGATCGAGAACGTCATGCCGAGCGTCTGTGCCCAGTCCGGCAGCGCCGTGTAATGGAGATGGTGCGGTCCTGCCCAGATGTAAAGAAAGATCAGCGACCAGAAGTGTACGATCGACAAGCGATAGGAATAGACGGGCCGCTCGGCACGCTTCGGAATGAAGTAATACATGATGCCGAGGAAACCTGCCGTCAGGAGGAAGCCGACGGCGTTATGCCCGTACCACCACTGGGTCATTGCGCCTTGAACGCCGGGGAACAACGGATAGCTCTCGGAGCCCAGAAGCGACACGGGAAGCGCGAGATTGTTGATGATGTGCAGCATTGCGATCGTCACGATGAAGGCGAGATAGAACCAGTTCGCGACGTAGATGTGCGGCTCCTCGCGCTTTCTGAGCGTGCCGAGGAAGATCAACAGATAGGCAACCCAAACGATCGTCAGCCAGATGTCGACGTACCATTCGGGTTCGGCATATTCCTTTCCTTGGGTAACGCCGAGAACATAGCCGGTCGCGGCCAACACGATGAAGAGCTGATATCCCCACACGACGAACCAAGGAGCCCACTTGCCTGGGAGCCGTGCTCGGCAAGTCCTCTGAACGACATAAAGAGATGTTGCAATCAGCGCATTGCCGCCGAATGCAAAGATAACGGCGGACGTATGCACCGGCCTCAGCCGGCCGAAATTGGTCCAGGGCAAATCGAAATTGAGCGCGGGGAACGCGAGCTGCCAGGCAAGAACGTCGCCGACGAGAAATCCGACGACGCCCCAAAATACGCACGCGACAGTCGCAACACGAACGGGCCCGTCGAAATAGCCGGACGCTTTTTCTCTCCGGAGGTCTGTCGGATGGGAAAGAATATAAACACCGGCCGTTGCGCTCGCCGCGCAGAGTATCAAGCCGTGCAGCCGCATGCCCTCGTCGACGCCGGCAACTGCCAAAATCAATCCGATGATCGCAAAGAGCAGAGCGCTACCGAGAGCCAGCATATCACTTAGGCCGGATCTTTCGTCGGCGGTGTCTTTCACGATCGCCCTCCCCCATCCGGTCCGTTGATTGCGGACGTTATTTTAACTGGGTCATTTCCTTGATCCGCGACGCGCGACTTGACCTTGACTTGTGTCAAAGTACGCCAGATTCGCATTTCCCCCTGCCGCCCAAGGCGGGAGTGTGTCACCGGCGCTGACGGCTTCCGATTTCTGCTCTTATGCCCTCGCGGACCGTCGATTCCGGCCTATCAACGTCCGCTTTTGGCCCGAAGCGTCGGAGAGGCGACGACCGCTCTCGGATAACCCCTACCGCAGTGGCGCCGGTTGACCCTGTTCGCGACACTCATCCCAGAAGCAGAAGTTGGCCTCACTTGGATGGGCCACGCGTACGCCGTCGCCCGCCAGGTCCGCTTTCTGGGGACGACCGGTCGAAGTTGCGGACGGCTGATGCGTGCTCATGGCCCCTAGCGGACTTGTAACCGGCGGAACACTTCCACAGAAGGAGGTTCTTTAAGCAGATCCAATTCCATTCATTCAAAGAGGAAGTCATGGGTCTTTACGCTCGATACATCGGTCCGCGCTTCGTAAGCTGCCTCTGCTCCATGCAAGACATTACCGCCGAACGCTTGAAGGTCGTACCTTACGCGTCAGGCGTAGTGCTCGAGATTGGGATTGGCCCGGGTCTCAACTTGCCGCTCTACGATCCGGCGCGTGTGGAACGCGTGATAGGCGTCGATCCCGGCTCGGATTTTCTTCGTATCGGCTCCGGGCGGCACGCGACGTCTCCGGTGCTCCTGGAGATTATCGAGGCGCCTGCCGAGGCATTGCCGCTATCCGACGCTTCGATAGACACGGCGGTCGTCACCTACACCCTGTGCTCCGTCGAAGATCCCATGCGCGTACTTGCAGAGCTACGGCGCGTTCTTAAGCCGACAGGCCGCGTGCTGTTCTTGGAACATGGGCTGGCACACGATGAGAAGGTCGCAACGTGGCAGCATCGGCTCAACCCAATATGGAAGCGCCTCGCCGTTGGCTGCAATCTGAACCGACCTGTCGCGTCGAACTTTGAAAAAGCCGGCTTTCGGCTGCCAGAGGTTGATCACTACTACCTTGACGGCGTGCCGCGCTCGGTCGGGTATCTTTGCAGGGGCGTCGCGGTCTCGACAGGCTGACGTTCAATTCGCACAAGCAATGCAACGGAGGTCCGGTTATGGCCTGAAGCCGAACTCACAGTTGACGTAGACTTTGACCGTCGATGGAGTGAATCGGACATCGTCTCCCGAAGGGCGATCGCATCGAAACGCAAGCTTGTGGAGGGGATCTATTCCCTGCGTGAGTTAGGTGATCTTCCTTTCAAAAGCTTCGCCTCAAATGTGAATTGCTGCGTAAGTGAGATGGGCCTTAGGCTGACTTTTGGCGGGATTGGAGGAAAAGGTGCCGCCCGGTCGAGCGCGGCTACGGCGGCATCATCGAGTATTTTAAAGCCCGAGCCTGATACGACCTCTCGCGACAAGAGCTTGCCGTCGAGACCGATCGTAAAGCGCATGACGACAGTTCCGGACCGCCGCGACGGCGGGCTCACTTTCGCGCGCTCAACGTGCTTTTGGATCTGGCCAAGGTAGAGACCGATCGCTTTCGCATCGGCGCCTGTCTTCGCTGGGCCGGAACTTTCCTCAGTGAAGATCGCAGCTTGAGGCGGCCGCTGTTCCTTGACCTGCGCCGCATCCGGCTGGGGAGGCGCCGGCGGTTCTTGCGTGTTGACCACGACTTCCTCGACACTGTTCGCATCCGAAGCAATCACGTCGCGCAACTCGTCCGGCTTTACCTCATCCGATTGGGGCGGCGGTCGAAGGGGGAAGATTTTGGCCGGTTCGATCGTCTGCATTGCGTCGCCGAGATTCACAAGTCCCTCGGCCGCGATACCTCGCTCGACAAGTACAATGTCAACGCCTTGCCCGAAGTCGAGCGCATCTGTGATGGATTTTCGCGACGAAGCCAGCATTAAGTTGCCGATCGCTGCGTGGATCAGCAAAGACATCAATATTACGATTAATCGCAACCGGCTCATTCTGGCGTGATCTGTTGTAAACCTTGCCCGTGTTCGTGCCGATATTCGCACCTTGCGGCGTCTTTTAGGCCCCTGCCTTGAGCGCGCGAGAAAGGGGCAAACCGCAATATCCCATCAGCGGTCATCAGGCTCGCTTTGGTAAGCGATCCCAAGGCACTCGCCGACCAAGTCCGCTTGAGAAGGTAATGCTGTAATCGTCCGTCGATCCGCTCCTGCTATTTCGAACTTATTTCGGGAAAATAGAGTCCTTCCTGTCGGCGGATCCACCACTGGCCGGTATCGGCAAATCGATAGTCGAAGAGAAGCGCGCGCACACGTTTGGGCGGATGATCGGGAAACGGGTTAGGGCCGAGCAATGCAAGTACGGGTGCGCTGCCTTCGAGCAGTCGTCGAAGCAGACGTTCGAACCATGGATTTTGCGAGAAGCTACCGTAGGCCGCGAACCACATTTGCCAATCTAGCCGCGGCTGATGCGGGATATTCCATGACGGCCGGCGATCGATTGGCCCGGGCTTATAGCGGAAGTCGTACTCGCGCCAATTCTGACCGTCGTCAGAACCCTCAACAATGATCTCCGGCCGGCTCGTCGTTGTCGTCGCGAACGGTCCATAGGCATTGACGATGAGCAATGGCGAAATCGCTTGAGTCATGGAATTCACAACGGGCAGATTTGGCAATGCGAGTGCCTGCACGATGCGATCGACACCGACCGGAACGACCAACAGCGTCAATACGAGCGCGCAGGCCGTCGCGGTCTTGCCCGGACGAGGCGCACGATTTTGGATCCATAGGCTCAGCTTTTGCGGAATAACGTGTCGGATGGCGGCGTCATCGAACAGAAAAACGCAAAGCGCAATCGTCAGCACATTGAAAAAGCCGTAGTTGCCCGTGAGTATGATCAAGGCCTGGAATATCAGGATGCACCAAGCTGCAAATGCACGTAGCCTGCGCGGCAGAAAGATCAGAAACACGAGAATGAGTTCAATGACGAGCGTCGCCGCGGTCCCGACCGCAAGCATCCAGGGCGGTAGCTGAGCGGCGTACCACGCCAGCGGCGTTGGGAGAGGCTGCGACATGAAATGGTACTTGAGCGCTGTGAGATCATGCCACGTCGGCTGCGCGGAGATGGCCTTCACGATTCCGGACATGAAGAGAAAGCGGAAGATGAGCCAACGGTAGAGCCAGACGACGATGCGCGAACCCGCCGTCAGGAAAATTGCCAGGAAGCCAGATTCGAGCAACAGCAAGTCCCACTGGTAGCTCATGAAGACTTGGCCGGCATAGACGCACGACAAGTAAAGAACGAATAGCCCGACCAGTGCAGCGCGGGTCCATATTCCAAACACAACGATAAGCCCCAGAAGAATGCCGAGACCGGTCGCCGCGAAAAGCGCGGCATCGTTGGCATTCAACCAGAAGAGCGTCGGCATTCGCCAATAGGCCGACATGCCCCATCCCTGACGTGCAGCATTCAGATATTCACCGGCGGGAAGAATGCCACTTTCCCCGACCAACCCCTGGATTTGCACCGCCAAGGAAGCGAATGCGATGACGTAAATGCCGCCGAGCAACCGCAGGAACACCCACGAGACGAGATCATAGCGTTCGGG
Organism: Hyphomicrobium sp. 99; assembly: GCF_000384335.2. Lineage (NCBI taxonomy): Bacteria > Pseudomonadati > Pseudomonadota > Alphaproteobacteria > Hyphomicrobiales > Hyphomicrobiaceae > Hyphomicrobium > Hyphomicrobium sp. 99. The sequence goes on from NZ_KQ031382.1 coordinate 2,845,044, forward strand.
CTCCGGTCGTGCTCCCCACAAGATGTAAGAAATCCGGTTAAGCAGACCTCTGCGCCGCGCGAAGAATGCGTAGGCGCGTTCGCTTGCGGCGGCGAATCCCGGGATGTGTTCGTACATCCACCACCAGGCGGCCCGCCCTGGCGCGTGACGCAAGGTTCTGTAGGTCGCTGCCGCGCCCGCATAGATCGTGCCGTCGGGCTCAATGAGCTGAATAGCGCGTGCGAAGCATTCTCGTGGGATGGCGGGAAAATCCCCGGCCGCCTCTTGGTAAGGCCGGTAGACGACCCGGTCGCCTGTTTGCTGCTTCCAATAGTCTACCCAATAGCGACAGATCCCGCAGTCGCCATCGTAAACCAATGTCGCGCTTCGTTCTGCGGGCATGATCGGAAGTCCTGCACGATCGGACAGGCAAACGCGTTAGCCTTCAAATCACGGAAAGCTGGAGAGGATCAGAGTTGTCGACAACCCCGGCTTCCTGTCCCGACATCTTTTAAACAAAGCAGGGATACCAAAGTTAGGGCGCTGTTCCAAGCTCGACGTCCCACGTTATTCGTAGCGCACCAGCAGCGCTCGGAACGAGATTTTCCGGCGAATAGTTTTTTCTTCTGTGCCCGATGCGCATATCGGGAACCAATAAAGAAAAGGCTGCAGCTATGACCTCCCTAACGCCCCGCAAGGGAATGCCCGATCCGTCTCACAGCATTATGATTATCACCCCATGCCACTGGTAAGCACCGCCTTCGTCCGTCGTAGTGAGTGCGTGCCGAACTTCGCTGGATCGAGCCCGATGCTGGCAACCCATTCGTGCACGAGCCGCGCGTACTGCCTTGTCGTCAGCCCACGCTCGCCATTTCGTCGTCCCACGAACAGAACCTGACCGGCCTTCCTTCCAGTCGACCTCAAGTATTCATCGAGGGCCAGACGTGTTTGGTCAGTTAGTCCAAAGCGAATGGGTCTGCCTGTCTTTTTCTGCCGGATGGTGGCGCGGTCTGCTGCGTAGCCGCTGGGGGCCACGTCATCGACGCGGACAGCAACGACGTCACAACCCCTCAGCTTGCTGTCGATAGCCAAGTTGAACAGAGCGAGGTCGCGTTTCTTGCCCTGCATCTGAAGTTTGGTGCGGATCGACCAAACGTGACTCGGTCTCAGCCGAGGTTTTGCGCCGATGAGCTTACCCTTGTTCCAAGGTATACGAGCCGTCGGCTTTTCAATTGGGCATGCCTGGTCCTTTTCCATAGTCTGTCTCCTTGTTAGAGAGACGAACCAACATGCACCCGCTCAGGCCAACTGATTAATCCTATGTCTGGTTTCGAGGATTATGTTTGCACTGCTGGCTATCGGCCGGCGCTTTTGACCCTTAGCGGACAAGAGCGCTTTCCGTCGGCAGGATTTCGTACCGAGGGAATGCGGAGTTTGCGGACATCAGAACCCGCTGAAGTGGGTGTCGGCACATTGGGGAGCCTCGCGACGGCGAACGGATGCGCCGACCTCTCAGTTTACGCATAAGCAAAGCGTTAATAATTCGTTCTCATCGGCAATTACCGTCCCTAGCGTCGCCCAGGGAACTTTCGGCGTGGGGGACTGCTATGGGGAATTTTCAACGCGGCGCACGCGCTTTTGCGCTTGCCGTCGCTGTGGTCGCATCTTCGAGTGCACATGCGACGGATGGCTATTTCCTGGACGGCATCGGAGCCCGTTCCAAGGCTTTGGGTGGTGCAGGTGTCGCCGATGGTAAGGACGCGACGTCCGCGGCGCTAAACCCTGCCGGCATTGTTCACGCGGACAACGAAGTCGATTTGGCGGCATCGGTCTTCCTGCCGTTCCGCCAGGCTACGATTGCCGGTTCTACGGTGGAAAGCGATCGTAACGCGTTCCTGCTGCCAAATGTGGCGATCAACTGGAAAACCCTCGGCAACCCCTATTTCGATGCCGTTTCGCTGTCGTTGTCGGGCAACGGCGGAATGAATACGACGTACCCGGCCAGTGCCAATGTTTTCGGCGCCGGCAAGGCAGGCGTCGATCTGCAACAGATGCTGCTTTCGGTCGCCTTGGCCAAGAAGTTCGGAAACGTGTCGGTCGGCGTCGCGCCGGTCGTAGCACTTCAGATCTTCCAGGCCGATGGTCTGGCGGCGTTCGGCGGATTCTCCTCCGATCCTTCAGCTCTGACCAATCGAGGAAAAGACCACGAGTTCGGTGGCGGTGTCCGGGCCGGTATCGAGTGGGCCGTCCTGCCAACCTTCCGTGTCGGCGTCGCCGGCAGCACGCCGATTTGGACGAATCCGTTCACCCGATACAAGGGCTTGTTTGCCGACGGGGGCGACTTCGATATTCCTGCCAACGTCCAGGCAGGCATCGCCGTCGACGTGTCGCCGGCCGTGACCTTGCTGGTCGACTATCGCCATATCTGGTTCTCCGATACGAACTCGGTGGGCGACCCTTCGACACTTCTCGCTCCGGGTTCGCTGGGCACAGCCCACGGTCCGGGCTTCGGCTGGAACGATGTCGACGCCATCAAGGCGGGCGTCGAGTGGAAATATTCTCCAAAGCTCATATTGCGCGCCGGCTATTCCTACAACACGCAGCCCATCAACTCTCGCGATGTTCAATTGAACATCCTGGCGCCCGCCGTCGTGCAGCATCACATAACGGGTGGCTTCGCGTACCGCTGGTCCGACAGCCTCGATCTGGAATTGGCGGCGGTGTACGCTCCTCGCGAACACGTTTCTGGAACGGCGTTGAACCCGCCGGGCATTCCAATCGACCTCAGCATGGAGCAGTTTGAGGTGACCGCAGGCTTCAAATACCGGTTCGGAGAGAATTCTGCGCCCTTGAAGTAGAAAAAGCCGGGTTTCACGACGTAGCAGCAATCGCATTGACGTCGATCTCTAAGCGTTGGCTTGGAGTAGTCGCTGCGTCCCTGGTAGGATCGCCTTGCTGATTGTCGGAACGAGCGCGAAGGGCTTCGAAGTTGGCTATAGAGACTGAATTCACGCCTCTGGCGTCGAGTGTAGGCGGCGCGCTGATCGGCGTGTCTGCTGTTCTCCTCCTCTATTCCAACGGGCGCATCGCAGGCATCAGCGGCATCGTGAAAAGGCTGATCGCGCCGGCAGCCGACAGCAAGCCCGCGCAGGCCTTGGCCTTCATCATCGGACTGATCTCCGCCCCCTTCGTCTGGACAGCCGTGACCGGCCATGCCGTCACACAATCGGTATCGGCAAATATTCCGCTCGCGGCGATTGCCGGGCTGCTTGTCGGATTCGGTGCTGTTCTGGGTGGAGGTTGCACGAGCGGTCACGGCGTCTGCGGACTTTCACGTTTCTCGAAGCGCTCCCTCGCGGCGACAATCATATTCATGGCCGTGGCGGTACTCACCGTGTTCGTCGTCCGCCACATCATCGGAGGTGGCCCATGAGCCTCGTCATCGACCTTGCTGCAGGGCTGATTTTCGGCATCGGACTTGTCATTTCCGGAATGGCCAATCCTGCAAAAGTGCTGAATTTTCTGGACGTCGCGGGAAGCTGGGATCCCAGTTTGGCTTTCGTGATGCTCGGCGCGATCGCCGTAACAGCCACGGGCTATCATTTCGTGCTTCGGCAGCCAAAGCCTCTTGTTGACCCGAGCTTTCATTTGCCTGTCCAGAGCAAAATCGATCGACCGCTCGTCATCGGGTCTGCGATCTTCGGACTTGGCTGGGGACTCTTCGGCTTCTGCCCGGGTCCTGCGATTACGTCACTGGGGCTCGCCGCGACAGGTACACTCGTGTTTGTAGCAACGATGTTGATCGGAATCTTGGCAGCCGGCCTTGTCCGCAAGCGACCATCGGAAATCAAGGAAGCGTAATTGGGAGAGCACACGGCTTGGTGCTCTTGGACCTCGTCGTATTTCCCGTCTTGGCCCTGAGCGCCAACAGGCTGACGGCGGACAGAATGCGAACGGCTGAAGATCGATCGACACTCAATCCCACAAGCGGACATCGGCCATCGATGCAGTGCGGGTGACTTAGCCAAACGTGACTAGGACCGCTTTTGGAGTGCCAGCCGTCATCTACCTCGGCGGGGCATTCGAAAACGCTTCAGAAACCGCTTCGCTGAGTTCTGTCCCTACTCTGCCAACGGCTAAAAATGTCGATCTTCTGGGCGATTTCAATCGCGTCATCGACCTCGATGCCGAGATAGCGCACGGTGCTCTCGAACTTCGAATGACCGCGCAGCAGCTGGACCGCCCGAAGGTTGCCGGTTCTATGCCAAGCGCAGATTGGTAAAGCTCATCGCTAGTCGGCACAAATCACCGTACCGACGCCAACGCAATACGCCTCGTTTTGCGCCAAAGCCGCCGCAACGCTTCTGAGCTTCTGTGGACCTCGCCTGTAAAAGACAGAGGATCTGGGCCACCGGATGTTTCAGCCGGTGAGTGCATCTGGGGCTCATTGCGCCGATCTCTCGAGCACGACTGACCTTCCCTCAGCGTTGGCGCAGCGTTGTTCACCCCGTTGAGGGCCACGGGAAGCGACAGGATGACGGAAAGACCGCCCAAAGGCGATTTCTGGAGTCCGACATTTCCGCCGTACAGCTGCGCCAGATCGCGGACGATCGCGAGGCCAAGCCCAGATCCGTCCGCTCGTGAATCCCATTGCTCGCCAACGCCGAACACGACCTCGAACGCCTCCGGAGGCAACCCTCGCCCATCGTCGTCAATTCGGATGTGGACGAGCTTGTCTGAGGTCCTGCCAGCCGCCTCGATACGTACCGCTGCTTTTGCATATTTGCAGGCGTTATCAACAATATTGGCCAGCATCTCGTTGAGATCTTGAGGGTCGCACGCAACTGACGTGATCTCTGGAACGTCAACGCATATCGTCACGCCGCTTCCTTCGTGAAGACGCCGCAATGCCCTAGCAACATCCTCCGAAGCCCTGCGAACGTTCGCGACCGTGCCTGGCATCGATCGCATCGCAACTGCGCGAGCACGAGTTGTTTGGTAGTCGATCTGTGTTTGCATTCTGCGACACTGCGAAAGGATTGTTGCCGCAGACTGTGGCAGACCTTTTCGTTCGATGCGATGAGCCTCGTCTGTCAATATCGCAAGAGGTGTTTTTAGGCCATGCGCCAGATTCCCGGCTTGCGTCCGGGCCCTTTGTATAAGTTCCGAAGTCGATTTCAGAACGGCGTTGAGTTCTTCAACCAATGGCAAAACCTCAGAAGGAAAATTCCCATGAAGGTTTTTCTCTGTACCAGCTCGTACATTTCCGAGGGATATACGCAATTCGCCGAAAGGCTTGAGCGCGTACAAAATCAACAACGTGGCCCCGAGGATCAACGATAGACCAAACGCGATCAAAGACCACATCAGCGTATTGTCAAAGCTTGAGTTCATTTTTGCGAGGTGACGGTGGTCCGTACCAACAATAAACCGTATCAACGAATTGTTTGGTGATATTGAAACCGCCCTCTCAGCCGCGAGCACGGTCCCCGTCGGCCCAACTATCTCATAGGTACGGATAGCGGTGTCCGTCGATGTATTCGGCGGTGTTGGAAGTATCTTACCGTCGAGAGACCGAGATGCGGCGAGGACACGATCGCCTTCTTGTATCTCCCAGTAGTAACCGGACAACGACAGGGCGTACCGCGGATCGCTCAAATGTTGGGGCAGATGAGGACTATTCCCTGTCTTGAAGTCCGTTAGACGAAGAAGTTCATCGAGGTGCTCGTAAACCTCCTCGTACAATTGTTTTGTGGCGTGCTGCTTGAAGACCTCAGATAGCACGAAACCAGCCAAGACCATTCCCGCTGCAATCCAAATCGTGGCTGCAAAAATCAGGCGACCTTTCAGACTGCTCATTTGCCCTAGTCCATTCGATAGCCGAGCCCGCGTACCGTCGTGATGACGGCCGCGCCGAGCTTGCGCCTTAGTCTGCTCACATAGACCTCGATCGTATTTGACTCTCGTGTCTCATCGAGCGCGTACAAATGCTCTGTAAGTTCTGCTTGGGATACGACACGACCGATACGATGCATAAAATAATTGAGCATCTTTAGCTCGCGCGCGGTCAGTTCGACCGGTTCGCCGTCGCGTAGAACGCGGTTCGAAGCCGTATCCAGCGAGATGTCGCCATGTGTCAAAACGGGGCTTGCTATTCCCAATGAGCGGCGTATCAGCGCTTTGAGCCTCGCGGCGACTTCCGGTATGTGGAATGGCTTCGTAATGTAATCGTCCGCACCTGCATTGAGGCCGTCAACCTTTTCGGCCCAGGTTCCTCGCGCCGTCAAAATCAAAACTGGCATCTTGCAATCTGCCGCTCGCCACCGCTTGAGAACATCCAACCCCTGCATTTCGGGGAGACCGAGATCAAGAATCGCGGCCGCGTATATATCGTCCATACCCATAGCGTAGCCGTCAGCGCCATTGTCTGCGCGCTCAATTGTGAAGCCGGCGGGAGCAAGGCCGCTCGCCAGCCGTTCGGCGATCTCGTTATCATCTTCAAGCAAAAGAACTCTAATTGCCGCCTCCAACGCATTTTCTCTAAACCTAGCACGAAGATGCTGAAAACGAGCTGAAAAGCACATTTCAGGAAAGCTGCAGGTTCAGTTCAGCCTCCTTTCAGCTTGGCACCGCAAACGACCTGTCAGAAGGGTTGACTGGGAACTTGCGATGCGTGGTCCTCGATATTTCATTCTCCTGATGTTTCTCGCGCTCGGACCGTCAAAGGCGGGCGCAAAGGACGTAGCGGTTACATCAGAGCAAGTACGGCAACTCAACATCCGTCTTGAATCGGTGAAGCAGGTGACGACGGAGACCATTGCCACGCTTCCCGGCACAGTTGTGCCGCCTCTAAATACCCGCGTAGTTGCGGCGGCACCATTCGCGGGGACTGTTGTTCAGGTGCATGTATTGCCCGGCCAACGGATATCCAAGGGCGCCCCCTTGATCACGATTTCGAGCCGTGAACTGCTCGAAGCCCAAAGCCAGCTCGCTCAGTCCGAGGCTGAACTTCAAACCGCGGAGGCAGTTGCCCGCCGCCGACGCGAACTCGCAGATAAAAATTTTCAAAATCCGACGCTCGCGGATGAAGCCGAAGCGCAGGCTGCAAAAATCCGCGCTGTGCTCGATCAGCACAAGCGTGCAACCGCCTTGAATGGAATAGTCGCGCGTCAAGACGGACAATATTCAGTCCCGGCTCCGGCCGATGGCCGCATCGTCGAAGCCCGCGTCGTGCCGGGTGACAAAATTGATGCGATGGCCGCTGCGGTCACCATTGATACGAGCGACGAGTTATGGATTGAGGTCCAAGTCCCGGCGAACATCGTCTCTCTCATAAAACTCGGTGACATTCTTCAAGTAGAGAATGGTTCTCAGGGCCGCGTGGTGTCGATTGGTGGCTCACTCGATCGTATGACGCGGTCGGCAGTGATGTTCGCAACAATTCCCACCGATTCCGGATTGCTTCCAGGCCAGATGATCAACGTCAATATTCTCCACTCAATGGAGACCGGCGGACTGCTGGTACCGTCCTCGGCAATTGTCACCGTTGAAAATAAATCTGCGGTGTTCGTGCGGAGCGATTCGGGTTTCGATCTCGTACCCGTCGCGTTGCGCGGAAGATCTCCAAATCTTGCTACAATCCACGGCCCCATCGGCAGCAAAGCGCAGGTCGCGGCAAGCGGGATTCCGCAGCTCGAACGTCTCCTGCAGGGAGAATAGAGAATGTTGCGACGCTTAGTCGAATTCTCGCTCACCCAACGCGTTTTTGTTCTGCTTTCATTTATCCTGGTTATCGGCGGCGGCGTCTATGCCTATCGCACAATCCCCATCGATGCCTTTCCGAATATCTCGCCCGTGCAGGTCAAAATGATCCTCAAGGCGCCAGGCATGACGCCGGAAGAGGTCGAGACGCGCGTTATCACACCTATCGAGATGGAATTGCTCGGCATCCCTGGGCAAACCATCCTGCGGTCGGCGGCAAAGTATGCGATCGCTGACATCACTCTCGATTTCGAAGACGGTACCGACATTTATTGGGCGCGCCAACAGGTCGCTGAACGTCTCGCCGGCGTTCGCGGCGATCTGCCTGCGAACGTTGTTGGAGGTCTTGCACCAGTTTCAACACCGCTTTCCGACGTGTTCATGTTCACGATCGAAGGTGGTGATCTGACGCTCGAACAGCGCAGGAGCCTCCTTGATTGGACCATTCGGCCCGCCCTTCGTACCATACCGGGAGTGGCCGACGTGAACGCTCTCGGCGGTATGGTGCGAACGTTCGAGGTAACGCCCAATAACGCCGCACTCGCAGCCGCCGGGCTAAATGTCTCTGATCTCTCGGCGGTGATCGAGGCCAACAACCGGAACGATGGCGCGGGCAGATTAAGTGAGGGCGAAAAGACCCTCGTCGTTCGTGCCCAGGGTGCCGTTAGCGCGCCCAAGGATCTCGAGCAAATCGTTCTCAAATTGCATGGCGACCGGGTGCTACGGCTTGGCGACGTCGCGCAGGTTTCGATTGGCAGCCTCACGCGATACGGCGCCGTCACTGAGGATGGCCATGGAGAAGCCGTCGAAGGTCTAGTCTTGTCTTTGCGGGGTGCTGACGCCAGCGCGATCGTCAAATCCGTGCGTCAAAGATTGGAGGATCTAAAAGGCAGTCTGCCAGCGGGCGTAGAGATTAAAGTTTTCTATGACCGGTCTGATCTCATTGCGAGCGCGGTAGGCGGGGTACGAAAAGCATTAATCGAGGCAACGGTTCTCGTCGTCCTCCTGCTCCTCGCGTTCCTCGGAAATTTGCGTGCGGCCCTTGTCGTTGCAGTTGCTCTGCCGCTTGCTGCGCTGATGACGTTTGTCATGATGACGGTCTTTGGCATGTCTGCGAATTTGATGAGCCTAGGCGGACTTGCGATTGCCATAGGTCTCATCGTCGATGCGGCAGTTGTCATCGTCGAGAATACGGTTGACCGTCTGCAGCACGCTCCGGGGGCGTCAAACCTCCCAAAACTGCATGTCGTGTATCGAGCGGCCAGCGAAGTTTCCGCGCCCGTCGCCTCCGGCATTTTGATCATTTGCCTTGTATTCCTGCCGCTCCTGTCACTGCAGGGCCTGGAAGGAAAACTCTTCGGCCCGGTTGCCTTGACAATCGTCTTTGCGCTGAGTGGATCGCTCATTCTTTCGCTTACCTTGATACCGGTTCTCTCATCGCTTTTGCTCAAGTCCGGCGCGCATCAAGACCCCTTGCTAATGAGGCTTCTCAATCGTGCTTACCGCCCCTTGTTACGGGCGTGCCTGGCGCATCCGCTACCTGTTTATCTTGTCGCTGCAGCCGGTATAGCGCTCGCATTCGCTGCCTACGGCGCGATTGGCAAGTCGTTCATGCCGACTATGGATGAGGGCTCGGTCATCATGCAGATCACCAAGCATCCCTCAATCAATCTCAATGCGAGTCTTGAGGGCGACCTCCAGATCCAACGTACCCTCAAAGAGAGAGTACCCGAGATCGATCGCATCGTAGCGCGCGTAGGGTCGGACGAGCTCGGTCTTGACCCCATGGGTCTCAATGAAACCGACACGTTCATGGTTTTGAGGCCAAAAAGTGAATGGCGGGTACCCGACAAAGCTTGGCTTTTGGAACAACTGCGCGCGGCAATGGCCGACCTTCCGGGCTACGAGTTTGCATTCACCCAGCCCATCGAAATGCGCACAAATGAGATGCTTACCGGCGCGCGTGGCGACCTTGCCATCAAGATATTCGGTCCGGATTTGAAGACGCTTTCGGCTCTCGCGAGTCAAATCCAGGAAACGCTCAGCAAAGTTCCGGGCGCGGCTGAGGTATCGACAGTGGCGAACGATACGGTTGATTATTTCCAGATCAACATCGATCGCCTCAAAGCGGGTCGAACTGGACTTTCTGCTACGAAGCTTCAAGACGAACTGCGGTCGACACTCGAAGGAACGTCAGCTGGACTTGTCATCGAACCTGGTCGGCGTACCGACATCACGATCCGCGGCACCCAAAACGTTCGAGAGTCCCCCGAACTCTTCTCCTCGGCGCAGCTCGCGGCGGGCGATGGCGGCTTGGTTCGCATCGGCGACATCGCATCTCTCGAGCGCGTTGCTGGCCCAGTCAAAATAGATCGCGAGAATGCTTCGCGCTTCGCTGTCGTCCAAGCCTATGTGACGGGGCGCGACCTGGTCGGCTTCGTTGAGGAAGCCCAGCGGGCAGTAGCGGCCAACGTCCAATTGGCGCCAGACTACAGTCTCGTCTGGGGCGGTCAGTTCGAGAATCAGCGACGAGCCGCGACGCGTCTCACGATCGTAGTGCCCGTTGCAATCGGCTTGATATTCGCGGTTCTGTTCGCGACTCTCCGCTCGATCCGTCAGTCGCTTCTCATTCTTGCAAACGTACCATTTGCGCTCGTCGGTGGCTTCCTCTCACTGTGGCTGTCGGGTGCTTATCTTTCTGTTCCAGCATCGGTTGGTTTTATCGCCCTTCTTGGCATCGCTGTACTGAACGGGTTGGTTCTCGTCAGCCATTTCAATGAACTGCTGGCAGGAGGAATGAGCCTAGGCGAAGCTGTCTTCGACGGCGCGCAAAGACGGCTGCGCCCAGTTTTGATGACTGCCAGTATCGCCGCGTTCGGGCTGGTGCCGTTGCTGTTTGCAAGCGGCCCAGGTTCAGAAATCCAAAAGCCCCTCGCCATCGTCGTCATTGGCGGTCTCGCGACGTCGACAGCACTCACCCTCATTCTGCTGCCGATCCTGTTTCGTCGCTTTGGCGACGTTGCCGATCGATTGCCTCAGTCACCATCCGGATCTCTCCAATGGAAAAACCCCTTTGCCGCCTCACTCTCGTCTGCCCGCCCGCCGGCGCCGACCGTATCATCGAAATGATGCTCGCACTCGAACCGCCGGTTCCCGGCTTTACGACCTGGGAGGCCGAGGGTCACGGATTTGGGTTCGCCAACGCAACGACGAGCGAACGCGTACGCGGACGCGTGAAGAGAACCCTCATAACAGCCGTTCTCACGCGCGCTGAAGTCGATTTCATTTTGGGCGAGATCGTGGAACAGGCCCCAATCGCACACCTGACGTATTGGGTCGAAGCCGTCGAACGTTTTGGTCGACTGCAGGAAGCCCGAGCTCTCCCGCCTAGCCACCCGTCTCCGTTGACCGCACCACTCAGAGAGGCGAAGCAATGAATTCGACTTTTCCGGGGGATGCCATTTGGACGTTTCTCGTGCCGCTTTTTTTCGTGGCCGGCGCATGGGCAATTGTGATGTGGGCGCTCCAGTTCCCCACCGACCATGGGGCACTCCTCCACCGCCTGATGTCGGCCCAAAAGGACGGCCGGGCTAACCGAAGCGACGGGACTCAAGAACCGCGGGCTCGTTCAGTGATCCGCGATCCCAATATCCATTCCTGAAATTTGAGGGGCACGACGATGCAGGGCATCATTCGAATGATCTTTATCGCGATCACCGCTATCGGGGCGAGCAATATGGCCTTTGCTTTGAAATACAGCGCGCCACCGATCATGGGAACTGAGGCTGATGGCACGCACAACGAAACACCGTTACAGCTCGCCGATAAGCGAGACTACCGACACTGTCACTACGTTTTTACACGCTCCTATTGTCACCGCCGGGATTCGCTTCCGGTCAATTGGCCGCCATTTTCCGATAGGGACAAGAACAAGGGCTAGATTCAAGCCAACCTTTTTCTGAAACCCGAGAATTTGGTGCAGTGACTGAAAAATTCCCAATGAGGAACTGGCCATACCATGTGGCCGTTCCGGCCAGACTGTATCAGGGCACAGATTTCCTGGCGTTGATGAAGTTCTGCGAGGGTCTCAATATTTGCGACATCTGCTACACCGTAAAGCGTGATGGAATTGAATACGCCGTCTACATATTTGCCGACCGCTCTGAGGCGGAGAAATTTCGCCAGCAATTCAACGGCGAAATTATCCAGTCACAGGAATGACAGAGAGGACTGATGCGGAGTGAGCTGGCTCCTACACTCCATGCGGTGTCCAGCTCGGCAATTGGGCCTTTGCTTCACCTCAAGAAGTCCTGGCCGGACTCAGTCACCGTGGAGTCCGCTCTCGTTGATAGCCTGAAGGCCGAGCAAAATTGGAAGCACCGCTTATACCCCTTAGTGGAAAAAGCCCTGAGGTCTTGCCAATGAACTGCAGACCTATACTGAGGACAATTAAATCACCTGCTCCGGCACTGAGCCAACGTCCGCTAACTCGGCAGCGGAGACATAGCTGCAAGTGGCCAAGAGCAGAAGTCGGCCGAACCACAATTTGAGAAACGGCAGCCGTCGCCGATGACGTCGGCTATTTGAAGGAGACCGGCCAAGCTAGCGGGGCTGCCAACGCGTGATCATGACCCATCACTACCGGTGCGCGCCGGTCGGCATTGGAACGCTGCCGACAGTCATCCAGCGAGGTGTTGGCTAAAGGAGCATGCTCCCAGATGTTATTGGCCTCGAGGCTTTCTGGTTGATGATGCGGGTTCGTTTCGCGTCACCCCGCGGGCTTCGTGTGCCGGCACTTAGTGTGTTGGCTTCTGCTTGCGCTTATCACTACGTCGCCGCTCGAACCAGATGAGCCCAAAGACCGACAGCGTCGTGAAGGCCGCGCCCGCAAGGAACGTGCCGCGTGGACCGCTCAGATCCCACAATTCGCCGGCAATGATGCTGGCCGCCAGGAGCGCGATCCCTGAGACAAGGTTGAACATGCCGTAAGCCGTACCGCGCAACTCAGCCGGTGCGGTATCGGCGACGAGCGCGGCCAGCAGGCCTTGCGTGAGTCCCATATGCAGCCCCCAAAGTGCGACGCCTATCGCTGCTCCGACGATGCCCGCTGACAGCGCCAGCAGAAGATCGGCGGCAATCAAGACGGCCAAGCCAACGATAAGGATTGCGCTTCTGTTTAGCCGATCGGACATGACGCCGGCAGGAAGTGCGGCAAGCGCATAGACGATGTTCATGAGCACCAGGACCGCCGGCACCAGCGCGATCGGCAGGCCAACGGACTGGGCACGTAAGACGAGGAAGGCCTCACTGAAACGGGCCAGCGTGAAAAAGGCCGCGATCACAACGACTGACCAATAATCGCTGCCAAGACGGCGAAGCTCGGCTTTGCTGAGCGGTGATCGGACGATCCGGGAGCTAGCCGGCTTTGTCGGTTCATGAACCGCGAAAAGGATCAAGGCAAACGAAAGGAACGCCGGAAGTATAGCGAACCAGAAGACCAGCTTGAAATTGTTGGCTGTCGCCATCATCAGGAGGATAGCCAGAAGCGGACCGATGAAAGCGCCAATCGTATCGAGCGACTGACGCAGACCGAAACTTGCACCCCGCGCTTCAGCTGGTGCGAGGTCGGCGACGAGCGCATCACGGGGCGCGCCGCGTATGCCCTTGCCCACGCGGTCGATGAAGCGCGCAGCGATTAGCCAGGACAACGTCGGCGCCAGCGGGAAGATCGGCTTGGTGATGGCAGCCAGTCCATAGCCGAGAGCCGCCAGCCCTTTGCGCCGACCGAGCCAGTCGGACAAGGCACCTGAGAAGATTTTTGTGATGGCGGCCGTGGCCTCGGCTATGCCCTCGATGATGCCGACGGCGAGCGCCGATGTACCAAGCACCGTGACCATGTAGATCGGCAACAGCGCATGGATCATCTCCGACGAGATATCCATGAGCATCGACACGAAGCCGAGGACCCAAACGCCGACAGGGACCATCCTGAGCCCTTCACGCAGTGACGCTGTCGTGGTCGACTTCTCATCCATTTACGCGTCGATCCTTTTTTCGGTGCTGAGCAGCCGCAACGCGTTTAGCGTCACGAGGACCGTAGCGCCAGTATCGGCCAGGATGGCAGGTCAGAGACCAGTCACACCGAGCAACGTTGTGACGAGGAAGACGAGCTTCAGCCCGAGGGCAATAGCGATGTTCTGGCGGATATTGGTCATCGTCCGTCGTGCGAGATCGACCATGGCCGTTACATCACCAACCCCCACGCCTATTGGCCACCTCTCACAGCCAGACGTTTTCATGATTTTCCATTAGCCAACCGCTTACGGAGGGCCTCTTCATCGGGATCGCTTAATACCCGTAATCATTGCGCGTACGAGATTTTCGCCATGTTCTACGCTGGCGAACACGACGCCGCCGACGTGGAGCGCTACCAAAACCAAAGCTATGTTGCTCGCGGTCGCATGCAGATTATCAACCCACTCCACACCCCAGAAGGCATCGGTGGTCATCATGATTCCGGTGATGCATAGGACAAGCAGGATGGCAAGTAACGCGATGACCATGGCACCGCCAGCTGGGTTATGGCCGAGATAACGCGGGGTTCGCATGCGCAACATCTCCGCCATATAGCGCACGATGACGCGCGGTCGGTAAACGAAGGCGGAAAAGAGGGCATAGCGAGAACCCACAAAGCCCCAGACGATGCGTGCAAGGACAAGTGCGAGAACGAGATAGCCAGCAGCTAAATGGGGTTGGTCCCAGATTCCGCCCGTATACCAGGCTGTCGCAAATGTGATGACGAGCAACCAGTGAAAGACCCGCACGAAGAGGTCCCAAACCTTGACCGACCTTAATCCAGCGGCTTCCCCAGACTCAATCTCGTCGGTGCTTTCTGTGGGGCTGCTCTTCATCACTGCGAGTGAACGATCTTTGCGGTTGTTGGATCGAGAAAGAGCTCCATTTTCTTCCCGCTCTTATCCGTCACATAAGCCTCGTAACAATTGCCCGCGCGAGTTGTTTTAATGCTCGTGACGGTGTAACCGGCCTCTGTGACCTTGGCCTTAGCAGCCGCCTCGGTCATCCACTTGTCTTTCGCAGCCATGGTGCAAGTTCCGGAATAGCCAGCAGCGAATGCTGGGCTAGCTGCGAGCAAGAAAAAAGCCGACAAGACAATCTTCATTTTCATAAATCCATCTCCAAGACGCTTCAATTCGGACCCGCGTACCCTCGATACTAGGCAGATGGCAGGGGCGTTCCAGTTACTTCGGTCCAATGACCTCATATGGTCCGCCATGGTGCAGAATTATTTAATGGGTCAGCGACCGCCGATGTTCGATCTTATGGCCCGGAACGCCGATGCGACACGCATGCCTTACCTGATGCACGCTGAATATCTTCAACGATCGTCAGCAAAGGGAGACACGGCCCTCTGCGATGCACCCGGCACGTATGTGCTCGGCCCCGGCGACGGCGAAGACTCGAAATAGGTAGCGACTGCCTATAGCTGATATGATGGAGTCGATATGACAACCAACCGTCTCGGGCCGCAATTGCTTGGCTTATCGCATGAAGAGGCGGCGCACCGTCTGACGGAGTACGGGCCAAATGCATTGCCCGAAGGTGCTCGAGTGGGCCTATGGCAGCGGCTCATCCGGCAATTCAAGAGCGCCCTCATTTATATCTTGCTGTTCGCGCTTATCCTCGATCTGGCGCTATGGATGCACGAGGGAGCCAAGACAGCCCCCTACGAGGCCATCGCCATCGCCCTTATCCTGGTTCTCAACGCGGGATTTGGCGCCTATCAGGAAGGTAAGGCCGAGGAGGCGCTGGCCCGCCTCAAAACATTGGGTATGCCATTGGTATGGGCAATGCGTGAATGTTCTCTCGCCCAGGTTCCAATTGGCGAACTCGTTCCGGGGGATATTGTTCGCATCGAGGCCGGAGACCGGGTGCCGGCTGACGGCCTGTTGGCTAGGGGCCATGGGGTGATGGCGGACGAGTCGATCCTGACTGGCGAATCGCTGCCCATCGATAAGGATCTCCAATGCGAACTCTTCAGCGGTACGCTCATTGTGCGGAGCCAAGGATACATGGAGATCACGCGCACCGGCCCGCAAAGCACCATGGGACGGCTTGCCACCATGCTCGGCGGAATCGAAGCCGGTGAGACGCCGCTGGAGCGGCGGCTTCGCCAGTTCGGCAATCAAGTTGCGATCGCCATCCTCGCTGTCGGCCTCGCATTGACTGTTGGCGGATTGTTGGTCGAGGGACTTGGTCACCTTGGACGTGTTGTTTTGTTCTCAGTTGCCCTGGCCGTGGCGGCGGTACCAGAGGGATTGCCGGCTGTTCTCACGCTGACGTTGGCGAAGGGAGTCGAGCGGCTTGCAAAGCGCAAAGCTATCGTCAGGCGCCTCAGCGCTGTCGAGGCGCTCGGCTCCGTCACGGTAATTGCGACTGACAAGACTGGAACACTCACCGAGAACCGCATGCATGTGCGCGCCTTAGATGCACCCGATCCCGAACGCGCCCTGCATGCCATGGTGCTTGCGAATGACGCCGAGTTGGCGACAGGAGCCGGCGATCCTCTCGAGGTCGCGTTACTCCGTTATGCAGCTAGCCATGGCACAAATCCGGCTGCGGTGGCGGATGGCAGGCCGAGACTTTCCAGTCGGCCGTTCGACAGCGTTGCCAAGTTCATGCGCGTGACATTCAAGGAGGGTGGCGGCCTCGTCAGCTATCTTAAGGGGGCACCCGAGGTACTGATCGAGCGCAGTTCCCTGTCTGGCGCCGAGAAACAGGAGTGGGAAGCCAAGGCGCTGCAGCGGGGGAGCGAGGGCTATCGTGTGTTGGCCCTTGCGTGGCGACAGGATGAGCAAGAGGAGAATGTGACCTTCCTCGGCTTGGTGATGCTGTGGGATCCGCCGCGCCCAGAGGTTCCCGAGGCCTTGAGGCTGGCCGGCGCTGCCGGCATCCGCGTCATGATGATCACCGGGGACCATCCCGCCACTGCCAAAGCCGTCGGCGAGGCGATTGGCATCGCAACAGAGCGCGTCGTTACAGGTCGTGAGCTCGAGACACTCTCGCAACAGCAAGTGCGCGGCGTCGTTCGTAACGTCAACGTCTTCGCGCGCGTCACGCCTGAGCACAAGCTCCGACTCGTCGAGGCGCTCAAGGAGAATGGCGAGATCGTCGCCGTCACCGGGGATGGTGTCAATGATGCTCCGGCGCTGAAACGCGCTGACGTCGGTATTGCGATGGGTCTGCGCGGCAGCGACGTCACTCGCGAGGTTGCCGATGTCGTGCTGCAAGATGACAACTTCGCCACGATCGTCGCGGCCATCGAGGAAGGCCGGAGCATCTACGAGAATATTCAGAAGTTCATTCGCTTCTTTTTCTCCACCGACTTGGCCCTCATCGTGCTCATGACGGCAGGTCTCGCAATGGCATTCCTGCTCGGCCTCAAAGATCCGGATGGCGGAACATTCCTGTTGCCACTGACGGCTGTGCAGCTGCTTTGGATCAATGTCGTAGCCGACGGACCACCAGCGCTTGCCTTGGCGTTCGATCGTAATCCCGGCGTCATGAGCAGGCAGCCCCGGCCGCCGAGCTCGAAACTTCTCGATCAAGTTTCTCGGCGATTTATTGCTATTAGCGGCACCTCAAAGGCGGCTGGGGGCATTGTGCTTTTTGGCGCCATTCCACAGCTCGGCTTCTCGCTCGATGAGGCGCGGACGGCCTTGTTCCTCTACGAGTCCGTGCTCCAGCTGGTGTTCGCTTATCCCAGCCGGCGGATCTCCTTAATCCCAATGCCCAATATCGGGCTGCATATGGCGATAGGCTTAGGTGTCGCGCTCCAAATTCTGACTGTCCTTCTTCCCCCGCTGATGACGCTGCTGGGTTTGGTTCCGATCAGTGCAGACGTTCTTGGCGCCGTCTTCGTCGCGGCTCTGTTGACATGGGCAGTCTCCGAATTTCTTGGTCATGAGGCGCCAAGGTCTCCGGATCTGCAGGGAGGAGCTTAATGTCCCTTTTCAAGGGATCAACGGACATCAATTTCGGCTTTGCCCAGGTTAGCTGGTGACCCTAAGCGGAAGAAGTCGCTTCATCCGCTTATAGGAGAATTTCGGACATGGTCAGCTGACGACTGAGCTAATGGTTTCGTTATGCGGCCGATGTCCGCTTTCTCGGCAAAGCTGCCATCAGCGACTGCCGTCTTTGCCGAGATAGCGGACATCCAACGCTCGATCGCGAATACCAGTCATGTCGGTTCGTGGCGCGTCAGCTGCTCATCGGTAAGCGGACGTTGCTGGTTTGCAGCTATGGGCCAGAAGCGGACATCCGTTCGCCCTTCGCGTGATAGAAAGGGCGTCATCTACTGCCCGCAGATCGCAAAGCTCGTTGGCAGACATTTTGCAGCGAACGGCGTCAACAACCTTCGGAGAACACCTGACGAAGCCTTCCCACGTTATCTGACAGGAGACGTCGCGCTCGGAGCAGTGTCACTCGGAAATACAGCACGCGCGTCCGCGACGAATACGGCGCGCAGCTTGTCCCAAAAATTTCCACCCAGCACGAACAGGCTTGCGATCATCATAAACGTGCACCAGGAATTCAATATGACGGATACTCGCTTTATCGGGCGTGTCTACGTTGCGACAGTGCGGGTTATGACGGAGGAGAATGCCCATGAGCATTGATATTGCCGTCGCACGAGCCCTGCATGTGCTGGCCGTCGTCATCTGGATCGGCGGAGTGTCGATGGCGACGACGGTCATGTTACCGGCCATCCGGCGAGGCGATCTCGGCGGCGATCCGCTCCACGCGTTTGAGTTAATCGAGCGCCGCTTCGTTTGGCAGGCGCGGTTCGCCGTTCTCGTTGTCGGTCTTAGCGGCCTCTATATGATATGGCGTCTCGATCTTTGGGATCGATTTCATTCCCTCACGTTCTGGTGGATGCACGCAATGGTCTGCGTGTGGCTTCTGTTCGCTTTTTTACTGTTCGTTGCCGAGCCCTTCATTCTCCAGCGCCACTTTCGTCGATGGGCGGCGGCTCAACCGGAAGCCGCCTTAGCTTGTTTGCATCGAGTGCACGGGGTCCTACTGGTCCTCAGTGTCGCGACAATTCTGGGTTCGGTGGCAGGAAGTCATGGATGGTCGCCATCGTAACGATCATAACATGATAAGCGGATTTAACTGCTATTCACGCCTCCGATCGATTCGAAGCGGGGTAGATGACCGTCCTATCGGGCTGAACGACAGCTCCCGGAGTAAGGCGAGCAGGCTCCAGGCGCCTCCGTCCCATAATGTGGAAAACGGCTTCTCCACTGGCGATAAGATAGTCGGCGACAATGCGGCGATGGCATCGCCACCATACCGCTTCCGAACACATGATCGTGCAGCGTCGGTTGCTTCCCTCTTCGAGCAAATGCGCAAGGCCCGCATGGAACCCTGCTGAGAGCGCGTAGTCGGCGTAGTTATGAAAGCTCTCATTCGTCCAAAAACCATTGACGCTAGGGGACAAGCTTTTAGCTTTTCCGCGAAGGCCGCCGAGCGCCGTCACATGTTCGTACGAGATGTCGAAGGCCGCCAGGGCTTCGGGTAACGTATCCTTGTTGAACTGCGGATTGGATCTCGATCTCGGAACCTTTCTGATGTCCACGATCCGACCGACATGAGGTCCGCGCAACAGCTCAACGAAGTCCTCAAGGCTTCGGTTGGAATGGCCGATGGTGAAGAACGGAAGCTTCATCACGCGTAGTCGAGTGCACCGCCCTTATGGGCCGCGATATGATCGGTCGTGTCGCTTTTGATCTCGTATTGGGGATCGCGTTCCGAAGCGTGATGCACATGACCTTTGTAGTCGAAGTCCGTGGTGTGAATAGCGATAATCGTCCCCGACACGCGGCCCGCCTCGGAATTCCAGCGTACATGATCGCCGATTTTGAACCTTTTAGCCATCTCGCGGTCCCATCGTTGTGTCTCTCGTGTCTCACACAGCCTCATCTAATTCGGGCCATGGGCGGACCGCAGAGATTGCACCAGATATCGAAGTTGGCGACCGTCTAGAGACGGCGATAGAGGCAGTGGCGAGTCGCTCCGCCGGTTTTGGTTTTGACCACCAAGGACGATTTCAATTCGCAAATTAGTTGCGAAAGTGCGCCGAACGTTCAACAAGATCTACCATATGGGCTGCAGCGCGCACAGTAAGCGGATGGTGTGTAAAGCCTGGGCGCGGAGAGATGAAACCCGCCATTTCGCGCGCCAGATTGAGTTGTTCGTCCGATGCTGTGGCGAGCAAAGAGATCAGTAAGTTTTCCAATGCAATGACCCGCACATGCAATGCCACCAACTCTGCATTGGTCATTTCTGGAATGGAGATCTGTTCTCCGGTAAGTATCGAAGCTTTTGGCGCAGCTCCCCCTTCGTTGTCCCACCTTGATAGAGCGCGCTGACGCTGGGTAAAGTCGTCTGGATCGGAGCTTTGGCGCGACATGGCTAGTCCTTTTAAAAAACACTCATGATCATTCAGACATCACAGCCAGACCCGAGAATCGACGAATTTTGGCTACAATATCGGTCTTCGTGACGATACCGGTGCCAATCAATATTTGTTTCATATCGGCATTCGGTAGCCATAAAATTCATGATCCTCGTTATAGCCTCCCTGGCCAGCGCCCAAGTCAGCGAAGTCGTGAACAAACTCAATCGCTGCAATCCACTTCACCATCTTGAAGCCCAATTCGTTCTCGCAACGTAACCGCAATGGCGCTCCGTGCAGAACGCTGACCGGCGCGCCGTTCATCTCGTAGGCGAGGATTGTCAACTCGTGAGACATGTTCTCGATTTTGTGCACATCGTAGTAGCGGCCGCCATCGGCGCCGTCGGCCAAAGAGTAGAATACCGCATAGCGGGCCTTGGGCATCGGCTTTACCAGACTTAGAATATCGCGCATTGGTACGCCGCCCCATTTGGCCACGCCGGACCAGCCCTGGATACAGAAATGGGTTGTGATTTGCTCCTGCTTCGGCATGGCTTTGAGCGCGGCAAGCGAGAATTCTTGCGGCCGCTCGACCAGGCCGTCGATGCGCAGCCGGTAGCTGGCAAATTTGTCCGCCACGAGGTCGTCGAACGCTTCGGAGTTCGGCATCGTGCCATTTGGCCAGAAGTAGGGTGAGATGTCTTTCTCGGTGAGCTGCGAGCGAGGATCCCACCTCTCGGCCAATCCCATCATCCGGCCGACCATGAAGGCTCCGACATGCTGCACTTGGCGGGCGTAGCGGATGGTAAGCGGCGAGGCGATCAGCCATGCCACGATGAGGATAGCCATCGCCAAAAGAAACGGCGGAAATCCCACCCATGAGGCGTTGTCGACACCGGCGAACATATGATTGGTGTTTTGCCGAAGGCCGGTGACGAAGACCATGGCGCCATGCGCCAGGATAAAGCCCACAAACCAGGCGAACGAGATGAAGTGGACCGACCTCATCGCCTGTCGATTGAACAACCTGCCGAACCAACTCAGCTTGTTGGAAATCGCCGGGCTCTGCATCAAGCCGGTAGCGATCGAGACTGGCGCGGCGATAAACACAGTGATGAAGTAGCTGAGTTGCTGCAAGCCGTTATAGCGCGTCCAACCCTCGTCGACCGGAAAGTTCAACGAGGCATATTGGATAGCGGTCGAGAGCGCAGCCGGGAATACGTCCCACGTGAGGGGCACCAACCTTCGCCACTGATCAGTAGAAAACAATAGCGCATAGAAGACGACGCCGTTGATCACCCAGAGCAGATTGACGGAGAAATGCCACCACCGTGACAGCCCAAGGGTATGGCGAAGCCCAGGGATGCCGAGCCAAGTCGGCAAAGTGACCGAGTCGTCCTTAGCGGTCCAAATCCGCCCCTTCGGTACCGGGACCTGGAAACGGAACCAATCGGTCCCTGGTGTGCAGTCTCTTCCCCAGTAGAGCCTCGGGTGGTCAGCCAAAATTTGCAGGCCAGCCCGCATGATGAACAGCATGAAGAACATGTTGAGAAAATGCTGGACCTCTAACCACCAAGGAAAGCCCGATCCGACCGCCGGCGCCGACTGCGCAATACCGGGGTGACGCTGGATGAAAGCGCCTACGCTCGGAAGTTCGCGTAAGCTTTGCGCCAAAGCAATCAGACAGAGGAGGGCTGCTGCGCTGATAGGCAGAGCCCATAAGGTGTTCACCCAGTGCCGGCCAATGCGGATGCGGGGCGCAATACCCCATTGAGGAGGCATCCAATGATCAACGAGCAGCCGATCGTCCGCATCACTGAGGCTCATGCGAAGTGGATCAGGAAAACCAGGCGCTGAATTGGCGGATATTGGCGGATTGTCTTCGGTCATCGATTGTCTCTGGGTGTCCACGCCCACTGTCAGGCTTCGTGAGCGCGGCCACTTTCGCCGCACAGATCATTCGAAGCGACGGGCACAGGTCAAACAGGAGTAATCGACGCGGCCTCGCCGCTTTCACGCCGATACTCATGCGATCATCGAACCAGATGTAACGCATCCAGGCCGCACCTAGTTGGTACTTCCTTCTGTGGTTGCATTCAGCGTGTATGCGCTATTGTGGTCAGTTAGAAATGCCACGCTTCGGTGGACGTAACTGATATCAGCTCAAATGTCAGATCCACGAACGCAGTTTCAGCGCCGCTAGTTCAGTTGCCCGGAGGGTTGTAATGGTTGCTAGGAGTCCGATCAGATGTGCCACCCGAAGTTTTGCCGGCATCAGTACCAGCTGCTCCGGTGGCGGTTGCGTCCGGGGTACGGTGCGGTGTCGCATCGCCCGGCGTGCGGTCGGAAGTCTTTGCGTTGGGGTCGCTCGCGCCGCTGTTACCTGTACTCGATCCTGTACTTGCCCCCGAAGTTGAACTGTCCGTAGCTGAAGTCGGCGGCGCGGCGAAGGCCAGCGTCAACCCACCTGCGGTCAGGGCCAATGTCGCGGCGCTTACCGTTAGGGCTTTGTAAAATTTGTGCATGTTGTCCTCGAATCGGAATCCGGGAAATCGGACTCCAATAGTTCAACGGCTCGCGGCGCGCCTTCGTTCCGCGCGAGGGCAGTTGAATGGAGCGATCGCCTCCATAAGCCGCTAAATGCGACTGCGATCAATGCGATTCAATTAGATAAGAGCTACGCGAATTAACCCGGACTTGCTCTCCTGCGGGCCGGTTTCAGCTAAGGAAAAGCGGAGTTGTACGGTTATGCCCCCTCCTTGGAAGCGGTGAGGAGTTCCTAGAAGCGGCTACAGGATCAGTTCTCGGAACTCCGAGAGATGGACGACGTTCGTCATTTGCGAACATCCCTCCGGAGGCTAACAATGAACGCCCAGGTAAAACGACTTTTCGCACTTCTGACGGGGTTGTTGATGTCTGCGATGCTGGCGTCTGTCAGTATTGCGGCCAGTGACTTCCAAGGCACGTGGAAAGTAAAAGACACGAGCGGCAAGCCCTTCGAGATCACGCTTGCAGTCGACGGCAAGGCCAAGGCTACACTGCCCAAAGAAGGTATGACCGGCACGTGGAAAGAGGAGAGTGATGCTGCCGTAATAACTTGGGACACAGGCTGGACTACGAGGATCTCAAGGAGTGGCAGTAAATTCACCAAATCCGCCTTTAAAAAGGGCGAGAGGAAGCCGGTGAACAGCACTGACGCAGAAAAAATCCAGTGACTCGACCGGCATAATAGGGTGAATTCCTCGACCTCGCGCTTTCAAGCTGCCAAATGCGAATAATGCAGACGACTGAGCAGTTTTGAAGAAAGCTCTGTTGTTTCGAAGGCCTGCCTCGCTTGGCGTGATGAGTTGACCGCACATCGCGGCTGGTGCTGATCACGATCCGTAAGGCAAGGCCGGTTTAGGACCGCTAACTCTATGGCCGGCGCTGTCAGCGCTTATGAACGACTACGCAACCGCTGCCCTGAAGCGGGCGGAGAAGATTATATCTTTCTTCCAAGCTACCCGAACCGGGAGCGCGGCAGTCCAATCGACTGCTAGATAGTCATGTCGGCTGTACTTCAAAAGCCGTCCCGGGCGTCGCCAAGCGCGCTTCCGCTAGCCCTCGAAAGCAGGCATCGTTGGTGACGCAGATGCTGACCTCGCCGAACGTCAGGCTAATGTCCGCTTGTGGGATTGAGTGTCGCGAACAGGGTAAACCGGCGCCACTGCGGTAGGGGTTATCCGAGAGCGGTCGTCGCCTCTCCGACGCTACGGGCCAACTGCAGAAGTGTGAATGCTCATTATTTTGTAGGTTGCTGTGTATTCAGCACCGCCTTCAACGATTGCGCCAACTGCCGCAGCCTTGCCCTTAGCCCAATAGTGCAAGAACAGGATGCGCGGCTCTTCGCTGACCATGTGTTGATGGATGGCGACGATGTTGATGCCTCCTTTGCGCATGGCCTTTAGCACGGTCTGAAGCTCGTTTTCGGTCATCGCAAAGTCGCCGTCGACGACGGCCGCATCATCGCTTCCGGCAAACGCGGCCCAAGTGTTGATTCCCATCTCCTTGCCAACGGGCGTTCCGTGCATCGTCGCGGGTCGGCCGATGACAATCTTGAACATGCCGTCCTTGGCCTGGCCCGTGATGGCCAAAGCGGCCTCGATCGGTGCAGCGGTAATCGAGTTGCTGGCAGATATCGTGGCTCCATCGAATGCCTTCTGCGGCTGCGGGTGGGCGCGACGGATTTCCGCGATCTTGTCGTAAATTTTTTTGACGCCGGTTGCGAGCGTGCCGGCATTGCCCATGCCTCCAATGTGCATGAAATAGATCTTCGGCTCGTCGTAAAAGAAGTGGTTATGGAGCGCGGTGACATCGAGGCCATTTTCGAGCGCAACGCTCATCGCGGGGTTGACCTCGTCTTCAAAGAGGACGGTGTCTCCCATCATCATTGTCGTCCCGTCGTGGGCCGGAGTGAATGCCGCCCAAGATGTGAGCCCCATGAACGCGGGCATCTTCCAATCATCTACGCTAATCGCGACGTCCGTTCGCGCTTTCGACACCTTGAATACATTTTCCTCCTTGTTGAAGGTGCCTTTGAGGCCACTGGCAGCTTCGATGGCGGCCGTGTCGAGCGCGGGCTCATCGTCTCCAATCGCTAAGGGCGCATAAATGTTGATCATCAGTGTGAGGACCGTGATGCACGGGATCGATTTTCGCATGGTAAGGCCTCCTATTGAATTTTTTCCGACCCCCTTTCCTGGTGAGTTACCAGAGTTCTAATGCTCGAATTGCCAGCGATCCCGCTGATGCAACGGCCAGCGTCGAGGCGATGGACCAATGACGGAACAGCAGCAGGTAGGCAGAGACGCTTGCCAGCGTGACAACCCGCCAATCGATGGATGACAAAGTTGGCGTCCATAACTGCACCGGCCCGAGGTGGTGCAGGCTGACGTCGTGGAAGAAGACGTGGAGTGCAAACCAGATGGCGAGGTTGAGGATGACACCGACCACCGCCGCTGTTATGGCGGCAAGCGCGCCCTTGAGGCGCGGCTGATGAGTCATCCAGGCGATGTAGGGCGCCCCGGCGAAGATCCATAGGAAGCAGGGCGCAAAAGTCGCCCATAGCGCCACGAAGGCGCCGAGCAAACCCTGAAGCAATGCGGGATCGCCCCCGTGACGGAATGCGGTGAGGAAGCCGACGAATTCCGTTACAAGAATTAAAGGGCCGGGAGTCGTCTCGGCGAGACCGAGACCATCCATCATCGCGCCAGCATCGAGCCAACCGTAGCGCGTCACCACGTCCTGCGCCATGTAGGCGAGCACCGCGTAAGCGCCGCCGAATGTCACCACGGCAAGCTTGGAAAAGAAAACGCTGAGCTGAGACAGCACATGATCGCGGCCGAAGAACGCCGCGATTGCCAATAGCGGCGCAAACCACACCACCACCCATGCTGCTACGGTCTTGACGGTCTCCACCGCCCGGACGGAGATGGGATGCAACTGTGCCCGCCCTTGTGCGCGAATGTAGCCGAGGAGAGCGGCGGCAAACACGATCAACGGAAACGGCGCCGCCAGGAAGAAGATCGAGACAAAGGACACCACTGCGATCAGCCAGTGTTCCGGGAGCTTTAGCGCGCGCCTGGAGATCCTCAGCAATGCCTCGACGACGATGACCAGCACCGCTGCCTTGATGCCGAGGAACAGCGCATCGACGAGAGGCACGTTCCCAAAGTAGGCGTAGATCATTGACAACGCCAGAACCACGGCAGCGCCCGGAAGAACGAACAGCAGTCCCCCTGCGAGGCCACCTTTGAGGCCATGGAAACGCCAGCCCACATAGGTCGCGAGCTGCATGGCCTCGGGTCCCGGCAACAGCATGCAAAAACTCAGTGCATTGAGGTAATGCTGCTCGTCGAGCCACTTCTTCTCTTCGACGATGATCTTGTGCATGAGGGCGATTTGCGCTGTGGGGCCCCCGAACGACAGCACGCCAATGCGTGCGAACGTCGAGAAGGCTTCTCTGAAGCTCACATCTTGGGAGGATGCTGCTTCGGGAAATTCAGAGACCACCTTGTCCATCAGGCCCTGGCTCCTGTGCCCTCAGACCAGGTGTGGGTTTCCTCGGTCGCGTCGCGCGCCCAGCGGTAGAAGGCATCATACAGCGCCATCGCAGCCGCGAGTTGCTCGAGGTCGTCGCGGTACATGCGCGAAAACCCGAGCGACGCAGCCAGAAGGCCAGCAGCCTCAGGCGCGAGATCCGGCCTTGTGGTGTCGGCGCCGCGCACGATGGCGGCGACGCGGTCCAGCGCCGGAATGGCGAGCGCAAACTCTTCCAGCATCGTGTCGAAGGAACAACGCTCGCCACGGTGACTCCAATAGACGTCAGGAATATCGAATGGCGTGGCAGAGAACCGCTCGGCAGTGTGCAGCACTTCATTGGGTGCTACGAACAGGAACACGGCCTCGGGATCGACGAAGCGCCGAATGAGCCAGGGGCAGGCGATGCGATCAACCTTGGGGCGGGCACGCGTCACCCACACGGCGCGTCCCTGGCTATCACGGGGCGGCAGGTTTTTGGTGGCGAGAAGCGGCTGCCCGGCCTTCTGCCACGCAGCAAAGCCTCCTTCGAGCGTTTCGGCGGGCACACCGGCATGGCGCAGCCATGCAGCGATGCCCTGACTCAAAGCGCCGCCGTTTTCGCAAATGACGACGGCCGGTTTCTGGCCGAAGGCGGAGAGCAAATCCTCGGGCTTTGCCTCAGGCCGCGGAATCGAACCCGGAATGAGATGCGGGTCGCGCTTATGGGCATCGTCCGGCCGCACGTCGATGAGCAGCGGACTGCCGGGCAGACCAATGAGGCGGGAGAGTTGGGAAACTGTGATTTCTGTGGGTGACGGCATGGCGCGTCCTTTCCCTCAATATGAAGGTTGATCGGACGCGAACTTTGGGCTGTCGCCTCACGGGGACGTCGCGGGACCCCTTGGCAATTATTTCACTGCGGCGCGGCCGTGTTGTCAACTCCGATCCACGAACACCAGCAATTTGGCGGCTCCGCTCCATTATATTGGCGCTCGCTTTGATGCGATCCTTCTCGGTCTCCACTGCAGCGCAAATCTCGTCTGGGAGTTCCTCACTCGACGGCACGTAATCGAGTAGTACGCGACCTGCGTCACGGATGAGATCCCAAGACCGATTTGGCGCCAGTCATTCACGGCACGACGTAGCGGGCCTGAAGATTATGGCCATCCGTCATGGTCGCGGTAACAGCCACTTTCGCGCCGGACGACAACGGCGCTGCCAGTTTGCCGGTAAGCTTATCGGGATCGGTGGGCGTAAGCACGAGCGGTATTGTCTTCCCGCCCTCCTGCACAAACACCTTGGCCTTTGTGCCTTTCGAGGCGATGGGCTTGCCCGCTGCGTCGGAAAGATAAAACGTCACCTCAGTTTGCGATGGCACAAACTCGATATGATGGCCCGACGATTCCATGACGTGACCGCCATTGGGGCCTTTGACTTCCTCGTGCCCGAGGGCGGGCGAAGCCACCGCAAGCGCAAACGCAGCGGCAATTAGTTGGGCTTTCTTGAGAGCCATATCATTCTCCTTTGTTAGAAAGTCTCGGCGAGTTGCGGTGTCCCCGCAGGCGGGGGATCGGCTGCGAGCCGCTCCAGCGCAGGTCTGCCGAAGCGCAGGAACAGGAGCGGCGTCACGAGAAGATCGAGCAGCGTTGCGCTGATGAGGCCGCCGAATATCGTCACGGCGACGGGATGCAACATCTCCTTACCGGTCGCATCGGCGTCGAGCAGCAATGGCGTGAGGGCCATGCCTGCTGAGAGTGCCGTCATAAAGACAGGCGTCAGCCGTTCGAGGCTGCCCCTGATGACAAGCCCCTCGCCAAACGGCTCGCCTTCATGGAGAGCCAGATTGATGTAATGGCTGATTTTGAGGATGCCATTGCGCGCGCTGATGCCCGTGAGCGTGATAAAGCCGATCATCGAGGCCACGGAAAGCGGTTGGCCCGCAAGCCATAGCGCCGCAACGCTGCCAATAAAGGCGAGCGGTACATTGCCCATGATAATGAGAGCAAGGATCGCTGACCGGTAACGGCTGAAGAGCACGATGAAGATGGCCGACAGAGAGATGACGGAAAGACCGAGGATCAGCCGTGAGGCCCCCTCGCGCGCCTGGAACGTGCCTTCCAGACTGGTCGAGTAACCCGCTGGCAATGGCGTGGCCGCAACGACATCGCGGATCTGTCTGACAATGCCTCCCATATCCGAGCCATCGGTATTAGCGAGCACGACCATGCGGCGTCGCCCGTTTTCCCGCAAAATTTGATTGGGGCCTTCCGACTCTGAAACATCGGCGACAAGGCGAAGCGGAATGCGGCCCTTGGGGGTTTCAATCAAGAGGCCGCCGAGACCGGCTGTCGTCCGGTCCTGATCGGCAAGGCGGAGCACGACGTCAAACCGCTTCGCGCCATCGACAATCGTTGAAACCTTGCGCCCGTTCGACAGGCTGTCGAGCGCTTCCGTCACGCCAGACGGCGTGATGCCGTAGAGCTGCGCACGGCTGGGATCGACCTTGACTTCGAGCTGCGGGATAAGAACCTGCTTTTCGAGCTGCAGATCGACGAGACCTTTCACGCCCGTGAGCTTGCTGCGTAGCGCTTCCGCAAGCGCACGCAAGGTCTCGGTATCGTCTCCGTAAATTTTTAGGGCAATTTCAGCTCGCACCCCGGAAAGCATATGATCGAGCCGGTGAGATATCGGTTGGCCGACATTCGTGCTCGCGGGAAGGATGGCAAGTTTGCGCCGAACGTCCGCGAGAATTTCGTCGCGCGTCCGGTTCGACTTTTTGAGATCCACGTCGATCTCGCTCGAATGCACACCTTCTGCATGTTCGTCGAGTTCGGCGCGACCGGTTCTGCGGCCAACGGATTTGACTTCGGGGATTTCCTTGAGCAGTGCCTCAGCGATCAGTCCGAGACGGTTGCTTTCCTCAAGCGAGATTCCGGGATTGAGCGTCAGGCTGATCGTGAGCGTGCCTTCGTTGAAAGGTGGAAGGAAAGAGCGCGGCAGGAAGGCGGCGAAGAGTGTTGCAATCGCGAAGGCGGACACAACGAAACCGGCGATGATCCTGGGAGAACGGAAAGATGCCTTGAGCGCCTTCTCGTTCCAGCGTTTGAGAGACCGGACGATGGCGCTGTCGCCGTGTGCCTTCTCGGCCGATTCGCGGAGCAGGAACGATGCGAGCACGGGCGTAACTGTGATCGAAACAAGAAGGCTCGCAAGGATCGACACAATGTAGGCGACGCCAAGCGGCGCGAACAGCCGCCCCTCAATGCCCGAGAGCGCGAACAGCGGCACGAAGACGAGTACGATGATGAAAGTCGCGTAGATGATGCCGGAGCGGACCTCGATGCTGGCGTCGGCGACGACCTCAAGCAACGGGCGCGGCCTTGGCATGCGGGCGTTTTCGCGCAGTCGGCGGTAGATATTCTCGACATCGACCACGGCATCGTCAACGAGTTCGCCGATAGCGATGGCGAGGCCGCCAAGCGTCATCGTGTTGATCGAAAGCCCGAACCACTTGAAGACGAGCACAGTGACGAAGAGCGAGAGTGGAATGGCCGTCAGAGAGATAGCTGTCGTCCGCACATTGAGAAGGAACAGGAACAGCACAACGGCAACGACAATCGCTGCCTCCTTCAGGACATTCTCTACGTTGGCGATGGACGTTGAGATGAAGTCTGCCTGACGGAAAAGAAGTTGATCGGCCCTGATCCCTTTCGGCAAGTTGCGCGTAAGCTCCGCGAGTGCGCTTTCGACCTCTTGCGTGAGTTTTACTGTATCGGCGCCCGGCTGCTTCTGCACCGAGACGATGACGGCGGGAGCGCCATTTGCGCCGGCATCTCCGCGCTTGACCGCTGCCGCGAAATCGACGGTTGCCACCTGCCGCAGCAGGACTGACTGACCTGCGCGTGCCGCAACGGAAATGCTGCGCAAATCCTCAAGGCTTGTCGTGCGCCCGAGATTGCGGATCAGATACTCGCGGTCATCCTGATTGACGAAGCCGCCGCCCGTGTTCGTGCCGAACGAGCGGATCGCGGCTTCGATGTCGGATGCGCTGACGCCGAGTGAAGCCATCGCCGCGATATTGGGGGTGACTCTGTATTGCCGGACCTCGCCACCAATTGGGATGACTTGGCTGACGCCGGGTATAGCAAGGAGACGCGGCCGGATAATAAAATCCGCCGTCTCGCGCACCGTCATGGGATTGGCCTCAGGTCCGCCCGTGACGGCTATCAGCATTATCTCGCCCATGATTGAAGAGACCGGCCCCATTTGTGGCGTCACGCCGGGCGGAAGCTGGCCGGAAAGCGTTGCGAGCCGCTCGGCGACTTGTTGCCGGTTGCGGTAGATGTCGGTTCCCCAATCAAACTCGACATAGACAATCGAAAGGCCAATTCCCGCTACGGAGCGGACGCGCGTCACGCCGGAAAGACCGTTCATTGCGCTTTCAATCGGATAGCCGACAAGCTGCTCGACTTCGGGAGGGGCAAGCCCTTCCGCTTCCGTCATGATCGTCACGGTTGGCTTATTGAGATCCGGGAACACATCGACCGGCAGGGTCGAGACCGTGACGCTGCCCCAAACGACGAGAATTGCCGCCGCTGCAAGAACCACGAGGCGATTGGCAAGGCTTGTCCTGACGAGAAAATTGAACATGGCCTCACCGCACCTGATTGATGAGTTCTGCGCCGCGACCGACGATGCGCACATCGGGATCGACGCCGGCCGTGATACCGAGACGGTCAGCGTCCACTTGTTCGGCGATGACGGGCCTTGCTTCGAAGCGTTCGGGCGCGACATGCACGAGGACGGATTGCTGTCCGTTTGGGGTGCGCACGACGCTTGAACGCGGAACTGGAATAGCCTTTACCGGCTCCTCGACGGGGACGTCGACGTTGACAGGCTGGCCAAGGCTAAGCGCATCGCCGCCACTCGTGATGTGATAAAGAAGCGGCACGGCTTGCTGGCGCAGCGAAAGTCCACGGCCAACGAACTCAAGCGTCAGCTTTTGCCCATCGGACGTAACGGCGCTCGCCGCTTTCGCACCGTGCTCGATGCCGGGCACTGCGGCTAGATCGAAAGCGAGCGCTTCGACGAAAAGGCTGCCGCGATCGACAATCTGAAAGAGGGTGGTCTGAGGATCGACCACCTGTCCTGCCGACACGTTCGCAACGGCGATAACACCTGAAGCCGGAGCGGTCAGCGGCTGGCGCGCGCCGAGGACTGGTTTAATCTCAGCGCGCCGCGCCCGGAGTCCGTCGAGTTCCAAATGAGCGTCAGCGATAAGCGAGTCAGCAATAACGTTCTTGAGCTTGTCATACCGCGCGACCTTTGACTCTGCGAGTTTGATCTGCCTGTCGAGTTCGCCTGTCGTCTGGCGAATATCGCTCTGATCGACAAGTTCGACGCGCGGCATGAGATAGCCAAGCACTTGGCCCTCTTGAACACGCGAGCCGATGATCGGAAACCCGCCCTCGGGCGGCTCGATACGGCCATTGAGCAGCGACTGGACGACACCGCTCCGGTTCGGATCGGTGACGACTTGCCCAGCGAAGCTCATGATCTTCGGGATCGGCATTGCTTGCGATGTGCGTAGCGTTTCAACGCCAAGCAGGGCTTGAGTTGCCTTGGGCATGAAGATGGAGCCGTCGGCGACGCGACGGGAATTGTCGGGAAGATCGAGAACAGCCGCGCTGCTTTTTTCACTCACGTCGGCAATCAGATCGTGCCGAAGAATATGATCCCAAATGCTCTCGTGACTGTGCTGCGTTACGGCGGCGGGAATATCGAGCGTACCGATCAAAAGATCCGAATTATCGCCAGCGGCCACGGAAAAGGTGAGCGCGTAGCTTCCCGGCTTCGTTACCCATGGCGCAGAAAGCTCGTAATGATCCTTGACGGCGGAAGCCAACAAAGGCGTTTCGCCAAACGTGACGTCGATCTTTGCGCCTTTGACCGGCTGGTTCGACCAGAAGTCCGTCAGATAGATAACGAGCTTGCCGCCACCGGTTGCGGTCGGCACGCCGGAGATTTCATAGAGTTCGGAACTTGCCACGACACGGGCCGCAATTCCGGGATCGACCGTCTTCCCCTCGCTGCCGTGATCCTCGCCGCCATGTGCCATGGCAAGCGGCGAGGTGAGAAATACGGCGACAAAGACGCAGCACCCCAGAGCGAGGCGGGCTTTGGCTGCCAGTGATTTCGCGAGCTTCATTGCCGTATTGCTCCTCAGCATGGCGCTACTTTTCGTGCTTTTCGAGCCAGGACTTCATGAAGGCGATTTCAGATTCCTGCGCTTTCACGATGCCTTCGGCGAGTTTGTGCAGCTCGGGGTCTTTGCCGTACTGAAGTTCGATCTTCGCCATCTCCACCGCGCCCTGGTGGTGTGGGATCATGCCCTTGACGAAATCGACGTCGGCATCGCCGGTCATGTGCATGCTCATCTTCTCGTGCATCTTGGACATTGCATCGTTGAATGCCTTCGATGACTCCGATTGAGAGCCTCCCATCATGTCGTTCATGCCCTTCATGTCGTGCATCTGCTGCATGTCCTGCATGTTGTTCATATCTCCGGCATTCGCGGTCAGAGACGGAACCGACAGGGCGAGTGTCAGCGCGAGTGTTGCGAGTTTCATTGTCTTCAATCCCTGGATTAAATAGGTTTGCATGGCCTGCCGCGACGCCCGGGTGGTGAAACCCGATCAGCCGGAAACAGGCGGAATCGATGCGGTTGCCCGCGCATGCGCGAGGCATGCCGGTCACATCACAAAATTTGAGGGATTAGGCTTTGGGGGGCCGGTCGAGGCCGGAATCCGAGCGTCCAGCGCGAACGTCGGAAATTTTGAAGGCCAGTTTATCCGAGTGCAGAGGACGAGGGACAAATGCTTCAGCCGCCGATAGGGCGAGGGCCGAGCAGGCAGACATTCCACATGTGGACGTGCCGGCGCAACAGCAGCAGCCATATCCGCAGTCGGAGGCCGGGGTAAAATCTGCTGAGGCAACAGTGACTATTGTCGCGTGGGGGAGCTTCGCAAATTTTGTTTTCGAGACCTTCGCGCCAAGCAGAGTCGACGAGTGAGACGAAGATTGAGAGGCAGACGGTTCAATGTGCGTAACCGCATGCTGTCTTTGCGCGCCATGATGATGGCCCTCGTGTGCAAACGCCAACGTCCCCGAAAAGAGGAAGAGGAGCGCGGTCGCAAGTACGACCCTTATGGCGACAACAAGTTTCACAAAATTCTCACCTGCTTACGCACGTATACCCAGTGGGGGTATGAATGGTCAACCCCAAAACCCGAGCTATGTCCAGACTACCTGTCAGACTGCCGCAAAGTTGCAGGTTTGAAGCACATGATCGAGGGAAATGAGTGACAACCGTGCTTCTAACTAAGGAGCTGTGGGAGGTACTAAAGAAAGGCAACGATCTCCGCAACTCGGTCGCGCACGGTCATAAGGAGGGTACGATAACCCAGCGAATGGCGGACCTGAAGAAGGCGTTACTGGATTGGTCCTCTCCCGAACAAAGACCGGGCGTCAAAGCAATGACCGATACCCAAATTGTAAGCACCGCGTTCCATTCGACGGGCAGCTTTCTCATCGTGGCGGCCTTGAAGCTTGAAGGGAAGTACTGAGCAAGTCGAATTCCATGGGCGAAAAGCGTAGCGTGTCAGCCGTTTGTTGCTTGCTGCAGAGTCTGCGCCATAGTCGATGTCAATCAATCACCGCCGCACGGTACTAAGCGCTGGTTCGTGTCACGTTCCACCGTTAGTTCGCCTAATAGTCTGCTCCCCACCTGTGAGCAGACTTTCGCGCCCCAAAATCGATGACCCCACCCACCGGTTTCGTTGAGGTCAGCTGATGGGATAAAACAGTCTTCGTCTAGTGGAAACCGATCAGCAGATGGAAACTCCGAGAAACCTTGTTCCTCGGCGCCAGCGCCCGCCAACTGGCCACGATACCTGCTGGCCAAGCGGCTCAGGGACGATGCCGAAGTGACTGAACAGGGTGTCATGGCGCTGTCGCGACACCGAACCTCCCGAAGCCGCAAGGATCTATGTCAAGCGGACAGAGACCCAGCGCGTGACGGCCGCTCGTCGACGTCGCCCTTGGATAGAAAGCAACCTAAAAAGCGAACACAAGGAGACTGAAAGTCAGAATGAAGCCGCTTCAGACATGTCAGAATGAACTCCGGAGAAATGGGTAAGCCCCGGAAAGTATTGGTGGGTGATCACGGGCTCGAACCGTGGACCCGCTGATTAAGAGTCAGCTGCTCTACCAACTGAGCTAATCACCCGAACCAATCGCCGACCTCGCAAAAGGAACCAAGCGGTTCCAAAGGACGGCGAAGGGGCCCGAATGCGGGCCCCTGTGACGGAGCGAATAGCATCGGTCGAAGGCTCTGTCCACCCCCTCGTCCAAACTATATTAGCCCGTTGAAATAAAGCGCCCTTCTGCGGCCTTTTGGACGGTCAAACCCGCGATCTGCCTCACGCCCTGCCATCCCGGCCATGCACATAGGCCGACATGGCGACCCCGAGGCCGATCATCAGCGTCGTCATCGATGTGCCCCCGTACGAGACGAGCGGCAGTGGAATGCCAACCACGGGAACGAGCCCGGTGACCATCGCAAGGTTGATGAAGACGTAGAGGAAAAAAGTCATTGCTGACCCGGCAATGGCAAGCCGCGCAAAGCGGTTCTCGCACCGCTGCGCCATGAGCATCATCATCAGGATGAGCAGACCGTAGACCGCGATCAAAATCAGCATCCCGGTGAAACCCCACTCCTCGCCGATGATGCTCGCGATGAAGTCCGTGTGTTTCTCCGGCACGAAATCGAGCTGGCTCTGCGTACCCTGCATGAAGCCCTTACCCGCGATGCCGCCCGCTCCCAACGCGATCTTCGATTGCGTGATGTGATAGCCCGCACCGAGTGGATCCATGCCTGGGTTGAGAAAAACCTCGACGCGCCGCTTTTGATAGTCGTGCATTCCCGACCAGATCACCGGCAGCGAAGCGAGCGCAAGCAACCCCCCGAGCGCGAAATAGCGAAGCGGCACACCGGCAAGGAACATCAGCGACAGACCCAGCGCGACGAACAGGCAGGCGGATCCGAGATCGGGCTGCTGCATGGTCAAAAGAACCGGCACGCCGATGATGGCGAGTGGCAGCAGAACAACCAGAGGCTTTCCGACTTTTTCTGGCGGCAGCTGAAAATAGAAACGCGCGAGCGCCGCGACGAGCGCGAGCTTCATCAACTCCGACGGTTGGAAGGAGATGGGACCGGCATCGATCCAACGTTTCGCGCCGAGAGCTTCCGATCCGACGAACGGCACGAGCGCAAGCATCGCAAGCGCCACCAGATAGGCCGGATAGGCGAGCTTCATCCACACATCGAGCCGGACGATCGCCATCGCGACAACGATGCCGAGCATGATGAGGAAACGAAACGTGTGCCGCTCTGCCCACGGCTGGAACGAACCGCCCGAAACCGAATAGAGCGTCGCCGTTCCGATGCCGGCAAGCACACAGGCGGTCAGCAGCAGAGGCCAGTTTATAAGCCACAGCTTGTCGCTGAGGCGAAGCGGACGCCTGATGCTGCGGGTGGCAAACAAGGTTTCCATCATCCCGCCTTCTCACCATTACCGCTCGCCGGAACAACGCCGCCCGGCGAAATATCGCCGCGAGCAGGATCGGCGCGGCCGACGGCGAACGAGAGGATATCGCGCGCCAGCAGTGCGGCCGATGCATTGCCGTCTCCGCCGCGCTCGATGACGGTCGCGATGGCGTAGCGCGGCGCATCCGCCGGCTCAAAGCCGATGAAGATTTTCGATGCGCCAGACTTGCCTGCAACGATCGGCTTGCCCGCGCCGAGCATGGCCTCATTCGCGGTACCGCCCTCATCGTTGACGACAGCAGCCATACCCTTGCGAACGGCGTCGAAGAAGTCCGCCGCGAAAGGAAGCGGACCAAACGCCGGAACGTTCTCTCTCCTATCGATCACCGGATTGACGTTTCGCCCGCTCGCGATGCGAGCCGCCATCACCGCGAGTTGCAACGGCGTCGCTTGCATATAGCCTTGACCCAACCCCGTCAGCAGCGTCTCACCGCCAAGCCACCCCGCATTGAGGTTGCCGCGCTTCCAATCCGGGTCCGGAACGAGTCCGGCCTTCTCCTCGCCGAGCCCCACATTCCACGTCGAGCCCAGTCCCATTGCGCGCGCCGCAGTGGCGATCCGGGCGATGCCCAAACGGCTTGCCACCTCGCAGAAGAACACTTCGCAGGACGATCGGATTGCCTCGTGAAGCGACAGGATTCCGTGACCGTCATGCTTCGAGCAGCGATAAATTTCTCCCCGATACGCGTACTGACCATCGCACTGGATGCGTTCACCCGCTGAAAGAACACCTGCTTCGAGCGCCGCAAGCGCCGTCACGACCACGAACGATGATCCCGGCGAATATTGTCCGGCGATCGCACGATTGAGCAGCGGCTTGTCTTCCGCCTGAACGAGCTTCTGCCAGTCCGCGTCCGCTATGCCACTCGCAATCGCGCCTGCGTCGAAGCTTGGAACCGAAGCCATGACGACGATGCCGCCGGTCCCGATATCGAGCATCACCGCCGCCGCGCGGACCTCACGCTGCATCCGGTCCATCGCAAGCCGCTGCAGCTCGGAATCGATCGTGAGCCTCACGTCTCGTCCCGCAACCGGATCGGTCGTCTCGAGATTGC
This sequence comes from Hyphomicrobium sp. 99, assembly GCF_000384335.2. Classification (NCBI taxonomy): domain Bacteria; kingdom Pseudomonadati; phylum Pseudomonadota; class Alphaproteobacteria; order Hyphomicrobiales; family Hyphomicrobiaceae; genus Hyphomicrobium; species Hyphomicrobium sp. 99. Next base: position 2,882,044 of record NZ_KQ031382.1, read on the forward strand.
GGATAACGCGTCCGCGCGCATCGACCTCGACCTTCTGCGTTCCGCCCGTGCCGCGGAGATCACCGTCAAATCCCAATTCCGCGCCGCTCTTGCCGATGCGCATTTCGGGAAGCCGCGCGACGGCATCGTCGTCGATGGCAAACCGTTCGACGCTGCCGACAAATCCCACGACATGAGTGAGTGGAGCACCATCATAATAGCGGCGACGCAACGCGAAATCGGTGGCTATGCCCGGAAGGCTCGGAGCGTAGAGGTTGAGCTGCGCCACTTGCTCGAAGCTCAAGTCCGAGGCGATCGTCGTCGCAACATTCCGCCCCTGCTTCCGCGTACGCGCGACAATCTTCGCGATCTCGTCATCCGAAAGCGGCACGATGCGGCTGACACGGCGAAGAACGCCACCGAGGTTCTTTGCGAGCGCCGGCGTGATCGTGACGCGAAAAACTTGCTCATTATCGGCAAGCAGGCGTCCCGACGCATCGAAAATGCGCCCGCGTTTCGGCGCTAGCACCTGCAGATTGATGCGGTTGTTTTCGGCGAGCGGCCCGTAGCGGCGCGCGCCGATCACCTGCAGATCAAACACCCGCCAGCCGACAAGCCCGAGTCCCGCCGCCTGCACACCACCGAGCAACAAGCTTCGCCGCGTGAACTGATCCCCTCGCCCGCGGTCGTCCCCATCGGAGAAATCCGTCATCCGCTGCCCCGCGTGAGACGGATGCCTCGCGAAGTCCTGGATCCGAAGCGCAAAATGCCGAGCAACGGCACGAGCACAAGCGCCGCGAGCATGGTGATCAGCGCGCTCCGCGCATACGGCTGCCAATCCAGCAATTGCAGAAAATAGAGTGACGCCAAAATCCAGGAGAAGCCCGTCACTGCGATGATTGCAAAAGCAATGAGCGCCATTCTGCCGATGACTGTCTCGGCGGACGTGCGCGACGCAATGAGCGCCACGACGTACGCAAACAAATACACGAGTGCCCAATAGCCGAGGGGACCCTGCGTTAGCACGTCGAGCGTCAGGCCCGCGATGAAGATCACCCATTCCGGCAGCCACGCGTCGGGGTCGCGCGTCCACTCATAGATCGCGATGACCGGCAAGAGCGGCAACACGAAGCGATCTTCAGCCGCCAATCCCCACGGCAGTGCCGCAGCTAGCGTCAGCACCACGACTGAAATGACCGGCATCAAAAAGCGGAGCCACATCATTTTGCTTTTCCGGACGGAGGAGCATAGGCAGGCGAAACGGCGTTGCTCGCTTCTCCAGTTGGCTTGCGGTTCGAAAGATCGTCGGAAAGATCCGGAAACGGGTCGGCGAAGAAGAGCACGCTCACGTACTCCAGACGATCGAGATCAGCGCGCAACGCAACGCGAGGGTCCGAAAGATTGCCCGCGACCGCGCCGAGACGAAGTCCTGCCGGAAAGACCCCGCCCGTGCCCGACGTCGCAACATCGTCGCCGATTGCGATATTCGCTCCGTCTGGAATGTAGATCAGCTTCGGACGGGAGCTGTTATCTCCGGCCAGAATTGCGCGCACGGCATTGGGCCCGATCCGGACGGGAATTCGGCTGTTGAGATCGGTCGCAAGAAGCACGCGCGCCGCATCCGGAGCGACATCGACGATCCGCCCGACGAGCCCATCGGCATTGATGACCGGATAGCCCTCTTTCACGTTGCGCTTGCGTCCGGCATCGATCGTGACGCTGCGCACGAACGCGCCACTCGAATCCGTGATGACGCGGCTTGTGATGAAATCGATCTTCTGCTCGGGGACGACCTTCGCCAACGCCTCGAGACCAGCGACCTTCCCCTCGAGTTGCTGCGCCCGCCACTTCCAGCTTTCGAGCTTTTGATTTTCCTGTCTGAGGCGCTCGAGCTCGTTCCCGAGGTCGACTTGCGTCGATATCGATCGCCCGATCTGGCGGACGGGTTCGGCCGGAATCATCGCGCCTCGCAATACCGGCGTCAGCCACGAAGCAGCCTGCCACCGCACGCCACTCAGCATGCTATGATCAAGTCGGCTGAGCAGCATCAAACCGGACGCAACGAAGACGAGCAGCAACAGCACCGGACGCACGCGCTTCCCAGGCGCCGCACGATCCGTGCGCCTTAGAAAAAGATTGTGATCCTTGAGCCGCGTCATGCCGTTTGTCCGCTGCTCTTGAGCCGCTTCGCGCGCAGTTCAGGGCCTGATCAAAAGATGCTCGCGCTCCTTGAGCGTGCGCAGTATCGCCGCGGTACCCACAATAACGCATTGCTCGGGCACTTCGGGTAAATGAACTTTGACGCCGACCCTGCGCTCGATTTCCTCGTCGAGCTTCGTCAGTTTCGCGCCGCCGCCCGAAAGATAGATGCCGCGCTCGCAGATATCGGTCGAAATTTCCGGCGGCAGATCCTCGATCGCGTGCTGAATGAATTCAGCGATCTGCTCGACGGTTCCTTCGAGAGCTTCGGCAATATCGTGCGGCCCGAGAATGACCGTCTTCGCCTTACCCTCTTTGATCTCCCGGCCGCGAATGACAATCTCCGCCGTCTCGCCGTTGATGATGCGCGACGCCGAACCCGCCTCGATCTTGATGCGCTCGGCGTTCGCTTCCCCGATCAACAGCTGATGCTTGCGCCGAACGAAACGCACTATGGCATCGTCCATCGCATTGCCGCCGCAGCGTATCGACCGCGCCTGCACGACGCCGCCAAGCGAGAGGACCGCGACATCGGTCGTCCCGCCGCCGATATCGACGACCATCGAACCTTTGGGCTCGTCGATCGGCAAACCGGCGCCGATCGCCGCCGCGACGGGCTCCTCGACGAGAAACACCTTTCGCGCACCGGCCGATAGCGCCGTCTCATAAACCGCGCGCCGCTCCACCGGCGTCGCCCCGGCCGGTACACAAATCAATATCTGTGGACGAACGAATTCGATGAGCGACTTCGTGCGGCCGATGAACTGGCGCAGCATCTCTTCCGTCGCGACGAAATCGGCAATGACGCCGTCGCGCAGCGGCCGGATCGTCTCGATGCTTTCCGGCGTCCGGCCGAGCATCTGCTTCGCCTTCTCGCCGACGGCCAGAACATCACGAACGCCGCCGCGTGAGCGAATGGCGACGACGGACGGTTCGTTGATGATGACGCCACGCCCCTCCACGTAGACGAGCGTGTTCGCGGTGCCGAGATCGATAGCGATGTTGTCGGAGATGACGCTGCTGAAGCCTAAACCGAACATTCGCGAACCTGGCCTACTTTGTGCCGCCGAGCTTATGAAGTGGACGGCGGTATACAAGATTGCCGCTCTGTCCAAAGCAAGGCTTCTCACCAGATGGTAACCTGCGATGGCGGCTTTCCATATACCCCCAAACGGACACCGGGGCAGCGTACAGTGATTGCTGCACGCCACCCCGGCCAAATTAAGCGAAAACTGGCTCTATTCCTCTAAACCGCCTGCTGAGCCTGGGCGGTTTTCTGCCGCTTGACGACAAGCTTGTTGAGGGCCGCGACAAACGCCCGGGCTGAAGCGACGAGCGTATCGGGATCGGCCGCACGCCCCGTGGCGACCCGGCCATCCTCCTCGAGACGCACCGACACTTCCGCTTGCGCATCCGTGCCCTCCGTCACCGCGTGCACCTGATAGAGATCGAGGCGAGCATTGTGCGGGAAGAGCAGCTTGATCGCATTGAAAGTTGCATCGACTGGCCCGTTACCGGCGCTCTGCACCGTCTTCGACTGACCGTCGATGTCGAGCGTCAGCGTCGCCGATTGCGGACCCATCGTTCCCGCAATCACGGTCAAAGCCGTGACCTTCACCCGGTCGTTGATGTGCGCCATGCCGTCGTCGACCAGCGCCTCGATGTCTTCGTCGTAGATGTGCTTCTTCCGGTCGGCGAGCGCCTTGAAGCGATTGAAGGCATCCTCCATCGCATTGTCGCCGAGCGTATAGCCGAGCTCTTTCAGCTTCGACTTGAACGCCGCGCGCCCCGAATGCTTGCCCATGACCAGCGAGGATTTCCCGACGCCGACGGATTCCGGCGTCATGATCTCATAGGTCTCGGTGTTCTTCAGAACGCCGTCCTGATGGATGCCGCTCTCGTGCGCGAACGCGTTCCGGCCGACGATGGCCTTGTTGTATTGCACCGGAAAGTTCGTCACTGCTGAAACGAGCTTCGAAGCCCGCGACAGCATCTCGGATTTGATGCCCGTGCTGTACGGCATCAGATCGTGACGCGTGCGAATGGCCATAACGATCTCTTCGAGCGCGGCGTTGCCCGCCCGTTCGCCAAGACCATTGATCGTGCATTCGATTTGCCGCGCCCCCGCCCGAACGCCCGCCAGCGAGTTGGCGACGGCGAGGCCTAAATCGTCGTGGCAGTGGGTCGAGATGATGACCTTGTCCATGCCAGGAACGCGCGTTTTGAGCATCGTGATGAGGTCGAAATACTCCTCCGGCAACGCGTAGCCGACGGTATCGGGAATGTTGATCGTCGTCGCGCCGGCCTTGATCGCCGCTTCCACGACCCGGCAGAGATAATCATGCTCGGTGCGCGTCGCGTCCATCGCGCTCCATTCGACATCGTCGGTGTAGCCGCGCGCGCGTGTTACCGACGCCACGACCCGCTCGTAAACCTGCTCCTGCGTCAGCTGCAGCTGATGCTGGCGGTGCAGCGGCGACGTGCCGATGAACGTATGAATACGGCCGCGCTTCGCTGGCTTGATCGCTTCGCCCGCGCGGTCGATGTCGTTGAAGTTCGCGCGTGCCAAGCCGCAGATGACCGATTGCTTCGCGAGCTTGGCGATTTCCGTCACCGCCTCGAAGTCGCCCTCCGACGCGATGGGAAAACCGGCCTCGATAACGTCGACGCCCATCGTGTCGAGAAGCTCAGCGACCTGCAGCTTCTCCTCGAACGTCATCGTCGCGCCGGGGCACTGCTCGCCGTCGCGCAAGGTTGTATCGAAAATTATGATTTTATCGTCTTCGCGCTTCGCCGCTGCCGGCGCGCCTTTGATTTCGGAAGTCATTGCTTTTTCATCCTTTGCCGGGCGACTCTTCAGTCTGCCACGATCGCTATCAAGCTCAATTTGTTGACCGTCTGATCCCCTGGGCACGAACCCGGCGACGGCCGGGCGTCATGCGGCCCAGGGGCCGGTAAGGAGCAGCGAAAACAGGGACTTAGGCGCGATCATGCGGCTGCGATTGCGCGAAGCAAACGTAAAAGGTGCAGCAATGTCGGTCGCGCGCGCCATGAAGGCAGAGGTCCGATAAGTGGAACCGGTTCCGGTCGAACAATTCAATCGAGGGGTGAATAACCGATATGGCTCCCGAAAATCAAGCCGTTCCGCCGCCGCGGCGCAATCGCAGCGACAAAACCCGGCGCCTGCGGCAATATTCGTCGCTGTCCAACGGATAACGGGCGCTAAACCCGTAAGAACCGCCACAGCGGCAGATCGAGAGCATTTGGGGGGAAAAGATCACGTGACCGCAGCCATTGAGCCATCTACCGAAGCGACAGCATATCCGCCAGCCCTCGTCGCGCTGCACTGGATCACGGCGTTGGCCTTCGTCGCAGTGTTCGCAGCCGTCGAGTTTCACGAATATTTTCCAAAAGGCGATCCGACGCGTGATCTGCTGATGCTCGCCCACAAATCGCTGGGCATCACAATCCTGCTCCTGGTGATCGTCCGCCTGTTCGTCCGGAGCCGTGTAACAGCCCCACGGATCATCCCCTTGCCTCCGGCCTGGCAGACCGGCATTGCCCACCTCACCCACACCCTGCTCTACGCTGCGATGTTGGCGCTGCCGCTGCTCGGCTGGCTGATGTCGAACGCTGCGGGCCGGCCGGCGCCCTTTTTCGGGCTCGAGCTGCCCTATCTCATCGGCGAAAATAAAGACCTCGCGCGTCCCCTGAAGGAGATGCACGAGCTGATCGGCAACGTGCTCTATTATGTCATCGGGCTGCACGCCATCGCGGCGCTGGTTCATCACCACGTCTTCAAGGACAACACGCTGTCCCGCATGTTGCCGGTTGGGACGCGCAAATAAGATCTCAGATCTTGAGGGTTCCCTCGGCGACGCGCACGGCATAGCCGCCGATGCGCACGCCCTCGAGCTTGCCGCGCGCGACCGTCATCGTCAGCGAGATCGCGCTCGGCCGGCCCATTTCGAAACCCTGCTCGATGCCACGCTTATGCATGCCGTCGGTCAGCCCGTCGAACTCCTGGATGACATGGGCGAAGCTCGCCGCAGCCGACCCTGTCGCCGGATCTTCGCCGAGGCCCATATCCGGCGCGAACATCCGCGCATGAAACGCCGATTGGCCGCGCACACACTGCCGCGTGTAGAGATAAACACCGTTGACGCCACGATCGGTGAACGCCCGCGCCCAATGCTGCGGAGAAATGCGCACCTTCGCCATCGCCTCGAGATTTGAGACCGGCACGAAGGCGAACGACGGCGCGCTTCTCACGAGCGTCGGCTTGTGATTTTCGAAGGTGATCTCGCTCGGAATGAGACCTACCGCCGCCGCGATCTGCTCGGGCTCCGACATGATTTCGGGAACGCAGCTGAGCTTTGGCGCATCGAACTCTCCGAACGACGCCCCGCCCGCGCGCATGCGGACGCCAACGCGCAGGCTGCCGATCTCTTCCTCGAGCGCGATGATCGCATCGCTCTCGCCGTTCCCGAGCAACGCGCGAAGCTCGGCCAGAAGCACCGCCGTGCCGATCGTCGGATGACCGGCGAACGGCAACTCCCGGCTCGGCGTGAAAATGCGGATGCGCGCCGTATGTCCTGGGCTCGTCGTCGTCAACACGAACACCGTCTCCGAGAGATTGAATTCCCGGGCAATGGTCTGCATGTCGGTGGCGCTCAGCCGATCGGCTCCAAGCACCACTGCGAGCGGATTGCCGCCGAACGGCCGTTCCGTGAAAACGTCAAGGACATGATACGTGAGCGTCATCGTGCGCCGTACTCCCCGCTGCTGCGCTCAAGCCGGCGTACGACCGCGTGAGCGGCGGCACCATGCGGCAAGCATCACGTCCCGCCAAGCCCTTTTTCGCCTCGCGGAAGCGTCTCAGCGCGCGGCGAAAAGCGCTTCGAGCAGCACGCGCGCGTAGGGCAGCATCTTGAGATCCGCGATGTCGGCCAGCCTTGCGACAGGAATGATCGATTCCAATTCCGGATCGTCGCTCGTCGCGTTGTGTTCATCGACGAGCCTCAAAATATCAGCCGTCGAAAGCGATGCATTGAACTGGAGCCCGAAACACAATTGCGTACCGGACCGCGCAACGATGAACCCGTCCTCGCGTTCGATGTGGTTCGCGACCACTCCGAGTTCTTCCGCAACTTCCCGTGCGATGCTGCGCGCGATGTCGATCGTTCCGTCAGGCTGCACATCGCGCGGATCGATGAAGCCCGACGGTAGACAGGCGAAGCCATAGTTGACGTTCCCTGGTCTTTGCTGCGCCAGCAGAATGTCGCCGTCCGAAGTGCGAATGATCGCAGAACCAAAGCCGTCGAGAACGCAGGCGTCGGGATAGCCGCCGAGCCGCCAGTAGAGATAGCTTTTGAAATCCGTTCTGGTCAGCGTTGCTTCGAGCACGCCATTAACGAAACGTACACTGTCGATCAAATGCACGATGCCGTTGAAGTACGAGGAATTGGATTTGGTCGCCGTCTGCCAATGTAAGTCGATCTCGGCCGCATGCTCGTGAGCAAATGGCCAAGGCTCACCGGAGAGTTTCAGCGAACAACTCGAAACCGATTTAACGCCGTTGGCAAAGGGAAAGCCGGCATCCGGCATCACGCGCGCTTTCACGTATGAGCCACGTCGAAATCAGATGCGCGATAGAGCGAGACACAAATAAGTCTCTGTCCGACTAGAACTCGCCTGAGCAATTTCGGGCTCCTCTTCAAATGCTCGAAGCGCAAATATGTTGGGCGCTTATCGATGTGAATTCCAATTGCACAAAAAAGCACTAGCCTTGGCATCAGCCAAGTTTGGTCATGACGCGGCCAAGATTCGACACGCATATGACACTCACGACAGCGTCGCTGGGGGGCGACAGTCAAGATCTCCCAGCACCTCTTGGCCGGTTTCAACATCCTGGTGTTGCACCAGGTTTCATGGCGGCGAGGTGTGATGATGGATCACTGCCTCCCGATGGAAACACCATCGGGCTCACGCAGCAGCCGTGCTGCGTCAGAGCCCCAACTCTTCCGAAGAAGCCGTGCAAACGGCAGAATCGGAAACGGGCGGCAGAGGTCCCCGCTCCTCTGCCGCCCGCGTTAGTCCCGGTCGATTATCCGCAAGGATGATGGGCCGGATTTGACGTGGACCGCCCGCGCTGCCGCACGTAAACCCTCCCCAAAGCGCAGTAGTGCGGGCGGTTCCAGTTGCCGGAACCCGCCCACAAGCTACCGCACCGATCAGTTCTTGCCCTTGTCGACGAGCTTGTTCTTCGAGATCCAGGGCATCATCGCGCGCAGCTTCGCGCCGACTTCCTCGATCTGATGGCTGTCGTTCAACCGGCGCGTCGCCTTGAAGTTCGGCTGCCCCGCCTTGCACTCCAGCATCCAGTCGCGCGTGAAGCGGCCGGTCTGAATGTCGGCGAGCACGCGCTTCATCTCGGCCTTCGTCTCGGACGTGATGATTCTCGGACCCGTCTTGTACTCACCGTACTCGGCCGTGTTCGAGATCGAGTAGTTCATGTTGGCGATGCCGCCCTCATAGATGAGGTCGACGATCAATTTCACTTCATGCAAGCATTCGAAGTACGCCATCTCCGGCGCATAGCCCGCTTCCACCAGCGTCTCGAAGCCGGCGCGGATCATCTCGACGAGACCGCCGCAAAGCACGGCCTGTTCGCCGAAAAGGTCCGTCTCGCACTCTTCACGGAACGTCGTTTCGATCACGCCCGAACGGCCACCGCCGATTGCCGATGCGTAGGAAAGAAAGAGATCGTGCGCATTGCCGCTCTTGTCCTGATGAACGGCGATCAGGCACGGCACGCCACCGCCCTTCTGATATTCGCCACGCACCGTGTGACCGGGGCCCTTCGGCGCAACCATGCCGACATCGAGGTCAGCACGCGGCTCGATCAAATTGAAATGAACGTTGAGGCCGTGCGCGAACAGAAGCGCCGCGCCCTTCTTCATGTTGGGCTCGAGCTGCTCTTTGTAGATGTCGGCCTGCAGTTCGTCCGGCGTCAGCATCATGATGACGTCGGCCCACTTCGCAGCTTCCGCCACTTCCATGACCTTGAGACCGGCCTGCTCGGCCTTCTGCGCCGAAGCCGAACCCTTGCGAAGCGCAATGACGATGTCCTTGACGCCGGAGTCCTTCAGGTTCAACGCGTGCGCATGGCCCTGGCTGCCGTAGCCGACGACCGCGACTTTTTTCGATTTGATAAGGTTGATGTCGGCATCACGATCGTAATAGACGCGCATGGGCGGCCTCTCGGGTTCCCCGGTCGAAATCGACGGTCGGGCTGGGTTGAAAGACAGGGGCTCGAAACCGGGCCCGAAATCTGGGCGGAACCTACAGAGATCGGCATAAGGATTCAACGGCCCGGGGTGCTACCGACTGCCCTAGATCGAATTTTTATCCGTCCCGTTCCGGGCGCCCCTTGCAACCATTAACTGAACCCTAACTCCGAACGCGCATATTTGCGGTCTCTGACGCCCAGTTTGGACCAGCGCCATGCGAATGATCGCGTTATCCGGAATGCTGTTTGCAGCCGTCACCCTCGCGGGTTGCGGCAATAGCGCGACGGCGGTAACGCCGAAAACAAAGGTCGAAACGGGCGTTTTCATCTCCTCGGGCGATTGCGCGAGCATGCAGAAACTGACGATCGACCAATGCGGACAGGCGATCGACAAAGCTGTTGCACTGCATCGAAGCCACGCGCCGTCCTACAAATCGCTGAGTGCTTGCGCGGCCGCCGAGGGCCCGGATCGCTGCGCTAAGGGCGTCGACGGTACATACCAGCCGAACGTCCAGGCATTTCTGGTGACCTTCGGCCAGCCGCCGAGCGCATTGCCGCTCTACGCGACGTCCGATGGTTCTCTCGCTTTCAAAGGGCTCGACAAACAAAAGTTTGGGCTGAACGATGACGGTTCTAATTTCTCGGAATCGGCCGAGGCGTTGGCGCACGAAAACGCCCGGATGGCCAAGAAGGGCTGACGCGCGGCGTCAAACGCTCAAATCATTTCGCGGGCGATCGGCCACAGCGACGCAACGAGCGCAACGGCCATCGCCACGTTGAAAATCCTGACACGCTGCTGATCCGCCAAAAGCGGCCGAAGCGACGTGCCGAAGAACGCCCAGCTCGTGGCTGAGATCAGCGAGACCGTGAGAAAGGTCGCCGCCAGCACCAGAACGTCCGCCCAAAGGTTCTCGGGCGAAACGTAGTTGGCTGCAACGCTCAGCGCCACCATCCACCCTTTCGGATTGACCCACTGGAAGAGCGCCGCTTCAAGAAAGGTCATCGGCCGAGCCTTATCCGTGACAACCGGATCGCTCGTCCCCGCCGTCGCGATCCGCCACGCGAGCCACAAGAGATACCCGATGCTCACGATGCGCAGCGCCGAAAAGACCGTCGGAAACGCCGTGAAGACGCGGCCAATACCAAGAGCCACCGCCACGATCATGATCGTAAACCCGATCGTCACGCCGAGAACGTGCGGGCGTGTCCGGTCAAATCCGAAATTGACGCCGGACGTCAGCAACATCGTGTTGTTCGGCCCCGGCGTCATGGCCGAGACGAACACGAAAGTCAGCAGCGACAGATAGAGATGAAGTGACATCTGAACGGCAACACCGCGAACCGCGTGCTCCCTGTTGCCGAACGCTATATACGATGATTTACGGTCAGCCGACCGCGCCCCGCCCGATAGCGGCGATGCCGGTGCGCGAAACTTCGACGAGGCCGAGTTCCGTCATCAGCTGAATGAACGTCTCGATCTTCGACGGCTTGCCCGTAACCTCGAACACGAAATGCTCGATCGACGTGTCGACGACCTTCGCGCGGAAGATTTCGGCAAGCCGCAAAGCCTCGATGCGCTTGTCGCCCTTGCCCGCAACCTTCACGAGCGCGAGTTCCCGCTCGATCGATCCGCCCTCTTCCGTCAAGTCCCGCACGCGATGCACCGGAACGAGGCGCTCGAGCTGATGCTTGATCTGCTGCAGCACGGCCGGCGTCCCGCTCGTGATCACGGTAATGCGCGAAAGCCGCTTCTCGTGCTCGACTTCGGTCACTGTCAGCGAGTCGATGTTGTAACCGCGGCCTGCGAAAAGGCCGATGACGCGTGCCAGCACGCCCGGCTCGTTATCGACGACGACCGAGAGCGTGCGCGATACGATCTCTTGCGATCTCAGAACGCTTGGCGGCGGCATTTGCTTTGTAAGTTCGGACATCGTCGGTCTCTTAGGGTCGGATGAAACTTTGGATCAGATGAAACTTTCGACCGGCGTGTGGCCGTCCGAATATTCCGGAATGCGCCACGGCTCGACGAGCGCTGCCGCGCGCCACGCCTCGAAAGCGGGGTGCGCGAGAACAGCATCCATATAGGCTCGGGTCGCCTCGCGCACGGGAATTTGATACGTGTCGAACCGCGTGACGACGGGCGCATACATGGCATCGGCGGCCGAGAACGCACCGTAAAGAAAGGGCTGGCTGCCTGCAAAGCGATTACGCGCCTCCGACCAGATATCTTCGATCCGATCGATGCAGGCCCTCATGGCCTCGGTTAACGGCGGCGTCGCAAAACGAGCGCCGAGATGCATCGGGCAGCCTTGCCGGATAGCCTGAAATCCGGCGTGCATTTCGTTCGAGATGGAGCGAGCGTGGGCGCGGGCTTTGACATCGCGCGGCCAGATCGCGAGCTCCGGAAATTTCTCCGCCAGATACTCGATGATGGCGAGGCTTTCCCAGACGGTGACGTCGCCGTCGACGTCGCCGTCGATCAGTGCCGGAACTTTACCCGAAGGCGAATACTCGAGCACGAGCCCACGGCTTTCGGGCGTCCTCAACGGAATGAGAACTTCCTCGAACGGAATGTTGAAAGCGGAAAGCACAAGCCAGGGCCTGAGCGACCACGACGAGTAAAGCTTGTTGGCAATGACGAGCTTCAACATCGTTGTCAATTTTTGCTCGCCGCGCCGCTATCGATGTCGGCGCCAGCCTCACCCGGCTTCTGAGGCGGAAACACGGATTTCAGGAAGATCGGCATGCCGTTCGTATCGACCATCTTCTTGAACTTCTCCGCTTCCTTCGTCGATATTTTGTATTGCTTGAAGGTCGCAACGAACCGTTGCCCCATGCCACGCGCAATATCTTCAGGCGCGGGCGTCCCCATCCGCACGCGATCCGCCTGCGGAATGCGCGCATAGATCTGCGCCAGCACTTGGCTGTGCATGTAATCCTGCGCCATGCACGACTCGAGACCGGCCGAGTATTCGCTGGCGAGCGTTTGAGTGCGGTAGCAGGCGTCGAGGAATTTCAGCACGCCAGCCGAACCCTGGCGACGATGCAGATCGCCAAGGCGTTTCGCGGCATCCTTGATGTTGGCGACGCGGTCCCAGGTTTCCCTGGCCGCCGACGTCTGCGGCATGGAAACGAGGGTCGCCACGAACAGGGCGGCCACAACGAGACCGATGCCGAAGCCTGAGCCCAAGCTTCTCAAACCAATACCTTCCCTTCGTCGCCGATCGCGCGCTCGACCTCTTCGTCGGTTATGTTCTCGCCGAGCAGCATCTCGTTATGAGCCTTTCCGGATGGAATCATCGGGAAGCAGTTTGCGAGTTTGGCGACACGGCAATCAAAGATCACCGGCCCCTTCGTATTGATCATCTCTTCGATGGCGTCGTCCAGATCGGCCGGATGTTCGCAACGCATGCCTGTCCAGCCATACGCCTCGGCAAGCTTCACGAAATCCGGCAGCGCTTCCGTATAGCTCTCGGACAAGCGATTGCCGTGCAAGAGCTGCTGCCACTGGCGCACCATGCCCATGTACTCGTTGTTCATGATGAAGACCTTGACCGGCAGCCGGTACTGCACCGCCGTCGAGCACTCCTGAATGTTCATCAGGATCGATGCGTCGCCCGCTACGTCGATGACGAGCGACCTCGGATGCGCAAGCTGCACACCGATAGCGGCAGGCAGACCATATCCCATCGTACCCAGTCCTCCGGACGTCAGCCAGTGGTTGGGCTCCTCGAACTGGAGGAATTGCGCCGCCCACATCTGATGCTGACCGACCTCGGTCGTAAAGAACGTATCGCGATTCTTCGTCAGCTCCTGCAGACGCTGACATGCGTACTGAGGCATGATGATGTCTTTGGAATTTTTATAGGCAAGCGACTTCTTCGCACGCCAGCCGTCGATCTGCTTCCACCAAGCCTTGTGCGCAGACTTGTCGAGCTGCGGTGCCTTGGCCTTCCAGATCCGCAGCATGTCTTCGAGAACATACGCGCAATCACCAACGATCGGCACATCGACCACGATGTTCTTGTTGATCGACGACGGATCGATATCGACATGGATCTTCTTCGATCCGGGCGAGAACGCATCGACGCGACCGGTGATGCGATCATCGAAGCGCGCGCCGATGTTGATCATCACATCGCAGTCGTGCATCGCGTTGTTGGCTTCATACGTGCCGTGCATGCCGAGCATGCCGAGCCACTGCTTGTCGGACGCCGGATACGCGCCGAGCCCCATCAGCGTCGACGTGATCGGATAACCCGTCAGCCGCACGAACTCGCGCAACAGCTGGCTCGCTTTCGGACCCGAGTTGATGACGCCGCCGCCCGTATAAAACACAGGCTTTTTGGCGCTCGCGATGAGATCGACAGCCTCGCGAACAGCCGTCTGCTCCGGCTTCAGCTTCGGGCGGTAGGTCTTATGCTGAATATTCGACGGCCCGACATAATTGCCGAGCGCGAACTGCACGTCCTTCGGAATATCGACAACCACCGGTCCCGGACGGCCAGTCCGCGCGATGTAGAACGCCTCATGCAGAATGCGCGCGAGATCGTTCACGCTCTTCACCAGCGTGTTGTGCTTCGTGCATGGCCGCGTGATGCCGACCGTATCGCATTCTTGGAAAGCATCGTTGCCGATCAGATGCGTCGCAACCTGCCCCGTGATGCACACGAGCGGAATGGAATCCATCAGCGCGTCGGTGAGACCCGTCACGGCATTCGTCGCGCCCGGTCCCGACGTCACGAGACAGACGCCGACCTTGCCGGTCGATCGCGCGTAGCCTTCCGCCGCATGGAGAGCCCCGCCCTCCTGGCGAACGAGGATGTGCCGGATCTTCTCCTGCTTGAAGATCTCATCGTAGATCGGAAGGACCGCGCCGCCCGGATATCCGAAGATCAACTCGACGCCCTGGTCCGCCAGCGCCTGCAATACGATCTCGGCGCCGGTCATCGTGCGTGCCATGAACAAACTCCTTCGCCGGCAAAAGTGCTCAGGCGGGTTTAGAAAGATCGGGGGAAAGTAGGGGTCGGAGCCTAATTGGTCAACGCTAACGCTGAATAAATGCGAAAATATCGCGCCAATAGCTTTCCTTTTCTTTCGTTTCTACTGGCATCCAAGCAATCATATGTCTTTTTAGCCAGGTCTCCTGCCTTTTTATGTATTGGCGCGTCTCTGCCTTTCCCGCTTCAAGAGCTTCCTCGGCAGTAGCCTGCCCCTGCGCCAGACGAAGAAGCGGTCGGACCCCGATCGCCCGCATCGCCGGAAGATCGGCGTCGAGTTGCAGCAACGACAGCGCCCGCACTTCGTCGAGCGCCCCCTCTCGCATCATTCGCTCAAAGCGAGCATCAGCCCGCGCGTGAAGCTCCGCGCGGTCGCCGGACACCACGAGGCGCACCGTCTCGGCTTCCGCGATCACCGGCTCGCCGCGCAGCGATTGCCATTCCGCAAGCGACCGGCCCGTCGATTCGATCACCTCAAGCGCCCGGACGATCCGCTGCAAGTCGGTCGGCGCAAGACGCGCCGCCATGACAGGATCGCGCGATGCCAGTTCCCCGTGCAGGGCGCCCGCGCCCCGCCGCTCTCCCTCACCGCGCCAATATGCACGCACATCGGGATTGATGTCGGGGATCGGAGAAAGCCCCTCGAGCAGCGCCTTGAAATAAAGGCCCGTCCCGCCGACGATGACCGGCCGCCGCCCCTCGCTCTGAGCCTTCGCGATTGCCGCCGCGGCATCCCGGACGAAACGCCCCGCCGAATAAGCTTCGCTCGCCGGCACGAACCCGTAGAGCGCGTGCGGAACGCGAGCCTCATCGTCGGGCGACGGCCGCGCCGTGAGAATGCGCAGCTCCCGATAGACCTGCATGCTGTCGGCATTGATGATCTCGCCACCGGCGCGCTCAGCAATCGCCATCGCAAGCGCGGACTTGCCGCTCGCCGTCGGCCCGGCGATCAGAATCGGCCGAAGGTCTGTTTGGACGCCGCTCATGAAAAGGCCTCCTAGCGCACCCATCGAGGCGGCGCTAGGAGGCCAAAGTCAAATCGGCGCTTCGAAAACCCGAAGCTCGGCTCAGTAATTCAACGTCGTCCTGACGCCGACCACCGCCGCATTGGGGATTGCCTGCAAATCATCGGCATCGCTGCCGACCCGGCCCCCGGGGTTCCAGATGTATTGGAAGTCAGGCGAAATGGTGAAGCCGGGACGGATCTTCGCGAGGTAGTTGAGCTCCAGAACGGATTCGTAATTCGAGAGCACGTTCGACGTGAAGTCGTTGTCCGGATCGGTCTGAGCCTGCGACAGATCGTTCGAGATGTGACCATAGCCGAACGCCGCGCCGAAGCTGTCCTCTTTGCGGCCCGGCACGAAGCCCGTGAACACGATGCCCGTATCGACATAGGTATCGATCAGGTTCTGCTTGTCCGGGCTACCGGAGAGCCGCACGAACGCGTTGATCGACTTGTCGCCTTCACCCTTCCAGATCTGTTGATCGATGATGCCGTAGATTCCCGAGCTGGTGTCGAGAACGCTCGGATCGAGAAACTCGGGCGCATAGTGGTTGAACTGCTTCCAGCCGCCGAGCTTGAACGTACCGGGAAGACCGACGTCGTACTTGAACTGCGCTTCGACCATCAGCAGCGGCGCGTCCTGGAGACGGAATTCCACGCCGTGATTGTTGTCCTTTTGCGGGTTCTCGGAAAAAGGATCAGCCGGACTGCCGTTGAAGACGGCGGCGAGAATGTTGAGATTATCGGTCGGCGTGTACTGCACGCGCACGCCCAGCGACGCCAGCGGATATCCCGGTCCGCCCGCCGCCTGATCGGCAGCCGTAATGCCGGGCCATCCGAACGTGCCGTTGATGAACTGGGAGCCCGTATCGCTGATGAAGAATTCGGTATCGGCGGCAATCGAGCCAACCTTCACCTTCAACTTGTCCTCGAGCAGCGACTGCTCCAGCCACAGCTCATCAAGGCGGAACGTCTCGTAGCCCTCGATATTGCTGACCGCGAAGATATTGCCGACGCGTTCCGTCGAAGCACCGATACCGTGGATGTAAAAGCCGTTAGCGTGGATGGCGGCACCCTTCCAGCCCAGCAGCTTTTCGAGATCGATGTCGGTGTGGACATCGAATCGGCCGTCGAAGTTGGAGCCCTGCGAGTTGCCGCCCTTGGCGACGTTCCAGTATTCGCCGATCCAGTTGACGCCATAGGTGATGCCGCGCTGCGCGAATGCCGCGCGCACCGGGTCGTTCCAGTCGGCCGCGAGCGAGTCTTCCGGAATGCCGGTGATCGACGCCTCTTCCGCCCGGACTTCAGTAGACATCCCCCCCGTTGCTGCGGTCAGCGTACCCAACGCCAAAACCAGCATGAGGCCGGATAAAACTCTCGATCGCATCCCTATGCCCCCAAAACCAGCGCCCACACGTGTAACGAGTAGCGCCGCGAACTTTGCCCCTTAAGCCACATGGGCTCACTTCGAACTTAGAAGAAGTTACTTGACCGCGTTCGTCAACATTAGATCGGCCATCGGCAGCAGCGTGCCGCTCCAGGGGATGCGCAGTGTTGCCCAATTGCTATTATCGGTTCCCCCCCAAGCACGCCAATGCTGCTGCCAAATGTTCCCCCGCGGACGAATTTCAGCCGCCCAATTAGGCACTTCTACCTACCCGTGATCGCGAATCATTTTATCGAAAGATCGCGCTCTTCGCCCGGCTTTCCGGCGAACGGGAGTTCGCGCCCCGTCAATCGTCGCCACAGATCCGAGGCGTAAGGGCTGAGCTGCCTCCAGGAGCGTTTCGCCTCCTCCACGATCCGCGCCTTCATCACACGGCCATACCGCCAAACCCACGACGCGCGGATCTGAGCGAATAGCGCGTCCTTCCACGGCATCAACCAGTTGAAGCCGCGCGCAAACCAGCCGATCTGCATCAGCGACGGCTTCGTCAGAATGAAGAGACGCGCGATGATCGCGGTCGAAGCGACCTTTGCCCCGATGAACAACAAGGTCGCCGTCGCGAAATGCCCGTTCGCCAGCAGCCACACGGCCACGAATTTCAGCGGCAGCAGGAACGCCGTAGGCAACGCCAGCACCAGAAGCGCCGCGTAAGGCGGCAATCTGGCGATCAACCGCTCCGCCGCCGCGATAGGTGCGAATTTCGCGAGCCGGCCGATGAGATCGGACAGCGGCCGCCATCCCCATTCCTCAAAGAGGATGATCAGCGCCATGACGATGTTGAGCGCCGTAATCAACGGCCCGCGCGCAATCGACCAGGCGGTCCTCAGGATCTCGCGCACGGACCAGAGCGCAATCACCGAACCACGCCAAATCGCGGCCAGTACCCGTTTCGATGTCGCTGCGAATTCCCGAACGTCCAAACGTCACATCCTCTCAAAAACCGGACCATACCGGTCGAAAGGCGAACTTTAACACCAGCCGATGAACCGGGGATAAGTTTTGCTAGGAGTGAAACAAAGCCCCCCACTCCCTGCACCCACAGGTACTTTCCCCAAACCGCAGATCGCTTCGCCGCGTCAAAAGGGACTTGCGCGGCGTCCCTCAATTGATTGCTTTTTTAGTATACAATAGAATTCGTGAGCTCGAGCTAAGCCGCACGCTTCCTGGAAGAGCTAAAGGCTGAACTCGCAACTAGCCCCGAGATGGGTCTCCCGGCCCCTATCTCGGGGCTAGTTTTTTGCCGAAAGTTGCAGTCACACTTCCCGCTCACCCCGGCGACCGCGAGATCTCGGCCAATGACATATTTACTGGAAGAACATCGGCGCGATGTTTTCCGCTCCACCGGACAGCATACCTATCTCGGCAACGGCGATGTGTTCGTCCCGCGCGCCCTGGCGATCCGGTTCACAACGCGCGATGAAGCCGAGACGAAGCGGAAGAAACTTCCCAACCCGGACGGCTGGAAAATCGTCGAAGACTGAAGCTCTCTGTTCGCTTCTTACGCGGGCTCTCCGGCCTCTTCGAGCGCATGAGCCAGTTCCTCGCGCGCCTTCTCAGCCTGCCGCTGCCGCGCCCAGAGGCTCGCATAAAGACCGTTCTTCGCGATAAGTTCGCCGTGCGTCCCCTGCTCCACGACGCGCCCCGCTTCCAGCACCAGAATGCTGTCCGCATGGATGATCGTCGACAGCCGGTGCGCAATGACGACCGTCGTACGGTCCTTCGAAACCCGGTCTAGCGCGTCCTGAATTTCCTTTTCCGTATGGCTGTCGAGTGCGCTCGTCGCTTCATCGAGCAACAGGATCGGCGGCGACTTCAAGATCGTCCGCGCGATCGCAACGCGCTGCTTCTCACCACCCGAAAGCTTGAGCCCGCGCTCGCCCACCATCGTGTTGTATCCGTCCGGAAGCGCCCGCACGAAATCGTCGATCTGCGCAAGCTTCGCCGCGTGATAAACTTCCGCGTCGGTCGCGTCCGCGCGGCCATACTTGATGTTGTAGAAAATCGTATCGTTGAACAGCACGGTATCCTGCGGCACCACGCCAATAGCCGCGCGCAACGAAGACTGGCTCACGTCGCGAATGTTCTGCCCGTCGATCGTGATCCGGCCAGCCGTCACATCGTAGAAGCGGAGAAGCAGCCGCCCGACCGTCGACTTGCCCGCGCCCGACGGGCCGACGATGGCGATCATCTTGCCGGCCGGCACGTCGAACGAAACGTCCTTCAGAATTCGGCGCTCCGGATCGTAGGCGAAGCCCACATGGTCGAACCTGATGGCGCCGCCCGTAACCGTGAGTTCTTTGGCGTCTGGCCTGTCAGCAACTTCCGGATTCTGCTCGAGCACTTCCATCATGCGCTCGATGTCCGTCAGGCCCTGTTTGATCTCGCGATACACCATGCCCATGAAGTTGAGCGGCATGAAGAGCTGCAGCATCAGCAGATTGACCATCGCGAAATGGCCGACCGTATCTTTGCCCGATACGATGTCTGTCGCCGACATCACGAGACAGATCGTCAGCGCGATGGTGAAGATGATCGCTTGGCCCGAGTTCAAAACCGCGAGCGACGTATACGTCTTGATGCTCGCCTTCTCGTAGGCAGCCATCGACTTGTCGTAGCGCGCCGCTTCTCGCCCTTCCGCGCCGAAGTATTTCACCGTCTCGTAATTGAGCAGACTGTCGATCGCCTTCGTATTGGCGTCCGTGTCGCTCTCGTTCATCGCCCGGCGGATCGAAAGCCGCCAGTTGGTCGCCTTCACCGTGAACCATAGATAGGCCGCGATCATCGCCACGATGGTCACGATATAGCGCCAGTCGAATTCGTAAGCGCAGACCGCGATGATCATCAGAAATTCGACGATCGTCGGAATGAGCGTCATCAGCGCCATGCGGCTGATGTTCTCGATGCCCGTCCGGCCCCGTTCGAGAACGCGAGTCAGACCACCGGTCTTCCGTTCGAGGTGGAAGCGCAGCGACAGCCGGTGCATGTGCTCGAATGTCGACAGCGCCAGCTTTCTTACCGCATGCATCGCAACGCGCGCGAACATGCCCTCGCGCACCTGCACGAGCAGCGACATCACGATCCGCGCGATGCCGTAAAAGATCGTCGCCAGCACCGGCGCACCGATCAGCCAGGGCAGCGTCTGGTTGCTCGCCACGTGCCCGCCGGTCGCAGCGACAAGCGCATCAGTCGCCCACTTCAGCGTGAAAGGCACGGTGACCGTCACGCCCTTGGCGATGACGACGATGACGAATGACCAGATGACCGTCCGCTTGAGGTCGGGGCGGTCCTGCGGCCACACATAGGGCCAAAGGGCCTTCAAGACCCGGCTGGACGCGGCGGAAGGCGTAATGCGCGCCAACAGTCCATCGCGGACTGCCGCGCACCAATTGACAACGGCGCTTTGCATTCGGCTTCAGATAGGGTCACACGCCTGGAAAGTCCATCGCCGTTACGGGCGCGGCAGGTAGAGCCGCTCGCACGGATGGATGAGGTTCGGATCGCGGATAACGCTCCGGTTCGCAAGATAAATCCGCCGGAAGTACCAGCCCGTGCGGTAGTGGCGAAGGGCGATCAACCACAAGTTATCGCCATGCGCGACCGTATAGCGGCCGGGCAGCAAAATCTTTTCGCCGGCAGACCGGCAGCGGCCCTGCCGAGCCCGCCGCACCCAGCGCTTCACCACAGGTCCCCGCGCCACGTGATTGCTGGCAACAGCCACGCGGTTGCTGGCCGGGCGATGGGCGTGCACGTGCTTCTGCCGTGGCTTGCGAGCAACGTCGTCCGCACCGCCCGAAGATTTCTTATCGGTGATCACCGCCGGCTGGTGATCTTTCGCTGACGGCTGCTGGGTCGCGCTCGGCGCAGCCGCAACGTCGGTCTTATCTTTGTCGACATCCTCGACCATCGCCTGCTTTGCCGGAGCAGAAGCTGCCTTGGCTTCCGCATCTCTCTTCGCCGCCTCTTGCGCGAGGCGTTCTTTTTCCGCGGCTTCCTTCGCAGCAATCGCTTTTGCCTCGGCTTCGCGAGCGGCAGCCGCCTTAGCCGCTTCCTCATCCGCGACACGCTTTGCGTCTTCTGCCGCCTTGCGCTTAGCCGCTTCCGCGACTTTCGCTCCCTCGGCTTTCTTCAACGCTTGCCGCTCAGCTTCTGCTTGCCTCTCCTCCGCTGCTTTCTTGGCAGCGGCTTCAGCCTCTCGTAGCGCGGCGAGTTCTCGTTCCTTGGTCAAAGCAGCTTCTTTCGCTGCGGCTTCCTCCGCAGCTCTCTGCTCCGCCGCGTTCTTTTCCGCAGCGAGCCGAAGCTCGTCCTGACGCCGTTGCGCCTCGATACGCGCAGCTTCGACACGCTCTCGTTCCGCGGCGCGCACCTTCTCCTCTTCCGCGGCTTTCGCGGCGGCCTCGGACAATTCTTGGCTATGCTTGGCCTCGGCCTCCGCCGCAATTTTGGCCTGCGCCGCGTCGATCGCCTCCTTCGCGACCCGAGCCGCGGCTTCAGCGTCTTCCTGCTTCACCTGCTCGATTTTCTGGGCAATCGCGTCGCCGCCAGCAGCTGGCGTCGACAATCGCCGAATGATCGTCGTCTGAAATTCGCGATTAGCTCGCGCGAGCCAGTCTTGCACGCGATCCGTCAGCCCAAGCTCCTTCGGCGGCCATAGGCTCTCATTGAGATCTTTGGCCGTCGCCGGCGGAGGCGCTCTATCGGGCGGCTTCGAGGAATCCTGAGCCAAAGCGTGAAACGGTTCGGCGGCCTCGAGCGTATCTTCATTATCCACGGCCACAACGCGAGGAAACGCGCGGTTGACGACAAAGGTCGTCCCAGCGCCACGGGCATCCTCATGATCGATGGCGGCATCGAGCGGCAGCGGCAAAAGCGCCAGAATGCCGAGCAGTGCGGAAGCGGCACCCACCCGAGCGCTGGAGATCGCGGTTTTCTTCGCGGAAACCGTGGCTTCGCCGTTTTTCATAACATCGCCTTTGAACCCGGTTATGAACTAACCACACGCGTCGGGTTCTCGCCAGTCCCGCAGGCTCGACAGCGCAAAATTAGAAATTGAACGCCGTACGACCACCACAAAAGCGGCATGCATCCCATGCATACTCTGGCGAGTGGGAAGCGAATTCCTAGATATTGAAGCTACGTAGTTTGAGAATGGTACGAGAATGAATGAAATGACCAAATTGCCGGCCGGCGCACCGGCAAATGATAAGAAATCCACAACCCCCTCAAAAATCGAAGGCGTTTGCGTCTATTGCGGCTCCGGCAAGGGGCTGAACCCAGCCTATGCGATTGCGGCCAGAAAACTCGGCAAAGCGCTCGCCGACAATGGTCTCCGCTTGATTTACGGCGGTGGCAGCCTCGGCCTGATGGGCGAAGTCGCTCACGCCGCGCTTGGAGCGGGCGGCAAGGTGACGGGCATCATCCCGGAATTCCTCGGCAGCCGCGAGCTGATGCTGAAAGACGTCGACGAGCTGATCATCGTCGAGAACATGCACATGCGTAAGCAGCTGATGTTCGATCGCGCCGACGCGTTCGTTGCCCTCCCCGGCGGCATCGGCACGCTGGAGGAACTCGTCGAGCAATTGACGTGGTCTCAGCTCGGCCGCCACGAGAAGCCGATCGTCATCGCCAACATCAACGGCTTCTGGGACCAGTTCCTCACGCTTCTCGATCACATGAAGCGCGAGACCTTCATCCGCGATGGCCTCGATGTGCATTTCATCGTGGTCGACAAGGCCGAAGACATTCTGCCGGCAATCCTCAAATCCGCGAAGCCGGAGGAACCCGCGGCCGAAGAAGACGTGCTGGAGAGGTTTTGAGATCGCCGCGGTAGAAGCCGCGGTAGAAGCTGACTATGGCGACGCGGTCGTGACACCCTGGTTGGACCTGAAGAACTCGGCATACATATTGCTGAGTTCTCTCGCTCCCGCCGCGGTCAGATGGTTGTCATCGGAATACAGAGGTACACCGTCCTTTAGATAGCGACATCTGCCTGCTTCGCACAGCCGCAAATGCGGATAGATCACGTCCACCCCGTCCGCTTGATCCAACCGCGCGAGTATGGGCAGCAGGCGCCGCTCGCGGTCGAGAAAGGTCTGTAGGGTCTGTTCTTCCGGCAAAGCCATGCCCCAAGCAAGATGACGCTCAGCGACGGAAATGACGTTGAACTCAAACTCGGGAACCGGTCCCATGATCACGACTTCTTTACCATGCTCCACGAGCGTTTTTACTGTCGCCTCCAGCGCCGGCGCGAACGCATCGGAGCCTCGTTGTCCACGTCGGTAGGTGGCTTTCCCGTTTTCAAAATACATCTTATCGGGGAAGAACGCCCAACGCCCGACAAGCAAGACGCGCTTGATTTTGCTGTTCAGCACTGCAGCGAGCGTGCGGTCATTTAGGCCCTGGCAAACGTTCTCAAAACGATTGCCCGAGAAAATGACGTCAATTAAGGGCGGGCATCCCGGATGAGCGGACACAACAACGCGCTTACCTGCCTTCTCCACATAGGCCTGAAGGCCCGGGATAATCGCCAGAGCGTGACTGTCACCCCACAGCAGCGCGTCTCCGGTTTCCGCGCCTCTTCCGCTTCCGATTATATGCGTTTCGACAGGCCAGCCTTGCTCTGACGGAGGAAGTTCGAAAGAGGCGGGCTTGCGATTGCGTTCGATCACACCGCCCAATTCGACAATCTCGGGGGGCCAAGTCTGCACCGAGTGGGGTGCCTGGATGAGCAGCCGCGTCCCACCCAGTAGGATCGTCAGAACGATCAATCCACCGGCATAAGCTTGCCAACGGCGCTCCGAGACTGGAAGTCCGCGGAACGGACGCTCGATGAAGCGCCACGAAAGTGTGCCCAAGGCCAAACTCACGACGCAAAATGCCAAGCCGACTTCGGGTTTCAGTTCGCCAGCAAAGGTTTGCGGATACCGATACCGGGCCAGCGCAAGGAGCGGCCAATGCCAGAGATAGACCGAATAAGAGATCTTCCCCAGAG
This sequence comes from Hyphomicrobium sp. 99, assembly GCF_000384335.2. NCBI lineage: Bacteria > Pseudomonadati > Pseudomonadota > Alphaproteobacteria > Hyphomicrobiales > Hyphomicrobiaceae > Hyphomicrobium > Hyphomicrobium sp. 99. The sequence continues at coordinate 2,905,951 of NZ_KQ031382.1, forward strand.
CAACTCCTGGCGAAGACGCCAACAATCGCGCAATTATCGTCTTCGGTAAATCGGTGTCGCGCTCGGAACCGATTCCCGAGTGGATAATGAGAACGGCGCCCAAACATAGCGGCACAGCCGCAAGTCCCGGAAACGGTGTCGATGCGGTATAGCTGAAGTAGCACCAACAGATAATCGCCGCGCCAATGAACGCCTCCGCCTCTCGCACGATCCCATTTCGGACCTGTGGAAGCAGGCCGAATGCCAACATCGTACCGCAAAGCAATTCCCAGACGCGACCGGCACTCGAGAAGAACGCTTGCGCAGGCGCGTGCGAAACCGCGCTCACGCTATAAGCCAACGACGCGACCACCGCGATCGCCATCACCGAGGTGACAAAACTGCGCCTGAAGCGAAAAAGCAGCATGATGACCAGCGGAAACACCGCATAGAACTGCTCCTCGATGCTGAGCGACCACGTGTGCAACAACGGCATTTCGGCCGCAACGCCGCCGAAGTAGTCTCCCGCCTTTTTCGCAAAGTAGAAGTTGGAAGTCCCGGTCGCGACGGACTGCAAACTTCTGCCGTAGGTAACTAAGTCATGAGGAAAAAAGATAACCGTCGCGGCAATCGTCGTCGCCAGAAGACACACGACCAGGGCCGGCAGAATTCTCCTGATCCGACGAGCATAGAACTGCGCCAAAGAAAAAGTTCCGGCCTCGAGCTCGCCTCTGATAATTCCGGCAATCAGAAAGCCCGAGATCACGAAGAAAACGTCGACACCGCCGTAACCGCCTGTCACTCCGCCCAGACCAAAGTGGAAGGCCAAGACGCCTAGAATGGCGACGGCTCGCAGACCATCGATATCGGCGCGATACGCGTGCGTCGGCATGCGGCTTCCCTCATCTGCTTGGATTTTGCTCAGCGACGACCCACCCCCGTCAATATTGAGCATTACACGGATGATCTGCAGAAACACCGGGGTCAGACCAGCCATCCACAGATGAACCAACCCACTGTTGCACCTGAAGCACTTCCCTTCTAATCAGGCGCATGACCAAAACGACCGCAGCCGCCCTTCCCCCAGTCGCCCGCATCCCAGCCGCTGAAATAGCGGGCTACGTTGAGCGCATGCGTGCCGGCGAGCGGCGGGCCATCTCGACCGTCATCACCGAGCTTGAGCGGCTGTCAGGCGCTGCACCCGGATTGTTGCAGGCGCTACAGCCCCACCTCGGCCATGCCCTCGTCGTTGGCTTCACGGGCCCGCCTGGCGCCGGAAAATCGACGCTCGTCAACGCCGTCATCACGCATCTGAGGCAGCACGGCCGCACCGTCGGCGTCATCGCCGTCGATCCCTCGAGCCCGATCTCCGGAGGCGCCATCCTTGGCGATCGCATTCGCATGACGGCAGCGCTCGACGACGACGGGGTCTTCGTGCGCTCCCTCGCCTCGCGCGGCTATCTCGGCGGCCTCTCTCCCGCCGCCGTCCGCATTATCGACGCGCTCGACGGCGCCGGTTTCGATATCGTGCTCCTCGAAACCGTCGGCACCGGCCAGAACGAAATCGACGTCGCCGAGGTCGCCGACATCCGGGTCGTCATTGCGGCACCCGGACTGGGCGACGACATCCAGGCCATGAAATCCGGCCTTCTCGAAATCGCCGACATCATCGTCGTCAACAAGGCTGACCGCCCTGGCGCCGAGCAGACGATGCAGCAGCTCATCGGCGCACTGTCGATCCGCGCGATGGCGGCGGATAAAGTTCCGGTATTGAAGACGAGCGCGTTGAGCGGCGACGGCGTTCCCGAACTCGTTAGCGCGTTCGATGAAATCGGCAGCCGCGTTGCCATCGATGGCGCGATGAAGAGACGGCGCCGCCGCGCACGCTATTTGATTGCGCGCGCTGCCGCCGACATCGTCGCCGCACGCATCAAATCCGGCGGCAAGGAAGGTCTCGAACCGCTCGCTGATGCAGTCCTTTCGGGCACGATGACGCCGGATCAGGCAGCTCGCCGACTGCTGGAATCGTAACAGAGTCCTCGCGGCAACAATCCGCGCCCCATCTTTACTTTTTCCACAGCCTTGTTGCGCAGCACACGAAGCGATTTGCTAAGCGTACCCCCTCGCGTTTTCTGATTTCGGGCGGGGGTGAACAAGCATGCGTAGAGGCGTAAGCGCCGCGTTGGCAACAGCGACGGTCATGGCATCGGCCGGTGTGGCAATTGCCGACAATCTCACGGGCGCCGAGCTTCACGCGTTGCTCGCCGGACGGACGATTTACATCTCGGCACCGTTTGGATCGCTTCCCATCCGCTACAATCCCGGTGGCACGATGATCGCCAAATCGAGGGCGATGGCCATCTATTCCGGCGGCGTCGGCGAAGACCGCGGAACTTGGCGCATTTCCGGCAACCAGTTTTGCCAGCGCTGGAACATCTGGCAGTCGGGCCGCGAACAATGCTTCTCGGTCAGCCGCACGGGATCCACTCTCCGCTGGGCCAGCAACGACGGCATGACCGGCACCGCGCACTAGATTCCAACGCTGCGCACCTGCTCCGCACACGTGCAATGGCTGACGCCAAACTTCAACGCCATCCCCAACTGTCATCCCGGCCGAAGTGTGCAGAAAGCTCGAGACACTTCCAACACTTGCTATCAGCCGGGACCCAGAACCAAACGAAGGCGGCGCCCGCACGAGCCCGTGCCAGCTGACACCGACGCCCGCCCCTCCTCACCGTCATCCCGGCGAAGGCCGGGATCCCTCCAGGCTGAATACTTGCGATGAACGGACGCTTGGACAGATCCCCGCCTACGCGGGGATGACGTTTCGGGGTGGGCATGACAGCGCATCTATGTCCTTCATCCCGGCGAAGGCCGGTATCCAGACAAAGAGCAGCGCATTCGCGCTTGCTGTCCGCGCGGAGCGAACCGCACCTGCCGTTGTACCAAAGCCTGACTAGGTGCCGGCCTCCGCCGGCATGACGGTGCTGATGATGCGGAATTAGGACATTCCCCCAATTCCCGTCATCCCGGCGAAGGCCGGGATCTCTCCAGGCTGAATACTTGCGATGAACGGACGCTTGGACAGATCCCCGCCTACGCGGGGATGACGTTTCGGGGTGGGCATGACAGCGTATCTATGTCCGTCATCCCGGCGATGGCCGGGATCCAGACAAAGAGCAGCGCATTCGCGCTTGCTGTCCGCCGCCATGACGGTGTTGCTAAATCACCGGCGTTGGCAGCCGGCTCCGCGCTAGCGGAGTCGCCAACGCAAACGTAGGAATCGGCCGGCTCAGCGAAGCGGAGCAGCCAACGCCCAGCATTAAAGCCACCTGCGGCGCTTGAAATAGAGATACGGCAGGATCGCCGAGACGACCATCATGCCAAGCGCCCACGGATAACCGAGCCCCCACCTCAGCTCCGGAATGTCCGCGAAGTTCATACCGTAGATCGAAGCGACGAGCGTCGGCGGCAGAAACACGACTGCGGCGACCGAGAAAATCTTGATGATCTGGTTCTGCTGCAGATTGATAAGCCCGAGCGTCGCGTCGAGGAGGAAGTTGACCTTGCTCGACAGAAACGTCGCCTGATCGGTCAACGCGACGACGTCACGATAGAGAACCTTCGTGCGCGCTTTGGCTTCCTTCGTGACCTTCTTGTCCTGCTGCTCGACGCTCGTGTGATAGGTCAGCACGCGGTTGATGCTGACGAGACTCTCGCGAACCTTCGTCAACAGATCACCGTCCTGCCCAATTCTCTCGATCACGGCCTGCAAGTCCTCGCCGGAGGGGGAGGCCTTTTCTTTGCCCTTGCCGCCCTTGCGGAAGACCTGCCTCGAGACCTGATCGATGCCGCTTCCGACGCTTTCAAGAGCGTCCGCCATGCGATCGAGCAGTGCTTCGATCAAGCCCATCATGATCTGCTCGCCGTTGAAGACCGGCACGGCATTCGAACGCTGCGCGCGAACGACGAAATTGGCGAAGGCCTTCGGTTCGGCATAGCGAACCGTCACGAGCGTACTGCCCTTGAGGACGAAGGTCATTGGCGTGTTGATCGGCTCGTCGCTCTCGAGCAGAGACGCCGCCGTCAGCGTCATGAACTCGGCCCCGTCTTCCTGATAGAGCCGGGCCGAAACTTCGATCTCCTGCATCTCCTCACGCGTGGGCAGCGAAATTCCCAAGAGTTGCTCGACGTAGCGGTTGTCCTGCGGAGCGGGATTGTAGAGATCGATCCAGACGGGGAGATCCAGCGGGACCGCCGTCTCGGTCGGAATGCCTTCCTGTCCCAATACGAGGTACGAATTTTCGCGGCGATAGCTGCGCAGCATGTCAGGCCTTTCCGGTTCTCGGCCGCCGCGCAGCCGTCCGAGCAGGCCCGAATATCAGGCGAGCGGAACGAATGCCGGCGAAATCGAAGTGTCGCTTCGACTGTCGCAATCCATTTGTGTTGGTCCTCGTATCCGGGGCCGACGGATGAGCAGGCAAGCTTACAGGCGGCCGCGGTCGGCCGGGAACCTACTCTCGCCCTTTATCTTTTTCCAGAGGTCTTTGAGGCCGATAGGCTAATTGGCCGGGACGTTAACCGCGAGCCTGCTGTGCCGGATCGAGTAGACGAAGTAGATGACGAGCCCAATCGCCAGCCAGATGACGAAACGCAAGTGCGTTTCGAACGGCAGGAAGGCGATCAGAGCGCCACACGACAGAACGCCGAGGACCGGCAGAGTGATGCCGCCGGGCGTTTTGAATGGCCGGTGCAAATCCGGATGCGTATATCTCAATGAGATCACGCCCGCGCAGACCAGAATGAAGGCGGCAAGCGTTCCGATGTTGACGAGTTCGGCAAGGACACCGAGCGGAATGAAGCCCGCCATCACGGCCATGATGATGCCGACGATCACGGTCGTCCGCACCGGCGTATGAGTCCGCTTGTTGACGACCGAGAAGTAGGGCGGCAGCAGACCATCCCGCGAGACGCCGACGATGATGCGCGTCAGCGCGTAGTAGAGCACCAGCATCACGGTCGTCAGACCGGCGATGACACCGGCGGCGACCAACCCTGAAGCCCAATTGAAGCCGATTTTCTGTAAGGCGAACGCGACGGGCGATGACACGTTGAGTTCCGTGTAATTGACGATGCCCGTCAGGACGCCCGAAACAACGATGTAGATGATCGTGCAGAAGATGAGCGAGCCCACAAGGCCGCGTGGCACGTCGCGTTGCGGGTCGCGGGCCTCTTCAACAGCCGTCGAAACAGCATCGAAGCCGACGTAGGCGAAGAAGACGAGTGACGCGCCGGCAAGAATGCCGACCGGCCTGCCGTCCGCCGCATGATCGAACCAGCCGAAAGGTGCGAACGGCGTCCAGTTCGCAGGATTGATATTGAAAATCGCGACCGCAAGAAAAATGGCGATCGCGGAAAGCTTCACCGCGACCATCGCTGCATTGATGCGCGCCGTCTCCTTCACCCCGACGATCAGCATGATCATCAACACGAAGACGATGCCGAAGGCAGGAAGATTGACGACACCCCCGGCAAAAGGCCCCTTTGTCAGATGTTCAGGCAGTCCGAGTCCGATTGCTGTCAGCGCGTTGTTGAAGTAGCCCGACCAGCCATTGGCGACGGCCGCGACCGAAACGCCATATTCGAGGATGAGGTCCCAAGCGATGATCCAGGCGATGAGTTCCCCGAAGGCCGCGTAGCTGTAGCCATAGGCGCTTCCACATCCACCGACGCTCGACGCCAACTCGGCATAGGAGAGCGCCGCAAAGCCGCAGGCAAACCCCGCGACGACGAACGAGAGAACGACTGCCGGGCCTGACTGTGTTGCCGCAGCAATGCCAGTCAGCACGAAAATGCCGGTTCCGATGATGGCGCCGACGCCAAGCAGCGTCAGATCGAGCGCACTCAAGACGCGCTTCATGCCGAAGTCCGAGTCGTCGTAGGCGACAGATTTCTTGCGAAAGAGATCGGACATGCGTGGGCCCCTCATCATCTGCTGTCTCAGGCGATCACATTTTGGCGCTGAAGACTTCCCCGCTTAGCCGGCCGAAGCCACCCATCGCCGAGCCTCAGGGATTCCAGGCCGGAGCTGACCTTCGCCCAGCCATTTGCTGATGTCTACAATCCCTTTGCTGAAAATATTTGCCAGCCTGAATGTTAGGCAGCCCACCGCTCGCCGGCATGGCGAGACAGTTTGGAGCACTTGCCCGGCAGGCCTAAACCCGATAGCGAGTCCTCAAAAGCGGCGACAACGCTGCGCCCGCACCCTTAGGCGACCCGAGTTTGGGAAGCCTAAGTGGAGCGATACGAGATTGGAGTACAAGGATGTCTGACGAGGCCGTTATTGCCCAAACCGGGCCCTACCAGGTCGAACTCACTGAGGGTCAGGAATATTGGTATTGCCGGTGCGGCCGATCCAAGACCCAGCCCTTCTGCGATGGCTCGCATGAAGGCACGTCCTTCGAACCGATGCGGTTCGTCCCGGACCATTCCGGCACCTTCAATCTCTGCGGCTGCAAGGCGACCGACGACGAACCCTACTGCGACGGCACTCACAACGTATTGTAAGCAGCCCAGCAAACAGCGGCGTCAGGGCGGCAAAGCCTCGCATCTTGGGGGCACATAAACAAAAGGCCGCCCCGCGCCAGATTGCGCAAGCCGACCTAAGTAAACCAGATTAGTTGTAAATCAACGAAGCGCAATTGCAGGTTATTACGGTCCTGCGATGATGGGAATATCAGCGGCCTTGAGAAGCCAGCATGCATTCCGTCATTAGACGCCTTTCAAGTTTCGTTAATTCATCGGGAATATCCCGGCCCGAATCGCGAAACTCTGTGATTCTTTCCTTCACGAGGGCGTAGCACTGGCGCGGATCGTCCTCAGACTGCTCCATCTGATGGACCAATTCAGCCAGCTCCCCGCTGCCCATCTGTTGCGACATTTCTTCAAGTCTCCCGCTATGGTTTTTGGCGCGGAACTCAATCGGGGGATCATCGTGCCACCCTGAGAGTTCCTCGACTCATTACATCCTTGGGTTAGTCAATGTAGGCCCACCCGCCCGCGAATAGAATGCGCTAATTCGAACGTAGACCGACGATTTTTACGAGTGTGACTTAACTGCCCTGAATATTACCTGAATGAAAAACAGAAATGCCCCGCTCGTAATGACGAAATAGGTCACGTGTTCGTGGCGATACACTGGCGATAATTGAGGCGGCCATTCACGAATTGTTGCAAAGCATTTGCTGCAGAGCAGCAGAGAATTAGCGCCCGACAACGTCTCGCTGTGGCGTCCACATCCTCGGCTCGCGCGATTGCTGAAGCGTTGCCCGTCTGCTACGCCTCCCGCGTTGCATCAAGGATTTATCTCTATGATACCCCGCTACTCACGACCCGAAATGACCCGCATCTGGGAGCCTGAGACGCGCTTCAGAATCTGGTTCGAAATCGAAGCCCACGCCGCGACAGCCAGCGCTCAGATCGGCATAATTCCGGAGACTGCGGCAAAAAACATCTGGGAAAAAGGTTCGGCAGCCACCTTCGACGTCGCTCGCATCGACGAAATCGAGGCGGTAACGAAACACGACGTGATCGCCTTCTTGACCCACCTCGCCGAGCACGTGGGCCCGGACGCCCGCTTTATCCACCAGGGGATGACGTCGTCCGACGTGTTGGACACCTGCCTCAACGTGCAATTGGTGCGCGCCGCTGACCTTCTGATAGCGGACCTCGACCGTCTGCTCGCCGCACTCAAGACCCGCGCCTTCGAATACAAGGACGCCATCACCATCGGGCGCAGTCACGGCATCCATGCCGAACCGACGACGTTCGGCGTCAAGCTCGCCTATGCCTACGCTGAATTCGAGCGCGCGCGCGAGCGCATGGTTGCAGCCCGGAAAGAAGTCGCCACCTGCGCCATCTCGGGCGCGGTCGGAACCTTCGCCAACGTCGATCCGCGCATCGAGGAGTACGTGGCCGAGAAAATGGGCCTCGTACCCGAGCCCGTTTCGACGCAAATCATTCCGCGCGACCGCCACGCCATGTACTTCGCGACGCTCGGCGTCGTGGCCTCGAGCATCGAGCGCCTCGCCATCGAGATCCGCCATCTGCAGCGAACGGAAGTGCTGGAAGCGGAAGAGTACTTCTCGCCCGGCCAGAAGGGCTCGTCGGCGATGCCCCACAAGCGAAACCCAGTGCTGTCGGAAAATCTGACGGGTCTCGCCCGCATGGTTCGCGCCTACGCGCTACCTGCGATGGAAAACGTCGCCCTCTGGCACGAGCGCGACATCTCGCATTCGAGCGTCGAGCGCATGATCGGCCCGGATGCGACAGTCACGCTCGACTTCGCGCTCGCTCGCCTCGCCGGTGTCATCGAAAAGCTCGTCGTCTATCCGGAGACGATGAAGCGCAACATGGAGAAGCTCGGCGGATTGCATAATTCCCAGCGCGTACTTCTGGCGTTGACCCAGGCAGGCGTCAGCCGCGAGGACGCCTACGCCATCGTTCAGCGCAACGCCATGAAGACCTGGGAATTGGGCAAGGATTTTCTGACCGAACTCAAGTCGGACAAGGACGTGACGGCGAAGGTGCCGCCCGCCGCGCTCGATGCGATGTTCGACATCGATTATCATACCGCCCACGTCGACACGATCTTCCGGCGCGTATTCGGCAACGCATGAACCTTCACCTGCGCTCCGTCACCGAATTGTAACGAAACTGACGTGCCGCTGCCATCTCGGCTGACGATAGGCTTCAGCTCGAGATTATGTTGGGGTGGTGGGATGTCGGCGCCGGGCTTTGCTTTCGGTATTGAAGAGCGCCATGAGCATGATCCGGCCGAAGAAAAGCCGGGTATCGATGCGATTGACCTGATCAAGGGCGCCGTTGCCGTCGGCGCCCTTTCGTTCGCCGTCTTCGCCTTGATGCCCGGCATCGATCTCAAAGTCGCCCATCTGTTCTACGCGGGAAACGGCCAGTTCGTCGGCAATCAGTTGCCGGCCGTTGGCGTGATACGCTTCGGCTTCAACGCCGCTTTCTATGTGACGTGCGCTCTGACCGTCGTTGGATTGGTCATCTCAGGCCGAACGGCCTCCAGCTGGCTGGGCTTCGGAATAAGAAAATGGCTGTTCCTCGCCCTTTGCCTGCTGACAGGCCCCCTCGTGGTTGCGAACATCGGCTTCAAGGACCACTGGGGCCGAGCCCGTCCGCGAGATGTCGTCGAATTCGCCGGCAGCAAGGCGTTCACCGCGCCGTTCCCGCCCTCAAGCCAATGCTCGTTCAATTGCTCGTTCGTCTCAGGCGAGGCCTCTTCGGTATTTATCGTGCTGTTCGCCGCTGCTCTTCTTTTCAGATCACTCTCCCGCAACTTTGTAGCATTCGGCATTCTGCTAGGCGGCCTTGCCGGATTGACGCGTATGGCTCAAGGCGGGCACTTCCTGTCCGACGTCATCTTCGCGGGGGTTTTGATGGCCATCACAGCCGGATGCATGCAACTCCTTTTCGACACATTGGAAGGCGAGCCTCGCCGTTTGATCGAATCGGATTTGGGCTGAGTGACTGGCCCGGTCGAATTCTGCTACGTGACATCCGGAAACTGGAAGTTTAAGCGAGCCACGGGCGGAGAATATTGGGTCCGATGGGAATCATGATCGCGGGCGAACCGCAAGCCGACTGTGGAGCACAGGAAAAAAGCAGATTAGTCGCGTTGCTCCTTTGGGGTGCCGCGATTGTCGGCGTGCTCGCCGGCATTTTTTTCAACCTGTTCCCCCAGGTCGATATCAACACTGCCGCTCTTTTCTATAAGGGCGACGGCGTCTTTGTCGGCAAAGGCGGCGGCATCTATTACGGCGCATCGAGCACCATCGCCGACGTGATCCGCCTCACGCTTTATTCCACCTTCGTCGGTCTCTGCATTCTGACGGCCGCGGGTCTCGCGGCCTCCGTCCTTCGCAAGCGCGCCAGCTTTGGTCTCACCGCTCCGAAATGGCTCTTCCTAGCGGCGTGCCTCGTGATCGGACCGGGCATCGTCAGCAACACCATTCTCAAAGACAATTGGGGCCGGGCGAGACCCGTTCACCTCGTCGAGTTCGGCGGTACGAAAACCTATACGCCTCCGCTCGTGCCTTCGAAGCAGTGCGAGAAAAACTGTTCGTTCGTAGCGGGCGAAGCTTCGATGGCCTACACGGCGTTCTTCGCAGCCGCATTTCTTTTTGCTGGCATGGGAAGGCGGCTCCTTCTCGCGGGTGTTCTCTGTGGCCTTTTCTCCGGCCTCGTGCGCATGTCGCAAGGCGCACACTTCATATCTGACGTCATCTTCGCCGGGGTTGCGATGGCCGCAACAGTCGCCGGCATTTACCTGCTGTTCGATTTGATTTCGCGGACAGGTGGCCCCAATCCGGCAACCGACCCGCCCAATCCGCTTGCTCGATGGTGCTCATGGTAACTTCCGAACCGCTAACCGGCATCTCCGCGTCGGATACCTTGAGCCCGCCCGTTGGGTCTTTGGGCAAGGCCGGCAATTTGCGGCCGCGATTGACGGTCGTCATCCCGACCTACTGCGAGGCCGGAAATATCGCCGCGATGATCGCCGCGCTCGATGCCGCTCTCGCCGGCGTCCGCTGGGAAGTGATCTTCGTCGACGACGACAGCCCTGACGGCACGATGGGCGTCATCCGCTCCATCGGCGCGAACGATCCGCGCGTCCGCGCCATGCGCCGTGTCGGCCGCCGCGGACTGGCGGGCGCCGTCATCGAAGGCATGCTCGCCTCCGCCGCCGATATCGTGGCCGTTGTCGATGCCGACCTCCAGCACGATGAAAAATTGCTGCCGGCCATGTTGAGCGACATCGAAGGCAGCGACGCTGACATCGTCATCGGCACCCGTTACAGCCAGTCGGGCGAGGCCCGTGAAGGCTTTTCGACGGCGCGCCGCATATCGAGCACGATTGCGACGGCTCTTTCGAACCTCCTCCTGCGGACGAACGTCAGCGATCCGATGAGCGGCTTCTTCATGCTCAAAAGAAACCTGATCGACACGATCGCACCGAACCTTTCGCCGGGCGGATTCAAACTCCTTCTCGACATTCTGGCGTCCGCGCCCGCAGGCGTACGCATTCACGAGATGCCCTACGTCTTCCGCCCGCGCCGGGTAGGCAAGTCGAAGCTCGACGGCATCGTAATCGCGGATTTTCTCGGGCTGCTTCTGGCCAAGGTCTCCGGAAATTTGGTGCCGCCCCGGTTCGTCCTGTTCGCGCTCGTCGGAACGCTGGGCCTCATCATCCATCTTCTCGCGCTTCGTTTCGCGATCCACGTCAGCGGCACAACCTTCAACGCCGCCCAGATCTTCGCGTCGTTCGTCGCCATGACCTTCAACTTCTTCTTGAACAACGTCCTGACGTTCCGTGATCGCCGCTTGAGCGGGTTCGAGGCGATCAAGGGCCTTCTGATCTTCTACGCCGTGTGCAGCGTCGGCGCCCTCGCCAACATCGGCGTCGCCGACCTCGTCTACAGCCACGATACGACGTGGTGGCGCGCCGGCATCGCAGGCGCACTGATGGCGGCCGTCTTCAATTACGCGGTCAGCTCTGCTCTCACCTGGCGGCGATGACGGCCGTTCTCACCACCGAAGCGGCGACCGGCCCAGCGCCCTCCGCACGAAAGCTCGACGAGCGAAACGCAAACAGCATCCTGCTCGCCGCCATCCTCGCGTTGACCGCCATTCGTCTGGGCCTCGCAAGCTACCTCGGCCTCGTCGACGACGAGGCCTACTATCGAATCTGGTCCCTTGGCTCCTCGCTCTCCTATCTGGATCACCCGCCGATGGTCGCCTGGATCATCGGCGCGGGACGCGCCATCGCCGGAGACACGACACTTGGTGTCCGGCTGCTTGGACCGCTGATCGGTGCAGGTGGCGCCCTCGTTCTTTGGCGAACTGCCCACCTCCTCTACGGAGCGGAAATCGCTAGGGCGTCGGTTTGGATCATGCTGGCGATGCCGCTGCTCGCGGTCGGCGGCATCATCGTCACGCCGGATCTGCCCTCCGTGCTTTTCGCCGGGCTTGTCGTCTGGGCGCTCGCCGAACTGGACCGCAGCCAAAACCCGAGATGGTGGCTCGCGGTCGGACTGTTCGCGGGTCTCGGTTTTCTTTCGAAATATACGAACCTATTTCTCGGCGGCACCATTCTCGTCTGGCTGATAGCTGCGCCCGAAAATCGCAAATGGTTCCGCACGGCCGAGCTCTGGATTGGCGGCGTCATCGCGGCCATTGTCGCGAGCCCCGTCGTCATCTGGAACGCCGAGCATGACTGGGCATCGTTCACGAAGCAGTTCGGACGCGTCGCACACAGCGGCGCTGCGGGACCGACCTATCTGCTTGAATTCATCGGCGTCTTCCTCGCGCTTGCGAGCCCTGTCATCGCAGTGCTCGCCATCGTTGGTCTCGTGAAGATCACCCGCTCAGCAATCGAAAGCCGGGGCGAGAGGCGCAACGATGTGCTGCTGGCGGCGTCGATACTGCCGATGCTGATCTACTTCGCCGCCCATGCGCTGCATGATCGCGTGCAAGGCAACTGGCCCGCGCCGCTCTATCCATCACTCGCGATCTGCGCCGCAATCACTCTCCAGAACCTTTCGCTGAAAAGACAGCGCACGACGTTCCTCGTCGCGCTCGGCATCGGCTTCGCGATGACGGTGGCCATCTACGCGCACGCCGTTCATCCTTTAGCGGCGACAGCAAAGGACCCGACGGAACAGATGCGCGGCTGGCCTGCCTTGGCCGACGCCATCGAAGCCAAGCGCCGCGAGACGAATGCTGGTTGGGTCGCGACCTCAAGCTACGCGACGACCGGACAACTCCTCATGGGCCTCAAGGGGCGAAGCGAAGTCGCGCAGCTCGATCAGCGCATTCGCTATGAATTCCTGCCGCCGCTTGCTCCGTCTCTGCTGGAAAAACCGGCTCTTTATGTCGAGCTCGAAAGACGTGTCGACCTGCCATTGATGAAGCAGAAATTCCGCAAGATCGAACCGCTCGGAACGCTGACCCGCGCCAACGGCACCCCCGGCGGCGCAACCTACGTTCTCTACCTGCTCTCCGACCCGCCCACGCCGCCGCTGTAATCGCGAGCGGCGGCATGGCCAGCGCCAGCCAGCCGATTGGTTACGGCCGACCGGCGCCAACGATGCAATAAGACTTACGCTGCTTCCTTATTGAGACGGCCTTCTGCGAGCTTCGTTAGTTTGTCGTCCGTCGCGTATTCTTCTTTCAAGGTCTTTTCGAGGATCGTCGCGATCTCCTTGTGACCCAGGAGCTTCGCCCACGAGACGAGCGTGCCGTAGCGCGTGATCTCGTAATGCTCGGCCGCTTGGCCCGCAGCGATCATCGCTGCGTCGCGCGTGTCGGGATCCTTGATCTCCGACATCAGCTCCTCGCCTTCTTCCAGAATGCCTTTGATGGCCGGGCATTCGGTTGCCTTCGACTTCCGGCCGAGAGCTTTGAACACCTCATCGAGACGGGCGATGTGCTCCTTCGTCTCTTCCATGTGCCCCGTGAAAGCCTTGGCGAGCTGCGGGGAATCCGAAGCCTTCGCCATTTTTGGCAAAGCCTTAACCAGCTTGTTCTCGGCGTAATAAATATCTTCGAGCGTATGATTGAACAGGTCTTCGAGATTTTCAATTTTCATAAGGGGGGTCTCCTCAGACTGCGGATGGTGCGTACTCGCCAACGCCATGCCCCTCCTGCGGTTCCCTCCCCTAACTCATGCCCCCGTAGCGGCTCTGCGCCATCCGCCGCCAGAAACTGTGGTGTTGGAATTCCTTGAGAGCCCGGTCGCTCTGCCGCTCTTCCATCCTCCGCCGCTGTCCGTTAATCAGATTCCGGTATGAAAACATCGGAAGTCGACATTCTCATTGTGCCCGGCTGGCAGGGCTCCGGCCCTGATCACTGGCAGAGCCGCTGGGAGAGAAATCTCAAGACAGCGCGTCGCGTCATCCAACATGATTGGGAAAATCCCGAGGTCGAAGCCTGGGGCGACCGCATCGCGAAATTCGCGGGCGGCGCGACGCAGCCGGTCGTGGTCGTCGCTCATTCGCTCGGCGTCGCAGCCACGGTGCTCGCCGCCGGCAAGCTGAAACGCAATGGCGTCATCGGCGCGTTCCTAGTAGCACCGGCCGATCTCGACTATGCCAAGTTCTGGCCCGACAACGGCAGCCAGCGATGGCCGCCCGAGAAAGGTAACGGCGGCTTCGAAACTTTGCCCCAACAACGATTGCCGTTTCGATCGCACGTCGTCGTCGCCAACAACGACCTTTATTGCAGCTATGCTCGCGCCGAACACCTAGCGGCGAAATGGGGTGCAACCCTTAGCGATGCGGGAGAAAGCGGCCACATCAGCACCGCGTCGGGGCACGGTCCCTGGCCGGAAGGACTTCTCGAGTTCGGAAAATTTCTGCGCACTCTCGGATGACTGCCACCGTCATGCCGACGTTCGCCGGATAACGAAACGGGGCCCGAAAGAGCCCCGTCCGCGAAACTTTCCGGTATTTTCGGCGTTTGCGGCCGGCTCACCGCAGGGGAGTCGCAAACGCCCACTAAAGAGCGTCGCCAACGCTCAACAAAGACTCTCAGCTCTTCGCCGACTCGATATCGCTCACGGCCTTCGAGAGCGCTTCAGCCATGAAGCTGCGGATTTCGGTTTCGGAAACCGCGACGCCCTTTGCTTCGAGATCGCCTTTCACTTTCCGGAACACATCCTCATCGCCCTTCTCAAGAAGATCGGCCTTGCGAACTTCCTTCACGTAAGCCTCAAGCGCATCTCCGGTGAGCCCGAGCTTCGCGCCGGCCCATTCAGCAAGCGCCTTGTTGCGACGCGACTCGGCTCGGAAACGCAGATCTTCGTCATGGGCGAACTTGTTCTCAAATCCCCGCTCGCGATTGTCGAAGGTCGTCATGCGTCATCCTCCTCGCCCGGACTGCCAGCCGGTATGGACTTTTGGTTGTATGAACTGCATTTGCACGCTGTACGCGTATTGCAGAGGCCCCACAAATGCATATCTCGACGCACGGTTACCGCGTGCTTTGAGTTAAATCAACGGCTTGGCTGCCGCTCACCATAAGAGGCGCTGCGGCTCATGGTCTACATTGTGTCGCCCCCCTCCTTCAGCTAGTGTCCGGCCAAGACATCCGAGCGCGAAAGGTGCGCCGCTTCCTTCCCGACATGAAGAAAACACGTTGGAGAATCAAGGCGTCAGCGTCCGTGTACGAACTCGTGAAAAGATCCGTGTATCGCAATGAGTGAGAGCAAGCTGTTGATCCTCAGAGGTCCAGGAATGAACAAGCGTCGGCGAATTTATGAGGGCAAGGCAAAGGTCCTCTATGAGGGTCCTGAACCGGGCACCCTTATTCAACACTTTAAGGACGACGCAACCGCCTTCAACGCGAAGAAGCACGCGTTGATCGAGGGTAAGGGCGTTCTGAACAATCGCATCTCCGAGTATGTGTTCACAAAGCTCGGCGAAATCGGCGTGCCCACGCATTTCATCAAACGTCTCAACATGCGCGAGCAGTTGATCCGCGAAGTTGAAATCGTGCCGCTCGAAGTCGTCGTGCGCAACGTTGCTGCAGGATCGCTATCGACGCGCCTCGGCCTTGAAGAAGGCTCGCAGCTGCCGCGCTCGATCATCGAGTTCTATTATAAGAAGGACGAACTTAACGACCCGATGGTCTCGGAAGAGCACATCACGGCGTTCGGTTGGGCAACTCCGCAAGAGATCGACGAGATCATGCAGCTCGCGCTGCGTATCAACGATTTCTTGGTTGGCCTCTTCCTCGGCATCGGCATCCGCCTCGTCGACTTCAAGGTCGAGTTCGGCCGTCTCTACGACAACGAGCAGATCCGCCTCGTCCTCGCTGACGAGATCAGCCCGGACTGCTGCCGCCTGTGGGACATTCAATCGGGCGACAAGCTCGACAAGGACCGCTTCCGGCGCGATCTCGGCGGCGTTCTCGAAGCCTATCAGGAAGTTGCTCGCCGCCTCGGCGTCCTGACCGAAACCCCGCGCCCGCGCGGTGCAGGTCCGGTGCTCGTCGCATCGAACACTCCGATCAACGGTCCGGTAACGCCCGTCAACGGCAAGCCGAACTAACTGACACTCTGTTCTCTCTTCCCGCTCGAATGCGGGGAGAGAGAATGAAGGACGCCATGAAAGCCCATATCAAAATCACATTGAAGAACGGCGTGCTCGATCCCCAGGGCAAAGCCATCGAAGGCGCCGTCAAGGGATTAGGCATCACGGGCGTCGGCGACGTCCGCCAGGGCAAGTACATCGAGGTCGATCTCTCCGAGAGCGACCCGGCGAAGGCGAAAGCCATCGTCGAGCAGATGTGCAAGGACCTGCTGGCCAATACCGTCATCGAGAATTACAGCTACGAAATCGGGTGATCGATGGCGCCAAGGTTCGGGATGACGCTTGCCATGGTAGCTCTCGCGCCGTGCCAAGCGTTCTCCGAGCCCGCTCCTGATCTCGATTGCAGAATCGGGTTCGAGGCCCTCCACACCTGGGCGGCATGGCTTCCCGGCGCCGAACGGCGCCCCGGGGACAACCCGAACGTCATTACGGTCGCCGAGCCGGACGTCTGGCGCGTTGAAATCACCTTCACTGAGCCCGGCCAGCCCGGACACCCCGCTGTTGTCCTGCGCAAGTTCGTCAAGCAGGTAACGAGCGTGTGGACGGCACAGAGCAAGGCCTGCGGCTACGGCAACCAGGCTGATTTCGTCGCGCTCGTCGCCGCCGCGAAGGCAGAAGACAGCCGGTTGACCAACGCCTCCCGCGACGAAGCCGAACGAAAAAAACGCGAGCAATCGCCACTCGGCTCTCCGTGATGATGGCGTACTTTACCCTCCCCCTTGCGGGGAGGGTGGCGCATCGCGCCGGGTGGGGGAACGCGCGTTCGAACAGTGGAAATTGCCCCCACCCCTAACCCATCCCCGCAAGGGGGAGCGGAATTTAAGAGCAGAAGACGCTGGTGCCGCGCTCGACCTGGGAGGGAAACAGCACATTTCTCCCCTGCCCTTGACGCGGAGGGGGCGCGGGGGGGCGATAGCGAAGGTGGCGCGGAACGAGTGGGACAGCTCGGCAGGTGGACACCGAAGCCGAGTCCCACTACTTAAACCGTCATCCTTCCTATTTTGGACCTGTGCGAATGCTCCGCGCCTCCGTCATCGTTTTTCCGGGATCAAACTGCGATCGCGACGTCAAAACCGCGATTGAGCGGGTGACCGGCTTCGCGCCGAAGATGGTCTGGCACGGCGATGCCAGCGTCCCCTCGTCCGACGTCATCGTTCTGCCGGGCGGCTTCTCCTACGGCGACTATCTCCGCTGCGGTGCAATGGCCGCGCATTCGCCGATCATGAAGGACGTCGTCGCCAAGGCGAAAGGCGGAACGCCCGTCATTGGCATTTGCAACGGCTTCCAGATCCTGTGCGAGTCGGGGCTGCTTCCCGGCGCACTTCTGCGCAATGCCTCGCTGCACTTCATCTGCCGCGACGTGTTCCTGAAGGTCGAAAACGATCAGTCGTTCTTCACGAAGTGCTACCGCCAGGGCGAAGTGATCAAGGTTCCGATCGCACACGGTGAAGGCAACTACTTCGCCGATAGTGAAACGCTCGACCGTCTCGAAGGCGAAGGCCGCGTTGCCTTCCGCTATTCCGATGCGGCAGGCGAGACGACGGCAGACGCCTGCCCGAACGGCGCCCAGCGCAACATCGCCGGCATCGTCAACGAGACGGGCCGCGTCCTCGGCATGATGCCCCACCCCGAACGCCTCTACGAAAAGGCCCTCGGCGGCACCGACGGCAGACGCGTCTTCGAAAGCATGCTGCTCTCGACCCTCGAAGCCGCGGCCTAGCCCTCTCCGACCGAACCCCACCCCACTCGGTTGTCGTCCCGGGCGAGCCCTCTCGCGTGACCCGGGACCCACCTTCCTCGCGTTTCTGGGTCCGGCTCTGCGCTACGCTCCGGCCGGGATGACAAACTGCGAGGAAGGTGCACGCGCGCAAGGATGACGAGCTAGAAGCGCAGAGTGCCGTTAGGGCACACAAGCAACCCCAACCACCGTCATGCCGACGAAGGTCGGCACCAGACAAGCTTCAACAACTTCGGTGCCTGCTTTGATTACAGCACGCGCCGCGCGCACCAAATGCGCTGCTCATTGTCGGGATCCCGGCCTTCGCCGGGATGACGGAATTCATGGGCTCTGTCGCGGTTCCCCATCACCGCCGTCGGATGCTCAGCCCCACTCGCAACAGCACGTGCGTCCGGCTTCCATTGTGATCATTTCGTGGCATTTGCGATGGCCCTCTTGGAGCGCAGCGGAGCCGTTCCTACGTCTGTTAGGATTGCGGGGCCGGGCCCCTCTGGCAGCGCCATAACGGTGCTGCGATGTCGGACCGCATCGGGTGTGCCCGGTGCTGAGTCGAATTGCCCGGACGCACCTCCCTAATCCGGAGGAAAAATTCATGTCCCGACGTCTCATCACACTTCTCGAACGCGTCTCGCGTGTTCGCGAAATGATCGACCGCGAGCAGCGCTCGAATGCGGCGAGCCCGGTCCGCCTCATCCGCATGAAGCAACTCTATCTCCGCTTGTCAGAAAATCTCCGCCGCTTGACGAAGCAGCAGCTCATCCGAATGGCTTCGGCGCCGCGCTTCAGATCTGAAAGAATTTTCTACGCCGCGACCCCGGCCCGTTCGTTCTCGGGCAGATACTAAGCTCCCCACCAAACAACAAAAAAGGGGCCGAAAGGCCCCTTTCCCATGCAGTCGAACAATCCGCCTTTAGCGGATGTTCCCGCGCCGCTGGCTTTTGCGAGGGTCGGCATAACCGGACCTCATCGACTGGAACACAGCGAACACGATGGCCTTCATAACATCACCTGTCTGGCTAAACGGCCGGGCTCAATCCCGTACCGGATCCCGGGATAAGGCCCCCGGGCCGCCTCTTCTACGGTGTAGATATGTGATCGACCCAGGTTCCGCCAGTGGGCAAAATGGCAGGTCTCTCATGCGCGCCGCACAGAGATCTCGAAAACGACAAAACTTAATGAATTCAGCGGCATAGAAAAATAAAAAAAGGGCGGGAGTTGCAGCTCCCACCCCATCCCGAACGACTTGCAAGCGTGGACTTGGAAGCGCGCCGAGAAAAAGTCCGTCGTTATTTCGCAATTGCGTTATACGCGACCTGCTGCACCGGTTGTATGATCATCGCTGACGCACCCGAGGCACATGCGAATGAGAGCGATCCATCCAACGCATCGACCTGCGCCGACGTGCCTTCACGCACGGTGAGATTGATGCGAACCGGCTCCGAGGCCGCCTTGTCGCCCTCGGTGTAGGAATCCGCCAGCATGAGCGTCAGATGGCAGGCATTTCCGGCGTTGGTGTAATAGCCAACCGCCCGCTTCGGCCCGACCGCCAAGGTAATGCCCTTGAGCGGAGCGACATGATAAGCCGCCTCGTCAGCCGACGAAACACGGGCACCAGGAAGCAAAGCCAAGCTCGAAAGAAGCACAACACCTGTGAGTTTTGCGGAACGTGTCATGACAGGATCTCCACTGTCTAAGCGGGCGAGTTCAAATCCGCGCACAATTGTCTGGACGTGACGTCGTCGCTAGACAGCCGAAATAAGCTACTGACCGACCGAAGAAAATCCCTACACAGCGCAATTCCGAACTGCGAGTTTTGCAGCGCGAAACGGTCACAGTCCAAACGGGTAGGACGGAAAGTGCCACATCCAAAGCGCGTAAAAGACACCTCGAAATCGAAATCCCGATGAGAGATCGAGCCGTCACCGATTGAGAGCGCGCGACCATCGCGATGCATCCAATGCGCACAAAACTCGGATCAAATCTGAGCCCCCACGTTCCGGGATTCCCAACGACCTTCGGATAGTCGAAAAAGGCTCGCCGTCAGCCTTTTTGCCGGAAAGGAAGTCTTATGAAAAACTTCACCGCCCTGGTTTGCCTTGGCTTCCCGGCCGTAACGCCCCCCGTGACCCCGCGAACGGGCAAAACGAAAGATCGTGCAAAAACATATTGGGTTGCCAAAACGCCGTGCCCGCCTGCCACAGAAGCGCTGGAATGCGCGATCCTCAAGATGGACGAGGACATTAGGTCCGTGACCTACACCGGCAATCCCGAGGTCGATTTCGTCGCCAAAATGATCCCCCACCATCAAGGCGTCGTCGACATGGCCAAGGTGGAACTGGAGTACGGCAAAGATCCCAAAATCAGGAAGCTGGCCCAGAGCATCATCAGGTCCCAGAACAAGCAGATCGCCGAGTTGCATGACTGGCTCGGGCACCAGCAGGCCGAAACACCGGTGAACCAAGGCCGCCCCCTCTAGTCCTTGGATTTCTGGCCTAGCTCTCCGAGCGAAACCCTTCCCCGCCGGGGCGGGATTGCCGCCCACCCCCGAATTGAGGGCGGCCGCGACATCGCGACGTTTGGCCGTTGGGCCCGTCTGAGCGCGAAGGCGACAAACCGTTCCCGAGCCCATATAAGCGGTCGCAATCCGAGCGCCCGACGAGATCCTTATGACCGATACGACTACGCGAAAGATCACCCCCCAAATCGTTGCCGAGCACGGCCTCAAGCCCGACGAATACGAGCGCCTGCTCGAAATCCTCGGCCGCGAGCCCCTGATCTGTGAGCTTGGCATTTTCTCGGTCATGTGGAGCGAGCACTGCTCGTATAAGTCCTCGCGCGTCTGGCTGAAGACGCTGCCGACCTCCGGCCCGAAAGTGATCCAGGGCCCGGGCGAAAATGCCGGTGTCGTCGATCTCGGAGACGGTGACGCCGTCGTCTTCAAGATGGAAAGCCACAACCACCCCTCCTACATCGAACCCTTCCAGGGTGCAGCGACCGGCGTCGGCGGCATCATGCGCGACGTCTTCACGATGGGCGCGCGGCCCGTTGCCAACATGAACGCGCTGCGCTTCGGCGCGCCGGATCACCCCAAGACCCGCCACCTCGTCGGCGGCGTCGTTGCCGGCATCGCCCACTACGGCAACTGCACGGGCGTCCCGACCATCGGCGGCGAGACCAACTTCGACGAGGGCTACAACAACAACATCCTCGTCAACGCCATGTGCGTCGGCCTCGCGAAGACGGACAAGATTTTCTATTCCGCCGCGAAGGGCGTCGGCCTGCCGGTCGTCTACGTCGGCTCGAAAACAGGCCGCGACGGCATCCACGGCGCCACGATGGCCTCCGCCGAATTCGACGAGAAGAGCGACGAGAAACGTCCGACCGTCCAAGTCGGCGACCCCTTCACCGAGAAGCTGTTGATCGAAGCCTGCCTCGAGCTGATGGCGACGGACAGTATCATCGCGATTCAGGATATGGGCGCTGCCGGTCTCACATCCTCGACGTCGGAGATGGCGGACAAAGGCGGCGTCGGTATCGAGCTCAATCTCGATCTCGTGCCCCAGCGCGAAACCGGCATGACGGCTTACGAGATGATGCTCTCGGAAAGCCAAGAGCGCATGCTGATGATCCTGAAGCCGGAACGGCAGGAACAGGCGCAAGCCATCTTCACCAAATGGGGTCTCGACTTCGCCGTCATCGGCCAGACGACCGATACCCAGCGCATGGTCATCAAGCATAAGGGCAACATCGAAGCTGATCTGCCAGTGCCCGTGCTCGCGAACTCCGCGCCGATGTACAAGCGACCGTACATCGAGCCGAAGAAGCCCTCGAAAATTCTCCCCGAATGGGTACCCGCGCCAAACTCTATCCTCGGCACGCTGAAGGATTTGATGGGCGGCTCTGCTCTCGCTTCCCGTCGCTGGATTTGGGAACAGTACGACCACATGGTGATGGGCGATACCGTCGGCCGTCCGGGGGGCGACGCGGGCGTCGTCCGCGTGCACGGAACGAAGAAGGGCATCGCCGTCGCGTGTGATGTAACGCCCCGCTACGTTACCGCCGATCCCGAAGAAGGCACGAAGCAGGCCGTCGTCGAAACCTGGCGCAATCTTACAGCCGTCGGCGCTGATCCCCTCGCGATCACCGACAACATGAACTTCGCCAATCCAGAGCGGCCCGAGATCATGGGCCAGTTCGTGGCCAGCGTGCGCGGCATGGCGGAAGCCTGCACCACGCTCGACTATCCCGTCGTCTCGGGCAACGTCTCGCTCTACAACGAAACGAACGGCATCGGCATTCCGCCAACTCCCGCGATCGGCGGCGTCGGCCTCGTGCCGGATTGGAGCAAGATCGCCGACATTCGCTTGAAGAGCGAAGGCGATATGCTGATCGTCATCGGCCGCGAGGAAGGCCATCTCGGCCAGTCGCTCTATCAGCGCCACGCGACCGGCAAATTCGATGGCGCGCCTCCGCCCGTCGATCTCCAGGATGAAATCAAGGCCGGACGTCTCATCCGCACGTTGATCCGCGAAGGCCGCGCGCTCGCCGTCCACGATTGCTCGGACGGCGGACTTCTCGTCGCCGTCGCCGAAATGGCGCTCGCAGGCGGAACGAACGGCTTGGGCGTCGAGCTCTACCCCTACGAAGGCAAGCTCCCAGCCCACGCGATCTGGTTCGGCGAGGATCAAGGCCGCTACGTCGTCGAAGTGACGCCGCAAAAGGCTGAGGAAGTCCTGGAGCGCGCCCGCCTTCTCGAACTTCCCGCCCGCATCATCGGCCGCGTCGGCGGCGACGCCATCGCCCTCAAGGGCGAGAAGCCCTTGCCGCTGTCGGAACTCCGTAGCGCGCACGAAGCGTTTCTGCCGAAGCTGATGCAGGCAGAACTCGGCGCATGACGGCGTTCATAGCAAGGCCTACTTACTGGTGCGGTTAGCTGATCTTTCCGGGCACCTAATGCGGTGGTAAGCGTTGCTGGCACTTACAGCGGAAAGGGCCTCCTCAATGGCGAGCGAAAGCGTTCCCCAACCCGAGCAGGAACTGAGCGAGATCAAAGGCGCGCTCGACGTCCTTTTCACCTTGCGCGAAGAATTGGCCACCTGGGTCGAGGAAGCGCAGAACGAGGACCGCAAGGAAGAACTCGACAACGTCTACCAGCATGTCCTGGCGATCGAGTCGGAATATCACCGCCGGCTCGAGGCAATCCTGAATAAGTCCAAGCCACCGGTTTAGCGCCCAACGTTCAGCACCCGATGTCTCGAGAGCGGCGCACGAAGCGTTTCTTCCGAAGCTGATGAGTGCGTGAGAAATATCTGCTGAGGACAGCGAATGTCGATCGTAGATGCGAACTATCGCTTTATCGCGGCCGCCCAAGAGGCAAACGCACGCATCTCCCAACGGCAGCAGGCGCTTGCTTTGTACGTGACGATGACGCTCTCCTTGATCGCGGCAATGGTCGCGCTCTCGCACCCGGGCACCGATCAACCCAACTCGAGCGCCCTGCCATGGCTGCTGCTCGGATTTCCGCTTGCATCGCTGTGCCTTCTGTTTCTCAACTTCAAGTCGGAAGCTGCACTCACGAACATTCGCCGATTTCTGTCCGAACTCGAACAACTGGGCAGCGCTCATGAACGTCTGCCGAGCTTCAACACGGATGCGCGATGGGTGAACTCAGCAAACAGAGCCCGCCGCTATCACGATTTCGCATCTGCAGCTCTAACAGCGGGCGCACATGCGATCGCGATTGCCGTCGCCATTAAAACGAATCCAAGCCATCCCTACGTTGCGGGCCTTGCGGCAACGACGGCCGTCACAGGCGCGTTTCTGACTGCAGCGCTTCTGATGGTGCCTCGCTGGCGTTACCAGCCACTTGCGCGGCCATGAACGTCAGTATTCGCCGCCGCTATCGATAAGCGCATGACGCGCTCGGCTCAGGAATAGGGAGACCCAATGCGACTTTCACGCTTCGCGACAATCGCCAGTCTTGCTGTTGTGCTTGCCGCAGCCATCGCTTTCCAAGCCGTCAATCCAGCAATCGCTGAACCACAAGGATCACAAATGACCACCACACCATCCGGCCTCCAGATCATCGACACCGTCGTCGGCACCGGCGCCACGCCCGAGACCGGCCAGATCTGCGTGATGCACTACACGGGCTGGCTCTATAAGGACGGCGAAAAGGGCGCGAAGTTCGATTCCTCTCTGGATCGCGGTCAGCCGTTCGAGTTCCCCATCGGAACGGGGCGCGTCATCAAGGGTTGGGACGAAGGCGTCGCGTCGATGAAGGTCGGCGGCAAGCGCACACTCATCATTCCGGCCGCCTTGGGATACGGCGCACGCGGCGCAGGCGGCGTCATCCCGCCGAACGCCACGCTGATGTTCGATGTCGAATTGCTCGGCGTGAAATAGCCTCATCGGCAAAACTGACGAAGCAGGCTCACGACTCGTCATCCTCGGCCGAACGCAGCGAAGCTGCGGCGATGGCCGGGGATCCAGCGTAAGAGTCGTCGAAGACGCAACATCGAGCCTTCGGCGCATGTAACGCTGGATCCCGAACAGTCTCGCGATGCTCGACCGTCCGAGGATGACGGATGTGCCCGAACAAGCGGCACAGGATCAAGCCGGCGCGAGCTGCCCGTATCCTTGGTAGCTCGCGAACTTCGCGATCACCGGGGTCAGATCCTTGCATCGCGGCCGATGATGGCGATCGATGTTGCCCAAGTATTTTTCGCGCGTAACCGTGTTGGGATGTTCAGCACCATGAGTCCGGATTTCCTCGGGACTCATCTTGGTTTTGATCTGAAGCTTTCGCGCGATTCCTTCCTCGTTGAGAACGGAATATCCGTAATAGAAAATCGCCAAGTCATCGAGCGTCGGACGCTGATACCAGTGCCGTCCGCCGCGCTCAGGATAGCGCTGCCCGAAATTGTGAAGACTGCGGCTCGCTCTGAGGCCGAGATTTAATTTCCTGAAAGCCTCGCTGTCATCCTCGTAATAACCGAAGGTCGCCTGCTCGTGCAGCGGACGTCCATACGACGGCGGCGGACCGTTCATCGGATCGACGAAAACGTAATTGCCAATGAAATGCCGCGTCGGCGCGATGATTTTGTCGAGCTGCTGGAAATTGCCGTAGAGAAATTCGGTGACGTTGAGCGCCATGCGCCACGAGCGGCACGTCCTTTCATAATCCTCGACTTCACGATCGATGCAGGCGCTGTCGAAATACGCGTTTCGCGTCGTGTGAATTTCCCAGTCGGGACAGAACTTCTTGATCAGTTCACGGCTTCCGTCTGTGGAATTGTAGTCGATCATGATGCCGTGGTCGAAGACGCGCCGATGGTGATCGAGCCACCACGGCAGCATGTATTCCTCATTAAAAAAATGGCAGATGACCGTCCGCATTCTGCACCCCGCAATGAAGCGCCTTCGCGAGCCCGCCTCGCTTCACTCGCTCCAATGACGATTTGACTGCGGATTCTAAGTTGATTCGCTGATGTCCCAAAGTTGCGATCACTCAGCGGCGCAAAAACCGAGACCAAATTAAGCGGCTCGCCGTCGTCCTTTCAGGCGATAACGGTAGATCAATCCGGGCAGAACAATGAATTCGCCGGTCTTCAACGCGTCCGGATCGAACTTCCCGTCACTGCGGCGCGGCGCAACACCGGCGTAGTCCAAGAGGCGACCAAACTCGTCGCGAACGAATTCCGAGAAATTCCGTCCATCGAGCCTGCCGATGATGGGTCCCTCGAACGTTGTGTTCTGAAGAATGGAATATTCGAGAACCTGCGCGCGGCGTTTATTGTCGAGCATGTGAGATCGGCCTCCCCCCGAAGTTATTTCTTGCCGCTGAGCTCCGCTGGCGGCGCACCCTTGAAGGGCGACGCGGCATGTCGAGACAGCTCGTCAAAACAGGCGAGCCGCTCCGTCCCCGATTCGATCGACGCGCAATCGCGGAGTTCCGATGGCCCGGATGTTCGATTGCTGCTGGCAACCAAGATGATGCCTGTGCCCGCGAGAAGCGCGATCAGCACCGCGAAGATCAGCGCAGTCTGTCTGTCATTGCGCTCCTTCTCCTTCTCGAATGCCTCCGCTTCGAGATCGACGCGTTTGAGAAAATCGGAGTGCTTGGGAAAGTCATTCGGCATCATCACTGCTCTCCAACACGTAACGAGCAAACGTAACTTAGGGAGAAGCACATAAGAATTCGACGGTGCCGCACGCGCAAAGATATAAGCGTCCCATAAACACGGGGCTCGAGATGACGAAGTTCCCAATCCCTGACAGGAATTAACGACAGAGATGATGATCCGATGATCGGATAGGAAAACGATCGTCCGCACTCTTCTCAAATTTGAGGAAAGCGACGCACATGCTTCCCTCCTATTCGACGGCAATATCGGCGTTCCAAAACCTGAATTCGGCTTCTTCATCGGAGCAACCGTCGACCAGACCCGAAGTTCTCCGCCAATCTTTCATCACCACTGTCGTTATGCCGCTGTCTCCCGCGAGCGCGAACGATCAAGCCGCGACAAACACCACCGCTGCCAGACATGGGTTCAGCATCGAAACATCTTCTGTTTTGAGAGACTTAATCTCGCCCGAGCGCGAGATCGGAGGCGCATCGCACGCGCAGTGCGACCGGACGACGCTTCAACGGGCGCCAGTATTTTTCGATCCCGCACAATCCGTTACGATGTAGCTTCAAGCATTATCTTGAGCCTGCCGAAAGTCTCGTGCAGGAAGTCAAAAAAACCAGGAGCATCTGCTCCGAAACGGGCTGTGCCCTCTGGAACATCGCTTCCAGACGGCTTGATGCACAAAACCCCCAGAGATGGAACAAACCTGATCTTTCACCGAAGGGATCGTCTCATGCGCAGAGTGAAGTATATCGCATCGGCGTTCGTCGCCCTGTTAGCACCCGCCGTTTTGCAGAGCGCATCGGCAGCTGGTGATCCAACCGGTATTTGGATAAACGACACCGGTCGCGGCGCAGTCGAGATCAAGCAATGCGGCAACGCCCTTTGCGGCAACGTCGTCTGGGTGAAATCGGAATCGGACGCAGGCGGATGCGGCAAGCAGATCATCGGCGATGTCGCCCCGGCGGGCGACGGCCGCTGGGATAACGGTTGGATCTATTCACCCGAGCGCGGACGCAAATACGATGTCGAGCTGACACCCCTCGCGAACGGCGACCTCAAAGTCGTCGGTTACGCTGGCATCAAATTTTTGTCGAAGACGATGATCTGGAAGCCGGCGCCGCAGGATCTGCAGCTCTGCGGTCAGTCGGATGCAAAGGTCGATGCGCCCGCAGCCAAGAAGCCCGATGCCGTAACAGCCGCTCTTGTCGCGCCGCCTCAGCCTGCTGCTTCGAAACCGGCCTCCTCCAGCATCCCGCCCGCGGCGACGAAGGATGCGAACACGGAACCGGCGAGCCAAGCTCCTGCCGCAGACGCGCAAGCTCCTGCCGCAGACACGAAGGTGGACGAGAAGAAAGCCGATGAAGCGAAAACGCCCGCACCGGCGTCACCAGCTTCGACCGACGCCGCGAAGAACGACAACAACGCCAACGAAGGCAAAGCCGAAGGCAATGACATCGCCGGCCAGCTCGGCAAGATCAAGATTGGCGATTTGCAATTGGACAAGGTTCTGACGCGAACCAAATCCGGCAAGTGCAAGCTCGATCTACCCTGGGTCAAGGTCACTATCGATTGCGAGCAGTAAAGCTCGCATCAGCCGAGGCGTTCCCCCCTCCTCGGCTCGTGAAACACCCGCTGCATACCCCGCAGCGGGTGTTTTCTTTTCATGCACAAAAAAAACACGACGGCAGATTTCCTGCCGCCGTGCTTGAATTCAAATCGGAAGTATCGACTTAGATGAGGTCGATCTCAGCCGGAAGGTACGACGTAACTTCGAGGCCAACTTCCTGCTCGCGAACTGCGGGCTTGGTCCAGGTCTTCATGGTGTCCTCCATTAGACTTCGAGAACTTGACGTCCTCAATGCAGTTAAACATAGCTATCCGCCTTGATAACGTCCAATCGCAATCGCGTGACAATTCGATAAGTTTGGCTGATCGCGGGTCTTGCCCTACCTGATCGACCCGGGCAAAAGTCTAGATCCCCAAACGCCCCTTCTCAGACCTGGAGTTCACGAAAATGCCCATGCCAGCGGCCGACATCGAACGGATGATAAAAGCCCGCTTTCCGGACGCCCAAATCGTGCTCAAGGATCTGGCTGGCGATAACGACCACTGGGCCGCCCACGTCGTCTCGGCGGCCTTCAAGGGCAAAAGCCGCGTCCAGCAGCACCAGATGGTCTATGACGCCCTGGGCGGCAACATGGGCGGCGTATTGCATGCCCTGCAGCTTACGACCGCGCTGCCGCCGGATTGACTAACGGGCCGGTCTCGCCCACATCTCGAATAAGTGAAGCGGGTGCGCCGTCCGGGCTGCTCCGCACCAATAAAGGAACCTCAGAATGGCTGCTGATCCGGTCCACGACTCGATCGCCAAAACGATCGCCGACAATGACGTCGTATTGTTCATGAAGGGCACAAAGCAGTTCCCGCAGTGCGGCTTCTCGGCGACAGCCGTGAAGATCCTCGAGCACCTCGGCGTGCCGTTCAAGGATGTGAACGTGCTCGAAGATCAGGGTGTTCGCGAAGGCATCAAGACGTTCTCGAACTGGCCGACGATCCCGCAGCTTTACGTCAAGGGCGAATTTGTCGGCGGTTGCGATATCATGCGTGAAATGTATTCCGCAGGTGAACTGCACGATCTCGTCTGCGCGAAGGGCATTCCCCACTCGCACCAGCACGCCTGAGGCGTTCTGCGGGAAACCGCGTCCGACGACACGATCAAAGCGCTCGCTGCTTCATTGAAGCGCGAGCGCTTTTAGTTTTTGCACATCGATCGCCTCGACGACCCGGCCGTGTTTGCCAGTCGTCGTCTCCGCCGCGAGCATCGCGTTCAGCACGGCTTCTTCAACACCCTCGACGACGGCGAGATAAAGCGCGTCGAGATCGTCGTTGCTGACGGCCGTGAACGACAGCGCCGGAGGCTCCGGCAACGGACCCGGATCGTTAGCCGTCGAGAACGCCAGAAAGATATCGCCCGAACTATTACCGGACGGCGTCCCGCCCCGGCCGATGCCGATGGAGGCCCGCCGCGCGAGACGCTCGAGTTGGCCCGGCAGCAGCGGCGCATCGGTTGCGATGATGACGATGATCGAACCCCGCTCCACGGTATGGCAGCGCCGTCCCGGCAACGCGTCGCCGACAGGCTTGCCGCAGACGGTCAGCCACGGCCGGATGCCGTGATTGGCCTGAACGAGCACGCCAACAGTATGCTCTCCAAGACGCGTCGCCGCCCGCCGTGAGGCAGTCCCTGTGCCACCTTTGAATTCATACGCGATCATCCCCGTGCCGCCCCCGACGCAGCCCTCGGCGACAGGCCCCGAACGGGCGCCATCGATTGCGGCCAATACGTGCTCTTCGCTGACGTGAAAGGCTGCGATGTCGCTGAGATAACCGTCGTAGGTCTCGGCCGCGACGGGAAGCGCCCAGAGATCCTCCCCAAGCGAAAGAAATCGCTTCGCCATCCATTTCAGCGTCGCATGATGTGCAAGGCCGACCGAAAACGTGTTGGTGATCGTGATCGGCCCGGTGAACCAGCCGGCATCGCGAATCCAATGCGCGCCCGTCATTTCGCCGTTGCCGTTCATCGAGAAAACGCCCGCCCAAACGGGATGCAGGAGGTCTCCCTCCGCGCGCGGCAGGATCGCGGTGACACCCGTATGAACGGACCCGCCGTCGTTGCGCAGCGTCGTGAACCCGACCGTCACGCCCTCGACATCGGTGATGGCGTTGAGCGGCCCCGGTACGCCCGGCATCGGCAGACCAAGCCCGCGTGCTCTAGGCTTGCCGTCAGGCGCGTACCCAACAGGATCGAAGGCCTCGGACGAACGATCTTTGCCGGTCATGAACTTTCCTCTTCCTCACAACAATCATTCGTACCGCGTCTGCACTGATCCAGCTTGACCGGCCGCTGTCTCAATTTTGCCGAACGGAAGTGCTGCCTCGCGAGGATGGCGAAAGGGCTTGCCCTGGTCGCGAAGAGGAGCCCGAAAGTGCAGGTCATGTGGCTGAGCGGCAGGCGCTTCTTTCTATCGCTGACCATCTTGACCGCCAGCGTCTGCCTCGCCCTCGGCATAACGATGCCGATCCTGAAGCTCACGACCTTCACGTTCTGGACGACGGAGCATTCCCTCCTTTCGACCGTCAGCGTGCTGCTGCACGATGGCCAGACGTTCCTCGGCATGATCGTGCTCGTCTTCTCGATCCTGCTGCCGGTGACGAAGCTTCTCTACCTGCTGCTCGTCTCGACTTTGCCGCCGGCTGAAATTGTCCGCCATCAAGGCCGGCTGCGCGCGCTCGAATGGCTCGGTAAATGGTCGATGCACGACGTCCTGGTGCTGGCGCTGACGATCTTCTTCATCAAGAGCCAGGGCGTCTACGATGCCTCGAGCCTCAACGGCGTCTACTTCTTCACGGCCGCCGTCATGCTGATGATCCTGTCGTACGCGTGGATACGAACCGACGGAATGGCCGCCGCGCCAGATCTCGTCCCCGTGCTGCCTCAGCCCGACGTCGGCCAAGCGACCCGCACCTCCGGCTGGCGCAACTTCGCGCTGAGCTTCCTGATCATTCTCGCGACCGTCTTTTTCGCGCTCGGCCTGATCCTGCCGACGATCCGCTTCACGACGGTTTATGTCTGGACGAACGAGCATTCGATCCTGACGATCATGTATGCGCTCTTCGAGAACCAGGAGTATTTTCTCTGCGCCGTCGTCTTCGCGGTGTCCGTGTTCTTCCCATTCCTGAAGCTCTTTTATCTGCTGACGCTGATCACGGCGCACGACATGCCTGACGACTTCCGCAGGAAATCGTTCGCGACGATGGAATGGATCGGCCGCTATTCCATGACCGATGTCATGGTGCTGGCTCTGATGATCTTCTACGTCAATTCGTCGGGCTACACGGAAGCGCGCGTGCTGCCCGGCGTCTATTTCTTCGCAGCCTCGGCCCTGATGACGATCCTCGCCTACGGCTGGGCCAACGCCGAGCCGCCCCCCACGCGCCGCCGCAAGAGGAGACCAGAAGGCGGCGGTCCAGCAATCGCACCGAGCCCCGGCGTCTCCATCGCGCGCCCCGTCCGCCGCCAATGGGGGAAGGCTATCTGAGCAGATCATTCGTTATCTTGGAACGAACGAGCCTGCTCTAGCGATGCCTCCCGCAATCCCTCTATATCATTGCCGCCCGCGTGACGGGTGGATCGATGAGCGAGCAAAGCAAGCGATGCTGAAAGTTTGGGGACGCAGAAATTCGTTGAACGTCCAAAAAGTCCTGTGGCTCATTGGAGAATTGGATCTCCCGCATGAGCACATCCCGGCGGGCGGCGCCTTCGGCAAACTCGACACGCCTGAATACCTGAAAGTGAACCCGCACGGACGCATTCCCCTGATCGAGGACGAGGGACATGGCGTATGGGAATCTCACGCGATTCTTCGCTACCTGGCGGCGCGCTACGGCAAAGACCGCTTCTGGTCGGACGATGCCTTTGAACGCTCCAATTACGAGCGCTGGATGGATTGGTCAGAGACGACTTTGCAGCCGGCTTTCCTCAACGATGTGTTCTGGGCCTTCTATCGCACGCCGGAAGCGGAAAGAGACTGGTCCATCATCAATCGCGGCATCGAGCAGTCTGCGAAGCATTTGCAGCTTCTCGATCGCTGGCTGGACGGAAAAGAGTACATGCTCGGCGAGAGCTTGAGCCTCGCCGACATCACGACGGGCGCCATTCTCTTCCGCTATTACAATATCGAAATCGAGCGCCCGAGCCTTCCAAACGTCGAAGCCTGGTATGAACGGCTGAAGGGCCGCCCTGCTTACCGCGAACACGTCATGGTGCCGTTCAACGATCTCTACGGCAAACGCTGAACCGAACCTCGTCAAACCTCGGCCACTACGACCACCAACGTCATCCCGGCGAAGGCCGGGATCCAGCCAAACATCAACACAACGAGTGCAGATCGTTGCCTGGATGCCGACCTCCATCGGCATGACGGTGGTGGTGGTCGGTGATTGCCTCACCACTTGTCATCCCGGCCGCAGCGAAGCGGAGAGCCGGGACCCAGGACCGCGACCAAGATGGGTCCCGGGTCTCGCAAGATGGCTCGCCCGGGATGACAACTGTGTTTGCATGCTCGGCTCGTCCAATCGATCAATCGATCGTCATCCTCGGCCGAGCGCAGCGAAGCTGCGTCGATGGCCGGGGATCCAGCGTAAGAGTCGTCGAAGACGCAAAATCGAGCCTTCGGCGCATTTTACGCTGGATCCCCGAACAGTCTCGCGATGCTCGACCGTTCGAGGATGACGGAAGTGCAAAACAGAAAAGGCCGCCAGCGAGGCGGCCTTTCAGCGAGCTTTGGGCTAACCCGAAGCGTCGTCAGATCGTATGGATGTCGCGATCCTTCGTTTCCGGAATGAACAGGAAGCCGATCACGGCCGTCGCCGCTGCGACCACGATCGGGTACCAGAGGCCGTAGTAGATGTCTCCTGTCGCGGCCACCATCGCGAAAGCGGTGGCGGGCAGGAGGCCGCCGAACCAGCCATTGCCGATGTGATAAGGCAATGACATCGACGTGTAGCGAATCTTTGTCGGGAAGAGTTCGACCAGCGCTGCCGCGATAGGCCCGTAGACCATGGTGACATAGAGCACCAGGATGAACAGGATACCGATGACAGTGCCAGCTTGATGGTTGAAGATGTCGAAAGGATTGGACAACTTCACGATGCTTGCATCGCCTGCCTTCGGATAGCCGGCTTCGGTGATCGCCTGACTTCCGACCGTGATCTTGTCCTTCGGATCGCCAACGGCCTTCTCAAGATCGGCGGCAGCAATTTCTTTGCCCGCAATCACAACCTTGGCCGGCTGACCAGCCGGTCCGGCCTCGGTCGTGTACTTGACCGACGCCTTGGAGAGCCAGTCGCGAGCCTTGTCGCAAGCGGTCGTATATTTGCGTGTGCCGACCGGGTTGAACAGCGAGCCGCATTCGGCTGGATCGGCCACGACCTTCACCTGCACCGTCTCGATCGCATGGGCAAGCGCCGGATTGGCCGTCTCGGCAAGGAGCTTGAAAAGCGGGAAGTAGGTGAGAGCGGCGATCAGGCAGCCCGCGAGGATGACTGGCTTGCGGCCGATCTTGTCCGACAGCCACCCGAAGAACACGAAGAAAAGCGTGCCGAGCAATAGCGACCACGCGATTAGGAGGTTCGCGGTGTAGCCGTCGACCTTGAGGATGCTCTGCAGGAAGAACAGCGCGTAGAATTGGCCTGTGTACCAGACGACGCCCTGGCCGGCGACGAGGCCAAGCAGTGCTAAGAGAACGTACTTGTTGTTGGGATAGTGGAAGAAGCTTTCGGTCAGCGGCGCCTTCGAGCCTTTGCCCTCCTCCTTCATCCGCCTGAAGGCCGGCGATTCCGACAGCGACAGACGGATCCAGACCGAGATCCCGAGCAAAACGATCGAGACGAGGAACGGAATGCGCCAGCCCCATTCCTTGAATGCATCTTCGCCGACGATGGTACGGACCGCGAGGATGACAATGAGCGACAGGAATAGGCCGAGCGTCGCCGTAGTCTGGATCCAGCTCGTATACAAGCCGCGCCGTCCCGTCGGAGCGTGCTCGGCCACATAGGTCGCCGCGCCGCCGTACTCGCCGCCGAGCGCCAGGCCCTGCAGCAGACGAAGCGCTATCAGAATGATCGGCGCCGCGATGCCGATCGACGTTGCACTCGGCAACAGGCCGACGACGAAGGTCGACAGGCCCATGATCAGGATCGTTACGAGAAAGGTGTTTTTCCGCCCGACGAGATCGCCAATTCGTCCGAAGATGATGGCGCCGAATGGCCGGACGATGAAGCCCGCAGCGAACGCGAGCAGAGCGAAGATGTTGCGCGTCGATTCATTGTAGATGAAGTTGCCCGCCGGATCTTTCAGCGAGAAGAACTGCGCAGCGATGATGGTCGCAAGCGAGCCATAAAGGTAGAAGTCGTACCACTCGAAAACCGTGCCGAGCGAAGACGCGAAAATGACTTTTCGTTCCGCCCTGGTAATGCCCGGAGTCTGTGGATCGGCGAGAGTTCCTGTTTCGGCGACAGCCATATGCGTTTCCCCCCAAGAGCAACGTTCTTATGAACGCAACTCTACGCACTCAGCTCAACGAGAGCGAATGACCGTTATTCATATGGAAATGACGAACTGAGCTATGCGCACTAGGGTTTTGATTGCGCAACGCAACAAAAAGGCCGGCGACGAAGCACCGGCCAATTGCAGAAATCGAAGCTTTTTTCTGTCGCGCGATTAGCGCGAGTAGAATTCGACCACCAGGTTCGGTTCCATCTGAACCGGATAGGGCACGTCGCTCAAAGCCGGAATGCGGGTGAGCGAAGCCGTCAACTTGTTATGATCGACGTTGATGTAGTCGGGCAGATCGCGCTCGGCGCTCTTGATGGCTTCGAGAACGAGAGCCAGCTGCTTCGCCTTCTCACGAACCTCGACAACGTCGCCGACCTTGAGACGATAGCTCGGGATCGTTACGCGGCGGCCGTTGACCGTCACGTGGCCGTGGCTGACGAACTGACGAGCAGCAAACACCGTCGGCACAAACTTGGCGCGGTAGACGAGCGCGTCGAGGCGGCGCTCCAGAAGACCGATCAAGTGCTCAGACGTCGAACCCTTGAGGCGCGAAGCTTCGTCGTAAGCCGCACGGAACTGACGCTCCGAAATCGATGCGTAATAACCTTTGAGCTTCTGCTTGGCCTTGAGCTGCTGACCGAAGTCGGAAAGCTTGCCCGAGCGGCGCTCGCCGTGCTGGCCGGGACGGCTCTCGCGGCGGTTGAGCGGGCTCTTGGGACGGCCCCAGATGTTCTCGCCGAGACGGCGATCAATCTTATGCTTGGCGCGAACGCGCTTAGTCATCTTCTAGCACTCCATGAGTTATGGCACGGCTCGATTGAACCGTGACTGTTGGAGCGCCCCCTCCTCATCCCCCATTATTGAGGGCCGACAGGCATGGACCTTCGACAGTCCCGCCACGGGTGCGCAGAAATCAAACGCGGGCCCGAAAGGACCCGCGAAAGAGTGTGTGGGTGATACCGGCGTCCGGCCGCCTCGTCAACGGCCTATCTGTCGCTTATTTCTTATCGATCGTCGTTTCCGTGACCGAAGTCGACCCGGTTGCAACCGGTGCTCCCGCTGCCGGCGGCGGCTGAGTTGCAGCGAAATTGGGCGGCGGGCTGGCGGCCACGTAAGCCGCAATCATTTCCTTAACCTTCTTGCGCTGCTCATCCGAGCACGTCTGCGCCGGCGATTTCTTTTCGTCGACGACGACTTCCTTGTCGCCTTCCTTCTCGACGAGCTTGATACGGCCGGTCAGAAGCATGACGGTCGTGAGGTGCAACTGGCTGATGTAGACCAGGTTTTGCTGGGTCCACTTCTTCTTGGCCTCTTCCCGGCGCATCATGGCGCGGTGGTTCAGCACCTGATCGTCGCGGAGATCACAGATCTGGGCATGCGCGGAAAGCCGCCCGGCCTTGATCACATCGCGCGCTACATCGAGCGGAACCTCGACTTCCGACTTTTTGGTCTTGTCGATTACAATCACCGAGCCGTCTGGCTTGGAGAACTGCTGCGGCGTGAGCGACCAAGCATACTCCATAAACGATCTCACCGCGTGCTCGCTGAGCTCCTGCGCGCCGGCGGGTACTGCAGTACCCATAACCGACAGCGCCATCACGCCTGCCAACACGACCCCCGCCCTCGTATTCATCCACATCTCCGGTTGAGCCTCTTTGACTTTCTTTATTAGTGAATGCGAAACCCAGGCGCGGCCCTTGCAGCAGCCACGTTGCACAATGCCAGTAGCCTCTCGAATTGGCATCGCTCGGCCCAAAACTTGGCCATATGAAGGCACTTACTCTCCCCCTTTTCGGGCCCTTCCTTTGCCCTGTGAGAGCGTGGCAACTATACCACGTAGGGTGCGGACTTCCTGCTCCGTCGCACCGAGTCTCGTCAAGAGTGTACGCAGGTTTTGCGACACGACTGATCGGCGATGGGCTGGATTGAAGAATCCGTTGGCTTCCAACTCGCGTTCCAAATGTTCAAAGAGTCCAAGGAGTTCCTCTTTGTTGGCCGGACGATCCCGGCCCATGTAGAGCCCTTCGGTCAGAGGCTTCTCGTAGGTTGTAACCCGGCCAAGACTTCGCCCAGCGTCACTCCGCATCCATTCGTATCCCGTAAGCAGCACTGCCTGCGCCAGGTTGAGAGAAGCGAAACGAGAATTTACTGGAATCATGATGAACGCGTCCGCGACCGCGACCTCGTTGGTCTCGAGCCCGTTGCGCTCGCGCCCGAACAGCACCCCGCACCGCTCGCCCCGGCCAATGCGCTTGCGCATTTCGACGATGGCCTGCTCGGGCGTTAGCACGGGCTTGCGAAGATCCCGCTGCCGCGCCGTCGTCGCCCCGACCCAGTTCAGATCCGCGATGCTCTCTTCGAGCGTGCCGTACGCCTGCGCGTCATCGATGATGTAGTTTGCGCCGGACGCTGCAATGCGCGCCTTTTCGTTCGGCCAGCCATCGCGCGGACTGACGAGACGCAGATCGTCGAGCCCAAAATTCGCGCAGGCCCGCGCCACCATGCCGATGTTGTCCGCGAGTTGTGGCTCCATCAAAATGATGGACGGCGTCTCGCCCTCGCCCGCAACGGGCTCGCCGCGCATGTGCGCCCGCCGCAAGCCGTGGCGCAGCTTGCGAATAACGCGGCGCGCCCAGAACCAATAATTTTCGCCCGACCACTGCTTCGCCAGCGTTTCGAGGCACGGCGTCGTCACCGTCTCGGTGCCTTCGCCCTTGAGACGAACGCGGCCGTCGCCAACGATCACTTCCTTCTTGCTGAGGATGAACTGATCGAGCGTTTCGATCCCCTGAGCTTCCGTCCGCCGTTTGCAGCCAGGACATGACACGTTGTCCTCGACGCACTTGAGCCCCGCGCAATACTGCAAAACAGGCTCGAGCGTCTCCCGGTCGAGACCCGGAATGGCGAGCGCCGCGAGCCCCTGATCGATCGAAGCGGAATGGCACGCATGCACGATCTCAGCGACCGCCGTATCCCGCGGCCCCGTCACCGGCACGCCCCGATCGATGCGGATCTCGGGCGCAGCCTCGCTTTTCGTTGTGTCGGTCTCGACGTTCAATGCGCCTCCGCGCGTCTCTAGTGCCAGCCTTGCTCCGGCAGGGCTCGTTTCTGGCGTACAATTAGGCGGGATCTTGCCCAACATCCACGCTTCTTTTGTTCTCTCGGAACTTGAACAACTCCGAGATCTGCCGCACGACTGCGGCGAAGGTTCACTTCGTCGGCAGCGAGCCTGCCGTTATGGTTTAATCGTTAAGCTTCCATTCCTCTTCGCGAGACATCCCATGCAGAAAATCAAGGTTGAAGGCACCGTCGTCGAACTCGACGGCGACGAGATGACCCGCATTATCTGGAAGCTGATCAAGGACAGCCTGATCCACCCCTACCTCGACGTTAATCTCGAATACTACGATCTGAGCGTCGAGAACCGCGATAAGACCAACGATCAGGTGACCATCGACGCCGGCAACGCCATCAAGAAGCACGGCGTCGGCATCAAATGCGCGACGATCACCCCAGACGAAGCGCGCGTCAAAGAATTCAGCCTGAAGGAAATGTGGAAGAGCCCGAACGGCACAATCCGCAACATCCTCGGCGGCGTGATCTTCCGCGAGCCTATCATCTGCAAGAACGTGCCGCGTCTCGTTCCCGGCTGGACGGAGCCGATCATCGTCGGCCGCCACGCATTCGGCGATCAGTATAAGGCGACGGACTTCAAGTTCCCCGGAAAAGGCGTGCTGACGATCAAGTTCGTCGGAGAAGACGGCGCCGTCATCGAGAAGGAAGTCTTCAAGGCTCCGGGTTCGGGCGTCGCGCTTGCGATGTACAATCTCGATGAATCGATCCGCGAATTCGCACGTGCCTCGCTCAACTACGGCCTGTCGCGCAACTATCCGGTCTATCTCTCGACGAAGAACACAATCCTCAAAGCCTACGACGGCCGCTTCAAGGACATCTTCCAGGAAGTCTACGAGGCCGAATTCAAGGCTGAATTCACGAAGCGCAAGCTGACCTACGAGCACCGCCTCATCGACGACATGGTGGCGAGCGCACTCAAGTGGTCGGGCGGCTATGTCTGGGCGTGCAAGAACTACGACGGCGACGTCCAATCCGATACGGTTGCGCAGGGCTTCGGATCGCTCGGCCTGATGACGAGCGTGCTGATGACGCCCGACGGCAAGACCGTCGAAGCGGAAGCCGCACACGGCACCGTTACGCGCCACTACCGCGAACATCAAAAGGGCAAGGAAACGTCGACGAACTCCATCGCGTCGATATTTGCCTGGACGCGCGGCCTCGGACACCGCGCCAAGCTCGACGGCAACGAGAAGCTTGCAAACTTCTGTAAGACGCTCGAACGCGTCTGCATTCAAACCGTCGAGTCGGGCTACATGACGAAGGACTTGGCCCTGCTCGTCGGCCCCGACCAGAAGTGGCTCTCGACAACCGGCTTCCTCCAGAAGGTCGACTCCAACCTCAAAGCCGCGATGGCGAAGACAGCATAGCCGAAAGCCTCAGCTGCAAGCCGAGCAGGAGCAACGCGTGCCATGAGTGCCGATCCGGATCGCATCGTCGGTCTCTACGAACGGCACGCATCCACGTGGGACAGCCTGAGATCACGGAGCCTGTTCGAGCAGCCGTGGCTCGAACGGTTTCGTGCGTTATTGCCGCCCGCCGGATCGGTTCTCGACATCGGATGCGGATCAGGCGAACCCATCGCACGTTTCTTCATCGAGACAGGCTACCGCTTGACCGGCGCGGATTCCTCCCCTGCCATGATCGCGATTTGCAAAGAACGCTTTCCGAGTGCGTCTTGGAACGTCGCGGACATGCGAACCTTGTCGCTCGGTCAGCGCTTCGACGGAATGATTGCGTGGGATAGCTTCTTCCATCTGCGCCGTGACGAGCAGCGCAAGA
Organism: Hyphomicrobium sp. 99; assembly: GCF_000384335.2. Classification (NCBI taxonomy): domain Bacteria; kingdom Pseudomonadati; phylum Pseudomonadota; class Alphaproteobacteria; order Hyphomicrobiales; family Hyphomicrobiaceae; genus Hyphomicrobium; species Hyphomicrobium sp. 99. Next base: position 2,945,011 of record NZ_KQ031382.1, read on the forward strand.
TGTTTCCTCTCTTTCGCGAGCACGCCAATCCGAACGCGGTGCTGATGTTTACGAGCGGAACTTCCGATGGAGAGGCTGTCGGAACATTCGCTGGCGAACCGCTCTATCACGCGAGCCTGGCCCCCGAAGAATACCGCGCCTTGCTTGCCGAGAACGGCTTCGAAGTCGTGTCCCAGGTGTTCGAAGATCCAGAGGTCGGCGGCCACACCATCTGGCTCGCGCGGCACAAGTAGCGCCACCGCACGGGCTCAAAGCTAGAAGAGCGCGCAAACCTCTCTCCGTCATCCCGGCGAAGGCCGGGATCCATCCAGGCTGGATACTCGCAATGAACGGACACTTGGACAGATCCCCGCCTACGCGGGGATGACGTTCTGGAGTGGGCGTGGCAGCGTATTTATGTCCGTCATCCCGGCATAGGCCGGAGTCCAGGCAACCGTCCGCGCATTCGCCGCGTGCGATCCGCTCCGAACGGACAGCAACCATTCAACCTACTGAAACTTGTCTGGGTGCCGGCCACCGCCGGCATGACGGAGCAGGTGGCTACACGTTCCAACCACGGTCATCCGCGCCACCGTCAAAGCCGATCGTCAACTTGTCATCCCGGCCGGAGCGCAGCGCAGAGCCGGGACCCAGGACCGCGACGAAGGTAGGTCCCGGGTCTCGCAAGATGCGCGCCCGGGATGACAACAGTGTTTGCTACTTCAGACGTCATCCCGGCGAAGGCCGGGATCCATCCAGGCTGGATACTCGCAATGAACGGACGCTTGGACAGATCCCCGCCTACGCGGGGATGACGTTCTGGAGTGGGCGTGGCAGCGTATTTATGTCCGTCATCCCGGCGAAGTCCGGGATCGCCTGGCGGCCGGCTCCGCGAAGCGGAGTCGCCAGGCGCAACCACAGAATTATTATTTCTTCCCCGCCGCGATCTGCTGATCGACCTCGGCCTGCATCTTCGCCGTCATCACGTTGAAGTCGTTCTGCAGTTTGGCGCATGCCTCGGTCGGGCCATCGCAAACGACCTTCATCTTGACCGTGAGATCTTGCCCTTCCTGCACCACCTTGCGGCAGACGGCGGCGGGATAGGCTGGATTGCGCTTCGTCGTGAACGTGTACATCACGCTCGCGTTCTTCGGATCGTCGCTGAAGGCGGTATAGAGTTCGCTCGTATAAACCTGCAGCAGACCGGACTTCGTCGAATAGCGCGCAATCAAATCCTCAGCCTTCCCGACCGGATCGCCGCAAAATTCCTGCGCCGCAGCTGCCGTCGGGCCGGCGGTCGGCGCCGGAGTTGCCGGCAGCTTGACGATGGCGTCGTCAGCCCATGCCGACGTCGTGACAAACAAACAGGCGGCGAAACTCAGCAAACGCGTGCGTGTCATCTGCGGTGGTCCTCGGGTTCAGAAAGCGGCGGCTATATAGCGCATTTTTCCCGGCGGTCATTAGTGAATTGCCCGCAAGGTAATGCGCTAGCCACTTCGCAGTGCAACAAAAATTCCCCGACGTCACACTCGCTCACACCAAGGATTATCACCCTTGCCGTGTCAGCTCGCGAGACGAGCTTCGATGGCCTTCAGCGCATCGCCCGCTTTGGCGCCATCGGGACCACCGGCCTGCGCCATGTCCGGACGCCCGCCGCCGCCCTTGCCGCCAAGCGCTTCCGCGCCGGCCTTGACGAGATCGACCGCGCTCCACGTCTTGACGAGATCATCGGTAACGCCGACCGCGAGGCCCGCCTTGCCGTCCTCTGTGACGCCGACGACCGCGACGATACCCGACCCGACCTGCTTCTTGCCGTCATCGATCAGCCCGCGCAGGTCTTTCGGATTGAGGCCCTGAACCGTCCGCGCAAGAAGCTTCACGTTGCCGATACTGCGAATGGCCTCGCCATTCCCGTTAGCGCCCGCAGCTGAGCCGCCACCGAGCGCGATCTGCCGCTTCGCGTCCGCAAGCTGCTTCTCAAGCGCCTTCCGTTCCTCGACGAGATGCTTCAGCCGCTCGATCAAATCTTCGGGCCGCGTCTTGAGAAGGGAAGCCGCTTCCTTCACGCGGGAATCCTGCTCTTCGAGATAGGCGCGCGCGCCCTCACCCGTCAGCGCCTCGATGCGACGGACACCAGCCGCGCTGCCGCTCTCTCCGACGACGCGAATGAGGCCGATGTCGCCCGTCCGCGACACGTGCGTACCGCCGCAAAGCTCGACCGACCACGCCTTGTTGGCGCCGGGCCGCGTCGATCCCATCGACACGACGCGAACCTCTTCGCCATACTTTTCACCAAAGAGCGCCATCGCGCCCGTCGCGCGCGCATCGTCGATGCCCATCAGCCGCGTGACGACCGGCGTGTTCTCGAGCAGCACCGCGTTCGCCATGTCCTCGACGGCTTTCAACTCTTCGAGCGACATCGGCTTCGTATGCGAGAAGTCGAAGCGCAAACGATCGGGCGAAACGAGCGAACCCTTCTGAGCGACGTGCGTGCCGAGCACTTGCCTGAGCGCTTCGTGCAGAAGATGCGTGGCCGAGTGATTGGCACGCGTCGCGGACCGGCGCGCATGATCGACCTCAAGCTCCACGGCGTCGCCTGTCTTGAAGCTGCCCGCCTCAACCTTGCCAAAGTGCACGAAGAGATCGCCGAGCTTCTTCTGCGTGTCGGTCACGCGGAACAGCGCGCCCTTCGGCCCCTTGATGACGCCCTGATCGCCGAGCTGGCCGCCGCTCTCGCCATAGAACGGCGTTTGGCTGACGACGATCGCGCCCTCGTCGCCCACTTTGAGTTCCTTGGCTTCCTGGCTTCCGGAAACGAGCGCGGTTACGATGCCCTCGGCCGCTTCGGTATCGTAGCCGAGGAACTCCGTAGCGCCGGTCTTGTCCTTGATCTCGAACCAGAGGCCTTCTGTTGCGGCCTCGCCCGAACCCTTCCAGGCCGCGCGCGCAGCATCCTTCTGCTTCTTCATCGCATCGTCGAATGCTGCCGTGTCGACGGTGATGCCCCGCGGCCGGAGCGCGTCTTCGGTGAGGTCGAGCGGGAAGCCGTAGGTATCGTAGAGCTTGAACGCGACGTCGCCCGGAAAGACCGCGCCCTTCTTGAGATTGCCCGAGCTTTCGCCGAGAAGCTTCAAGCCGTTGTCGAGCGTGCGCCGGAACTTCGTCTCTTCGAGCTTCAGCGTCTCGGCAATGAGCGGCTGCGCTCTGACGAGTTCCGGATAGGCATCCCCCATCTCGCGTACGAGCGCCGGAACGAGATGATACATCAGCGGTTCGGTGCAGCCGATCTGAGCGGCGTAGCGCATGGCCCGCCGCATGATACGCCGGAGCACGTAGCCGCGGCCCTCGTTCGACGGCAGCACGCCGTCGGCAATCAGGAAGCTCGTCGAGCGCAGATGATCGGCGATGACACGCCGCGCGACGTGAAGAAATTCGGGACTACCCTCAACACCGCTCTCCTTCGCACCGGCTTTTCCAGCTTCCTGACGAATGGCCTGGATGAGGTTCTGGAACAGATCGATGTCGTAGTTGTCGTGCTTGCCCTGCAGCACTGCCGCGACGCGCTCGAGCCCCATGCCCGTGTCGATCGACGGCTTCGGCAGCGGTACGCGGTCCCCCGGAGCGCGCTGCTCGAATTGCATAAACACGAGATTCCAGATCTCGATGAAGCGATCGCCGTCGGCATCCGCCGAGCCCGGAGGACCGCCCGCAATCTTATCGCCGTGATCGAAGAAGATTTCCGAGCAGGGGCCACAGGGACCCGTATCGCCCATCTGCCAGAAGTTGTCGTTCGTCGGGATGCGAATGATCTTGCTGTCCGGGAAGCCCGAGATCTTCTTCCAGATCGCGTATGCTTCGTCATCGGTATGATAGATCGTGACAAGCAGCCGCTTCTTGTCGAGGCCGAAGTCCTTCGTCAGCAAATTCCACGCAAGCTCGATCGCGCGCTCCTTGAAATAGTCGCCGAACGAGAAGTTGCCGAGCATCTCGAAGAACGTGTGATGGCGCGCCGTGTACCCGACGTTATCTAGATCGTTGTGCTTGCCGCCGGCTCTGACGCACTTTTGCGACGTGGTCGCCCGCGGAATGGCGCGCGTCTCCTGGCCGGTGAACACGTTCTTGAACTGAACCATGCCGGCGTTCGTGAACATCAGGGTCGGGTCATTGCGCGGCACGAGCGGCGATGACGGCACGATCTCGTGTCCGTTCTTTCCAAAGAAATCGAGAAACGAAGCGCGGATTTCGCTGACGCCAGCCATGTGGTGCTTTCGAGCCTGATATTGAGAGTAAAAATGCTCCGAGAACGGACCTCGGAACGGCTTAAGGCCGCCGTTGTAGCGGCGGCCTCTATTCGTGTCTAGAAACGGCGCATGCGCCCTGCTGCCCCTACCGCGCCCGGCGGCCGGCTCGACGAAGGAGGATAGCCGGGCGCAAACCGAAAAGACGTCGCCGGCGCCAACCAAGAACCCTTACCGCTTCGCCTTGGCGACCTTCTTGCCTGCATCCTCGTCCGGAAGAACCCCGTCTTCGTCCGGCTCTTCGCCGTCGTGCTCGCCGGCACCCGGATCGGCAAGCATCTTCTCGACGATCAGCCCGGCATTGGCGCGAATGGCCCTCTCCAGCTCAGCTGCAGCTTTCGGGTTGTCCTTGAGATACGTCTTGGCGTTCTCGCGGCCCTGACCGATCCGGTCGCCGTTGTAGGAGAGCCAAGCGCCCGATTTCTCAACGAGACCGGCTTTGACGCCAAGGTCGATCAACTCGCCAACCTTCGAGATGCCTTCGCCATACATGATGTCGAACTCGACCTGTTTGAAGGGCGGAGCGACCTTGTTCTTGACGACCTTGACGCGCGTTTGGTTGCCGACCGTTTCCTCGCGCTCCTTGATCTGCCCGATGCGGCGAATGTCGAGACGAACGGAAGCATAGAACTTCAGCGCGTTGCCGCCCGTCGTCGTCTCCGGGTTGCCGAACATGACGCCGATCTTCATGCGGATCTGGTTGATGAAGATCACCATCGTGTTCGACTTGGAGATCGAACCCGTCAGCTTGCGCAGTGCCTGACTCATCAAACGCGCCTGCAGACCCGGCAGGCTGTCGCCCATCTCGCCTTCGAGTTCGGCCTTCGGCGTCAGCGCCGCAACCGAATCGACGACCAGCACATCGACAGCGCCCGAACGCACGAGCGTATCGGCGATTTCCAGAGCCTGCTCGCCCGTATCCGGCTGCGAGATCAAAAGGTCTTCGACCTTGACGCCAAGCTTCTTGGCATAACTCGGATCGATTGCGTGCTCCGCGTCGACGAACGCGCAGATGCCGCCTTTCTTCTGCGCTTCGGCGACCACCTGCAGCGCAAGCGTCGTCTTGCCCGAGGATTCAGGTCCATAGACTTCGATGATGCGCCCCTTCGGCAACCCGCCGATGCCGAGCGCAATATCGAGTCCGAGCGATCCCGTCGAGATCGCCTCGATGTCGAGCTTGTCGTGGGCGCCGAGCCGCATGATCGACCCCTTGCCGAAGTTCTTGTCGATCTGCGCGAGTGCCTGCTCTAGCGCCTGCTTCTTATCCATTTTGCCCCCTTCGAGCACAGTCCAGTCCGGCCGTTCCATCGTGTCACCCTCAATCCCTATGGCAAGCGCCCAACGCCATCAATTAAGGATCTGTGTACTTGATTTGTTCCGAATCTGTCAATCTCGTTTTGTTCTCACGCTGCGCGGTTTGCGAAGCTCGGAATCTATTAAGCCCTACACCTGTAACCGGTGAAACAGCGCCACTTGTCGCCCGGGCGCAATCTCTGTGCATGATCAAGCCAAGGAGGCTCCCGTGCTCAGGATTTCCGCCACTCTACTCGCTGCTCTCGTAGTCGCCAGCGCATTCGCTTCGACCGCCGCCGAAGCACGCATGGGAGGCGGTGGCCACTTGGCGTTCTTCCTCCTCCGCGCCGGAGCCCACGCCGCCGAGCAGAACGCCTGGGAACAGCAACGGCGTCGCCGGTACGAAGCGGCGCGTGAAAGAGAGCGCCGGATTGCCGAGGCCCGAGAAGCAGCTGCCGCAAAGCGCGCGCGCCTCGCGGCCCTGCAGAGACGGGAAGCTCAGAAGCTCGCGGCCGCCAAGGCAGCAGCCGCAGCGGCTGAGCACACGGCGTCAGCCGACACCACGACCGTTGTGGCCAAGAAGACCGACCGCCTGCCGGAAACGGCTCCCACAACGACACCCGTCTCGGAGGATACGTCTTCGGCAACGACCGCCAGCACCACGGCTGTCGCGACTTCCGAGGCAACACCGCCCGTCGCAACGAACACCTGCCGCAAATATTCAGCCGCCGCCGACGGCCTTGTCGATACGCCCTGCGAATAACGGGCAGGCGCCAAAATCACCGCACCTTCTGGAACGCGCCATAACCGCAACTTATGGCGCGTCTACCTGCGCCCTGGGTTATCTCAAGTCATGCGCCTAAATCCGGCGCCTCGACGATAACGAAGGAAAAGGTGAACACGAATGAGTAGTCCTACGTCTCAGCCCCGATCGGGGCGTTTCGGCATCCGCGTCGGCGAAGCCCTCGTCGCAGGCGGCCCGCCGGGAACCGCAGCCGAACCGGAAGTCGCGATCGGCGAGATGGACGGTCCGTTCGGCACCGCCTTTGCGACCCTCCTCGGTGATCAGGTCAAAGGCCACACCCGCGTACTCTCGCTTCTGAACACCGACGTCATGGTGCGCCCACCGACGCTTTGCGTCAGCAAGGTCACCGTCGATAACGAGCGTTATACGAGCATCCTGATGGGCACCGTTCAATACGCGACCGCCATGGGCGTGCTCGATGCCGTGCGTTCAGGTGACCTGCCGAAGGACAAGGTCGACGACCTCGGCATCATCGTTTCGGTATGGCTCCATCCGTCCGTCGCGACGATCGAAAAGCTGGATCATAAAATCCTGTTCGACATTCACCGCAAGGCGACCTCGCTCGCCATTCATAAAGCGATGAATTATCAGCCCTCGATCGATTGGCTGCTCGAGAACCAGGACAAGATCATCCACAAGTACTTCGAGCGTGGCTTGAAGGGCGAGATTTAAAACGCTCTTCGCGCATCGCGGCCGGCTCTGCGGAGCAAAGTCGCGATGCGTTTCCCCTCCCCCTTGCGGGGAGGGGTCAGGGGTGGGGTAATATTACTTCGCCAGCTCTTCTTTCACCTTCGCAGCCAGCTGCGGCAGCGAGAAGGGTTTCGGCAGGAACGCGAAATCATCCGATCCCATCGTCTCGCGGAAAGCTTCATTCGGATATCCCGAGACGAAGATCACCTTGATCGACGGATTGCGCTTTCTGAGTTCCTTGAAGAGCGCAGGACCATCCATCTCCGGCATGACGACGTCCGACACGACGATGTCGATCTCGCCCTCGTTGGCCGCCATCAGCTCGAGCGCCTCGACGCCGTCGGCAGCCTCGATCACCTGATAACCCTGGCGGCGAAGCGCCCTGACAGCGAACTGCCGAACTTCGACTTCGTCCTCGACGAGCAGGACGCGCCCCGTTCCGGTGAGATCGGTCGCATTGAGCTGCCGTTTCGCGGCCGCGATGGTCTGCGGAACAACGGTTTCGACATCTTCGCCGTCTTCGACGAAGTAGCGCGGCAGGAATACCTTGAACGTCGTGCCCTTGCCGATCTCACTTTCGGGCAGAATGAAACCGCCCGACTGCTTGACGATGCCGTAGACCGACGCCAGTCCGAGCCCCGTGCCCTTGCCGACACCCTTCGTCGTGAAGAACGGCTCGAAGATTTTCTCCATCACTTCGGGCGCCATGCCGGTGCCGGTATCCGCGACTTCGATGAGAACGTACTCGCCCGTCGAGAAGCCCGGAACGCCGCTCATCTTCTGGCTTTCGCGCTCGGGCACGTTGCGTGTCTTGATCGTCAGCTTGCCGCCATTCGGCATCGCATCGCGCGCATTGCGGACGAGGTTCAGGACGACCTGATAAAGCTGATCGCTGTCGGCCTTCACATACCAAAGATCGCGCTCGGCCTGAATCTTGAGTTCGATCTTCTCGCCGCATTGAGTCTTAAGAACCGGCAGCATGTCCGAAGTCAGCTCGCCGGCATTGAAAACCGAAATCTGCTGCGTCTGCTTGCGTGAGAAGCCGAGAAGTCCAGCGACAAGCCCCGCCGCACGGTTCGCCGCCGACTGAATGTTCTTGATGTCCCGATACGCTGCGTCGCTCGGCCGGTGCGTCTGCAGGAGGAGATCCGAGAAGCCGATGATCGCCGTCAGCACGTTGTTGAAGTCGTGCGCGATGCCGCCAGCGAGATTGCCGACCGCTTCCATCTTCTGAGCCTGCGCGACGCGGCCTTCGAGCGCCTTCTGCTCGGTCGCGTCCATCACATAGAGAGCAGCAGCCGCTCCACCCTGCACCGCTGCAAGAGGCGACATGTAGATGCGGCGCGTAAATTCCCGTTGCGCGCCCGCCGTGATTTCGATCGGCTGAATGTTGCCGCGGCCGGTAAGAGCCTCGCCAAGTCCCGCCTCGATGCGCAGACGCTCCTCAGGGTCCGCCGTACGGCAAAGGGCTTCCGCGGCCAGCACATCTTGCGCCGGCTTGCCATCCAGAACCATCCGCATGAAAGCGGTGTTGCAGTTAGCGATCCGGCCTTCCGCGTCGAGCGCGGCGATGCCGAACGGCGCCGATTGGAAAAATTGCGATGCCCGAACATCCTGCTGTCCGCGGTCGACGAGCCCCGTCGTCTGCCGGTTGATCGCGGTGATCGTAAAGCCGTGTTCGCCCTGATTGCCGATCGGCTCGACGAGCAGCGTCAAGGCCACGATGCGCCCGTCCTGCCGCGTCAAGTCGAGATCGATGATGCGCTGATCGGCTTCCGGAATGGTCGCCATGAGTTTCAGAAGACGTAGACCTTCCGTACCCGCAAGTTCCGCGAGACTGAGGTTGCGCACCCGCAGCGCCCCGGCCGAATAGCCGAGCCACTGCTCGAAAGCCGCGTTGACGTGAAGGATCCCGCCCTCGCCCGACACCCACATGAAACCGGCCGGCATGACGTCGAACGCTGCGAGCGATGCCTCGAGTCTCTCGATGTGCTGAGCTTCCTGGCTCTTCTCGCTCGAGATATCGATGATCTGCCACGAGACGAGTCGCTGGCGCGGCGAAACATCTTCCGCTCCGTGATCAGGCGGCGAAAACGGACGTACGCTAATGCGAACCCAGGACGGCCGCCCCTCGATGCCTGGACGCAACCGGACATCCTCGCGGCGCGCTTCGCCGCGTTCGGCAGCCCGCGTCAGCTGAAAGAAGGCTTGGGTACCTTCCGCATCGTGCGTCAGCAAAGTCTCGAGTGCCGAAAACGGCCCCGCCTCATGCCTGCCCAGAACCTCTCCGACCGCAGCGTTGGCGTAAAGAACCGTTCCATCGGTATTGGCGATGATCTGCGGCTCGTCCTGTGCGTCGACCGCGGCTTTGAGGAAGTCACCCGCCGAGACCCGTGCGCCAAGCCGGATATGCCCCGCCGCGATGCCGAACAGCATGAAAATGCCGAACATCGCCAGGAGCGCGATGACCGTCAAAAGCAGCGGCTCGCCCGATCCGCTCGCGAGCAGCCCGAACAGAATGGAGCCACCGGCAGCGGCGACTATGATGATAGGGAGGAAACCGCCAAACCCTTCCGCTGAGCTCAGCGGATCGATCGGGGCGGCATCGATCCTCAACGCCTCGCGATCCTTCATGGACCGAGAACCTAGCTGATTCTCGAAAATCGAGACGTCGGACTGGGGCATGGATATGGAACTCAAACGCAACTGCAACTGTACCGCAACGGTGCGGCGATTTTCGCTTGCATAACACTTCGCTTAAGAGAGTTAACATGCGGTCAACTCGGAGGTATCGAAACGTTGATCGTCGAAAGAAATCGATACAGCCGGCGGCGAAATCCTGGGCGAGGCGGAAATGGAAAATTATATCTTCTGGACGGTCATGCTGGGCATTCTGGCGGTGCTCAGTGCAGGAGCGGCCGTTTTCCTCCGCGCCTATCTGACAGGAACCGCGCCGACGGCCCTTCTGTTCCGGCCTAAGGGCGAGCGCCGCCTCGAAGTTGTGGATCATGCGACCGTCGATGGCCGCCGCAAGCTCATCCTCATCCGCCGCGATGATGTCGAGCATTTGATAATGACGGGTGGCCCGGTCGATTTGGTTATAGAGACGGGAATCAATTCCGCCTCCCGCCCTCATGTAACGGCACCAAACGAGGTCGTCGCAGCGCCACCGGTACGCCGGATGCCGGTCTTCACGCGTGCCCCAGATCCTATGGATTCCTTGGACGCCCCGCCCAAAATCTGAACGCACTTAGCGTGATGAATCGACGTCGCCGAAATCGGCCATTGTGAGCTTGCTGAGATCAAGCTTCCGCGTCGCGATCGCGACAGGATTGATAGCCGCCTTTGAGCCGTGCACGACGAGGCCTGCCGTCGATACTTTCCAGCCAAGGTCCGTATCGCGCAACGAATGCGCGGCGACGGCAGCTTTTAAAGGCTCAGCCCGAACCGGAAGAGTTTGCGCAACGCCGCCCGTCGCGGCCACGACGGCGGCAGACAATGCTAATAAAATACGAGCGCTCACGACCCAACCCCAATTCAGACGCCTGCACAGGCACGCTGAATGTGAGCCGAAATCTTTAACGGGACGTGAAAAGCCGTTTCGAAAAGAAACGGCTTTTCCAGCTATTCTTCGCGATAGACCTTCTCGCGCCGCTCGTGACGCTCCTGCGCTTCGACCGACAGCGTCGCGATAGGACGCGCGTCGAGACGCTTCAGACCGATCGGCTCGCCGGTATCTTCACAATAACCGTATGAACCGTCCTCGATCCGGCCCAGCGCCGCTTCGATCTTGGAAATGAGCTTGCGCTGACGATCGCGCGTTCTGAGTTCAGTCGCGCGATCCGTTTCGGACGTCGCCCGGTCCGCAAGGTCCGCATGCTGAGTGGAATCTTCATGCAGGATCGCAAGCGTTTCGCGCGTCTGGCGAAGGATCTCGTCCTTCCAGTCGAGCAAGCGCTTGCGGAAATAAGCCTTGTGCATGTCATTCATGAAAGGCTCGTCCTCCGAAGGCTTGTAGCCCGGCGGGAGAGCAATATCCGCAATCTTAACGCGTGCAGCCATCTTGCTGTTTGTACCCTCTGACTTTTTCGGCGCCGCCGGCTTCGCGGCAGCCAATGTCCTGGCCGGCGCACTTGCCGGGATCGGCTTCTGAGACGCCGGCTTGCTAACGGCCGAAGCCGTGTTCCCCGTCGGAGCCTTCGTCTGTGCCACTTTTGCGACGGTCTTTGCCGCCTTGGTTTTTGACGGCGCCGGCTTTTTGGCCTGAGCAGCCTTTGCCGCGCTCGTTAAAATTTTGTCATTCTTCGCCGGACCAGCGGCTTTCGCGACGGGCTTCTTGGCGACCGTCTTAGGCTTCGCCGTCTTCGTTCCGGTTGCCTTGCTCATCGTCGCCTCTCCAGAGGCTTGCGTTCGCTCGAGCCGATCGTCCTCCGCCGAAAAAAGTCGAACCGCGAGTCGGCCTCGTTCGGCCGAACCTTATCTATGGACGAGGCCCCCTGAGTCAAGCTCGCTACGAAGCCATGCTAAATTTGATACATCTTGCTTTACTTGAACGATTTCAAAAGCTTATACTTGGAAACCGCATTCCTCAGCCTTCGGCCCTTCTCAGATCCTTGGCCAGGAGTGCTCTTCAGTCACCTTGCTCCCCTCTCCGCAGGCCCCCTACACACCAATGATGAGCTTCGAAGGCACCTCCTCTTACGTCGCCACGCCCGACCTCAAAATCGCGGTCAACGCCGCGATCAGGCTCGAGCGTCCGCTCCTCATCAAGGGCGAGCCCGGCACCGGCAAATCGGTTCTCGCGACCGAGGTTGCAAAGGCGCTCGATGCCCCGTTGATCGAGTGGCACATCAAATCAACGACGAAAGCCCAGCAGGGTCTTTACGAATACGACGCTGTTTCGCGCCTGCGGGATGGCCAGCTTGGCGATGAACGCGTCAAGAATATCGCCAATTACATCAAGCGCGGCAAACTGTGGGAAGCCTTTGAGGCACCACAACGCAGCGTGCTGCTGATCGACGAAATCGATAAGGCGGATATCGAATTCCCCAACGATCTACTGCAAGAGCTCGATCGGATGGAGTTCTTCGTCTACGAAACGGGCCAGACGATCAAAGCCAAAACGCGTCCCGTCGTACTCATTACGTCGAATAACGAGAAAGAGCTGCCCGACGCCTTTCTCAGGCGATGCTTCTTTCATTTCATCAAGTTCCCCGACGCCGAGACGATGCGCCAGATCGTCGATGTGCATTTCCCCGGCTTGAAAAATCGCCTCGTCAACGATGCGCTTCGCGTGTTCTACGAACTGCGCGACGTGCCCGGCCTGAAGAAAAAGCCGTCGACGTCAGAGCTTCTCGATTGGCTGAAGCTTCTCCTGCACGAGGACATCGACCCGGCACTTCTGCGCGAGAGCGATCCGAGAAAGCTCGTGCCGCCCCTTGCCGGCGCACTGATCAAAAACGAGCAGGACACGCATCTTCTTGAACGCCTTGCGTTCATGACGCGCCGCCGCAACGAGTAGATCGGCGCGCGGAAAACGATCTGAACACAGAGCTAATGCCTCCCGTCAAATTGCACCTTGCGGGGAATATCGGCCTTTAACGCCAGATTGCCTCCCTTTTCTATTGCCTTGATTTCTCCCTCCGCTTGCGGCCCAATGAAATCAGCAAGCGCACGAAGCTTGCTATAAAAAACAAGAAGCGCGTGAAAGGGACCACCAAATGAGGAAAGCTTTCATAGCCTTGGGCGTGATCAGCGCTCTCGGTCTTGCCGCCTGCGACAACTCCAAGGAAAAAGCCGAAGCCGACAAGGCTGCCACGGACGCGAAGGCCGCTGCTGACAAAGCTGCTGCCGACACGAAAGCGGCTGCCGACAAAGCGGCCGAAGAAACCAAGGCCGCAGCCGATAAAGCCGCAGCTGACGCAAAGGCTGCTGCGGACAAGGCAACTGAGCCCGTCAAGCCGAACCCATGATGTGCACCGCTCGCGGGCAGCAACCCGCGAGTACGTATACAATAAGGCTAGACGCGTAAGGGCTTCCAAAAGCCGTTACGCGTCTGATGCAATGCTGCGATCCAGCCGCTTTTTTTGCAGGAAATGCTGAGCGACGCGCGTATTTGTCGCGAACGGTAACCACCATTGCGAACGCTGGTGGCCATATAGGTTTCGGCGCACCATCCCGGATCACGGTTGGTGCAGTCTGAGGAGCGCACGCGTCTCATCATCCGGCGGAATGAGACGGTGCAGCAATTTTCATCCCCTCGCTGGGCGCTCAATCTGCTCCCCGAGAATTTTTGGACGATCCTATGTGCGGTATTTTCGGAATAATCGACCTTAAGGGCAGACGGTCCGTTCCGCTCTCAGTTTTGAAGCGTGCGGCTGACGCGATGGTTCATCGCGGACCCGATGAGGACGGCTACCTCCAGCGCCCCGGCTTTGGATTCGCTTCCCGCCGCCTCAGCATCGTCGGACTGGCCGACGGGCAGCAGCCTGTTTTCAACGAAGACAAGCAGATCACGGCGATCTTCAATGGCGAGATCTACGATCACGACGATTGGCGCCGCGATCTGAAAAGCCGCGGCCATGTTTTGACGACGCACTGCGATACGGAAGTCTTCCCGCACATGTGGGAAGAGTATGCAGAAGACATGTTTGAGAAGCTCAACGGCCAGTTCGCCGTTGCCCTCTTCGACGAGCGCAAGCAGAAGTTTATCCTCGCGCGCGACCGCTTCGGCATCTGCCCCCTCTTCTGGACGCGCACGACGCGTTTCGGGACCGACTGGCTGATCTTCGGCTCGGAGATCAAGACGATCCTCGCGACCGGGATGGTCGAAGCAAAGCCCGACCGGCGCGGCATCGATGCGGTATTCAATTTCTTGGCCGTGCCCGGGCCGTTCAGCTGCTTCGAAGGCATCAACATTCTGCCGCCGGGACGGTTCTTGACGATCTCGCGCGGACGCATCGGCGAAGACGCGACGATCGACGAGCGCACCTATTGGGAAATGGATTTCCCGGCCGCGGGCAAAGAAGCGCGCGGACAGAACGAGAAGCAGCTCGTCAACGATTTCGAACGCGTTCTATACGACGCTGTGAAGCGCCGGCTGCGCGCCGACGTTCCTGTTGCCTCGTATCTCTCAGGCGGCGTCGACTCGAGCACCGTCGTTGCGATGGCGAAGGACATTCTCGGTGCCGCACCCGCGACATTCACCGTGAAGATCCGCGACCCGAAGCTCGACGAAACCGAGCAGGCCGCGATCATTTCAAAGCACCTTTCCGCCGACCCCTACATCGTGCCGTGCGGGTCGGAAGACATCGTCGCGAATTACCAGAAGCTGCTCGTCGCCACGGAAGCACCCGTAACCGATACCTCCTGCACTGCACTGATGATGCTGGCGGGAAAAGTGCACGAAAAAGGCTTCAAGGTCGCGCTGACGGGCGAAGGCTCGGACGAATGGCTCGCCGGTTACCCCTGGTACAAGTTCGATCGCATCAATGAATGGTCGGGCAAGGCGACTGCCGGGCTATTGCCGCCAATCGTGCAGAAGTCGTTCTACCGGTGGCTCGGCTGCAGCGACGATGCAATCGCCTATCTCGAACGCTGCGCGAAGTCCGCAGGCGGCATGCATCCGTTCCAAAGGTTCTATGATCTTTTGAGCCCGTCGCGATTCCGCTTCTATAGCCCAAGCATGCTTGGCGCCTTGAGCGCCCACGATCCCTATGCCGCCATCGAGCCGGACGTTTCGCGCGCGAAAACCTGGCATCCGATCAACCGCGCCGTCTATTGGGCAGGAAAAATCCATCTGCCGGGACAGCTGCTGAGCCTCAAGGGCGATCGCATCGCCATGAGCCAGTCGGTCGAAATGCGCTATCCGTTCCTCGACAACAACGTCTTCGACTTCATCGCCGGTATCGATCCGAAGTGGAAGCTCAAAGGCCTCACCGAAAAGTATCTGCTCCGCCGCGTCGCCGAGAAATGGCTGCCGGAATCAATCGCATGGCGCCCGAAGGGTATGTTCCGCGCACCACTCGATGGCTTCTTCCTGCAACAGCGCCTGCCCTACGTCGACGAACTGTTGAGCGATGCCTCGCTGAAGAAGAGCGGATATTTCGATCCCAGCGCCGTGCGCGAATGGCGCGGAAAATATAAGGATCTGTCGCCTTGGGGATATCAGCGCAGCTCCGCTGAACTCGGTCTCGTGGCGGTGCTCGCGACGCAGCTCTGGCACCACACCTACATCGACCCGACGCTCGCCAATCTCCCCGATTGGAGAACCATCGCGGGCGTCTCGAACGAACGGCGCGATCTCGACTTCGCCGAGAGAGTGCCAGAAAGCGTCGCTTGCTAGCACCTCTCGGGAAGTGAAAATTTAGCGCAGTTCGGGCGTTCCGTAGGCTGCCAAGAACATCGCAAGCGCGGACGCAACGTTGTTCTCGATTTCCTCACGCGATGCCGGCTCGGTGATCGCACCAAAAAGCCGTGGGCGGATGATGGAGGCTTGTATCAGCTCCAAAAACTGCATGGCGGCGAAATAGGTGTCGGGGATCTTCAGCCCGCCCGCCGCAATGTGATGATCGAGATATTTTGCGACCGCGCTCGCAACCCGCTTCGCCCCGCATTCGAAAAACTCTGTTCCGACTTCGGGCATCCGCTCGGCGACGCCGATGACGATCCGATGTGCGGCGATGACGAATGGCTGGGACATGATCGTCAACAGCTCGACGCCGAATGCAGTCAGACCTGTTTTGAACGGCTTCTCGGTATCGAGCAGCGAGATGATCTCGGAGATGTTGCGATCGCGCCGTTCGGCGCAGATCGCCGTGAAGAGATGCTCTTTATCTTGGAAATAGACGTAGAGCGTCGCCTTTGAAACGCGCGCCTCGCGGGCCACATCGCTCATGCTCGAGGCGTCAAACCCGGTCGTCGAAAAAACCCTGCCTGCCCCCTCTAAAATCTGTCGGCGCTTTTGCGGATCGGTACCGGCCGCGGGTCGGCCGCCGCGCCGCTCCTCTTTCGCGAACGCTGAGGCCAAATGAGCAGCTTCCATAGCAGTAATCCTTACACATTCTGAACTTGTAGTTCAGCAGCTAGAGATTAATTCGAACCAAACGGTTCAGTTTCATCTTGATATTCACCCATCCGCGTTGTATGTCAAGAGCAATGTGAACCAGCCGGTTTAATGCCGCGGTCTAACGGGATTTGAGTGTCATGGGTGGGAACCTCAGCAGCCTTCGCGCCAAAGCGCGTGAGAACGAAGAAAGAGCGACGTCCTCCGACGTTCGCCCGCGCGTTGTCGCGGATGCAAACCAGATCCAGCCGGCGAAATCCGAAGCCGCTCCGACGTCCGAAGCGCCCAGCGCGCGTCAGTCGAAAGCCGAAGCACCGGCAGAAGCCACCGCATCGAAATCGGGCTCACGCCGCAAACCCGTATTCATGGGCATCGGCGCGCTGGCTCTCATGGGTCTCAGCTACTTCGCCTACGAGTACATCACCGTCGGCCGCTTCCTCGTCTCGACCGACGACGCCTACGTCGGCGCGTACATGTCGATCATCTCACCGAAAATTCCCGCCTTCGTTGCGGAAGTCCCGATCGTCGACAATCAGCCGGTGAAGGCAGGCGACGTGCTCGTCAAATTGGATGATGGCGACTATCGCTTGGCGCTCGAACAGGCTCAGTCGAAGCTCGCAACCCAGCTCGCCGCGATTAAAACATTCGACGCGCAGATCCGGGCGGCGGAAGCCTCGAGCGCCCAAGCCCGCGCTCAACTCGACTCCGCCAAGGCGAATGTCATCAAAACCGAAGCCGATTTCAAACGCACGGACGCGCTGACTGCAAAGGATTACGCAACGAAGGCTTCTCTCGACGCCGCCATCGCAGCGCGCGATTCCGCTTTGGCCCAGGTAAAATCGAACGAAGCCGCAATACAATCCGCCGACGCCAACGTTGCCCTCCTCCACGCCCAGCGCGATCAGGCGGAGAAGGTTGCGAAAGAATTGCAGGTTGCAGTTGACCAGGCCGCACGTGATCTTTCCTTCACCGTCATCCGCGCACCCTTCGATGGCGTCATCGGCAATCGCGGCGTGCAGGTCGGTGACTACGTGACGCCCGGCAAGCGCCTCGCAGCGGTTGTGCCGCTCGATAAAGTTTTCGTCGATGCGAACTTCAAGGAGACGCAACTTCCCGAAATTGTCCCGGGCCAGACGGCGACCGTCCGCGTCGATGCCTTGAATGGCGAAGTGTTGAAGGGCACGGTCGAAGGCGTTTCGCCCGCATCCGGCTCGCAGTTCTCGCTGTTACCCCCTGAAAACGCCACGGGCAACTTCACGAAAATCGTCCAGCGCGTGCCGGTTCGCATCGCCATTCCCGCATCCGCAACGCTCGAAAGATTGCGCCCCGGCCTCTCCGTCGTCGTCAGCGTCGATACGCGCACGACGCCGAAATTCGATACGCGCACGACGCCGAAAGACGTGCGTCCCGATCAAGCCGCTCTGCGATAGCCGCCGGAGAAAGGCGGCTCCAAAGCCATGACCGATATCACCCAGACACGTGACGAAGCTCAGAAGCTCGAATGGATCGGCGTTACGCCGCGCCAGCTCGCGGGCTTCCTCGCCATGGTCTTCGGCATGTTCATGGCGATCCTCGACATTCAGATCGTCTCCGCCTCGCTGTCGGAAATCCAGGCGGGCCTCTCGGCGAGCTCTGATGAAATCCCGTGGGTCCAGACGGCCTACCTCATTGCCGAAGTCGTGATGATCCCGCTATCGGGCTTCCTCGCGCGCGCTCTCTCGACACGCATCCTCTTCTTTTCGGCCGCCGTCGGCTTCACCGCCGCGAGCGCACTCTGCGCCACCGCCACGACGATCGACCAGATGATCCTCTACCGCGCGATCCAGGGCTTCATCGGCGGCGGCATGATCCCGAGCGTCTTCGCTGTTGCGTTCACTCTGTTCCCCGCCTCAAAGCGCAATATCGTTTCGCCCATCATCGGCCTCGTCGCAACACTCGCGCCGACGATCGGACCGACGGTCGGCGGCTATCTCACCGACGCCTTCTCATGGCACTGGCTGTTCCTCGTCAACGTCGGGCCGGGCATCCTCGTCGCAATCGCCGTCTACTTCCTCGTCGACTTCGACAAGCCGAACTTTGCCCTCTTCGACCGGTTCGACTACGTTGGCCTCATCGCGATGGCGATGTTTCTGGGATCGCTCGAATACGTGCTGGAGGAAGGCCCGCGCTACGATTGGTTCGACGATCAGACCATCGCAATGTTCGGCGTTCTAACGGTCGTCGGCGCCATCATCTTCTTCTGGCGCGCCGCGACCGCGCGCGATCCGATCGTCGAACTCAGAGCCTTCAAGAACCGGAACTTCGCGTTCGGCTCGGCCTTCAGCTTCACGATGGGCATCGGCCTCTACGGCCTGACATACGTCTACCCCGTGTACCTCGCCCAGATCCGCGGCTACAGTTCCTTGATGATCGGCGAGACGATGTTCGTCACCGGCGTCGCGATGTTTCTAACCGCCCCGATCAGCGGCCGCCTGTCGAGCATTCTCGATCCGCGCGTGATGATGCTGATCGGCTTTCTTGGCTTCGCGTCGGGAACATACCTCGCAAGTGGCATCACCTCCGACTGGGATTTCTGGGAGCTTCTGCTCCCGCAGATCCTGCGTGGTTCTTCGCTCATGCTGTGCATGGTGCCGATCAACAACCTGTCGCTCGGCACGTTGCCGCCCGAGCAGCTGAAGAACGCCTCCGGACTGTTCAACTTGACGCGTAACCTCGGCGGCGCCGTCGGCTTGGCGATCATCAATACACTTCTGAACAAGCGCCTCGACCTTCATCTCGCGCGCCTGCACGAGCAGGTTGCGTGGGGACACCCCGCAGCCGAAGATCAGCTTTCGAGCATGCAGCAGACCTTCTCGAACGCGATGCAGGCCGACGGCGACATGGCCGCGTTGAAGAAACTCGCGATGATGGTGCGCATGCAGGCGAACGTTCTTTCGTTCGCCGATCTCTTCATCGTGCTGACGGCCCTATTCGCCACCGCCGCCCTCTTCACGCTGCTGATGAGCAAACCGCAGGAAATTCCCGCCGAGGCCGCCGCCGGCCACTGACGGCGGAGCCCGATTGCGCTCAGTGCTCGTGATGCGGCGTCGAGGTCAGGCTCTTGGGGTCCGCCAAAATCGAAATTCCCCAGAACGCCAAGCCGCCGATGGCGAGCCCCACGCCGACCCACCCGGTCGAGGCCCAGCCAAAGCCGCCCGCAATTGCCAGCCCGCCAAGCCAGGGACCGAGCGCGTTCGCCATGTTGAACGCGCTGTGATTGAGAGAGGCGGCCAGCGTCTGCGCCTCTCCGGCAACATCCATCAACCGCGTCTGCAGCGCCGTTCCGAGTCCACCCCCGGTGCCGATCATGAATACGACAAGCGTGATCGCGTAAATATTGCCAACCGAAAATGGATAGACCGCGAGCCAGAACAGGATCCAGAGCAACAGCGCACCAACGGTCGGCATCAACGCATGGTCGGCGAGCCGGCCGGTGACATATGTCCCGAGCGTCATGCCGATGCCGAAGAAGGCGAGCACGATCGGCACGACGTAGGACGGAACCTGCGTCACGTCCGTCAGCGTCGTTGCGAGATAGGTGTAGACCGCAAAGAGGCCGCCGTACCCAATGGCGCCGATGGCGAGCGTCAGCCACACCAGCGGCCGCTTGAGCGCGCCAAGCTCACGCATCATGCTGCCGGTCCTGTCAGGCCGGTCGTAGGGCACGAATTGCCAGATGAGTGCGACCGTCAGAGCGGCGAGGGCTCCGACGATACCAAACCCTGAGCGCCAGCCGAGCGCCTGCCCGATCCACGTCGCCACAGGAACCCCGATCACGGTCGCAATGGTGAGGCCCATGAGAACGCGACCCACGGCCTGCGTCCGAGCGTTTGAAGGAACGAGCGAAGCGGCGACCAGCATGGCAACGCCGAAGTAAGCGCCGTGCGGAAACCCGCTCAAAAACCGAAACACGACCATCGAGCTATACGTCGGCGAAAGCGCGGTCATCACGTTGAAAATCGCAAAGATCATCATCAACGTCAGAAGCAACGTTCGGCGCGACCACTTCGCGGCAAGGACTGCGATGACGGGCGCCCCGGTGACGACACCGAGCGCATAGGCGCTAATCGCATAACCGCCCTCGGGCTCTGAGATTCCGAAAGTCGCCGCGTAGTAAGGCAACAGGCTCATCGCCGCGAACTCAGTCGTGCCGATGGCGAAGCCGCCCATCGCCAGCGCGAAATGCACGAGATTGATCTGACTGGCGGTCAACCGATCGGGCATTCTTCTAGCGAGATCGGAAGCCTCCGCCTGTGCATCCATCAAAACATCTCCTTGTCGAGCTTCGCTGCACCGCACGAGAACGGCGGCATCAAATAACTAACGGCCTATGTTACGGAATTTGTTCCACGTCGAGGGTCCAGCCCTCAGCTTTTTGCAACTGCGAACTGTCGCTCACTCATGGCATCGCGCCAGACTCCAGTGTTTGCAGCGATCTCGCGCGTTGCTGCGACGAACGGCTCCCAGAGCCAAGCCCTTCTTCAAGGCGGGGCCCTCAGTCTGGACAGTGCATAGCCCAACCGGCGGTCGAGCGAGCGGGCCGCTGGCATTCATCGGGCATCCGATGCAAACGATCCTTTTCGCCCGGTCGCGGCCCGTTCACCAACTGGCAACGCGCGCTTAAAAAATTCCAACGTTTCGTCAGCGCGCGCCGGAATTTCTCCGCACGAATTGAGAATTCGCGAATTGAGCCCGCGATCGCCCTCTAATTGACTCCCCGCAATATCTACCTTGACCCAAAATTAATGAAATAGCCTCAGCTTGTTTCTAAGTCGGCGGAAGCCACGGAGACTGCTGAATTAATTGGCATTTCTGCTCATTAATTAGGCTCACGCGTTTCGCCAATTTTGGAATGGGAATATCGGTCCGGCCTGCCGGTTCGAAGGGGATTGAGAGCTTCGGGATATGCTGACGAGGGGGAAGCGCCATCGCTCATTCACCGAGATGAGAAGGCTTTATGCGGCCGATAGCGATGGCCTAGCGCGCGCGACAGCTGTCGCGGGCATTTTCGGCGTCGTTGCCTATCTTTCCGCAGCATTCACGCAAAACACCGACGGCATAGCAACGGTTTGGCCCGCCAACGGTATAGCGCTCGCCGCCGTCATCCTTGCCCGTCGTCCGTGGCGCAGGCACCAGATCATCGCGCTGACGCTATTCGCCAACATCATCGCGAATTTCTTTGCCCACCGGACATTAGGGCCGAATATCGGTTTCGCTCTCGCGAATACCATCGAGATTTACGTCGCCTTCCGCATTATCAAGCTGAGGGAAACCGAGCCGTTCGAATTCCGCAGCGTCCATTTCCTCAAATCTTTCTCAATCGCAGCCATCGGAGCGTCGGCCATTGCGGCGGCAATTGCGACCGTTGTTGCCGCGATGACGTATGAACCCTTCTCACTTCGGGTGTTCACGGCTTGGTTGTTCTCGGATTTACTCGGCTTACTGACCGTCACACCGGCGATCGTACGCCTACGTCAGAAGCGCCTGACGCCATCTTCTACGGCCTCGAACTGGGAAGTTTACGCGCTTTTCACAGCGCTCTCGGCGACGATGGTTCTGGTTGTAGGGCTACCGCAGCCCTTCCTCGCATTCCTCATCATGCCGGTACTCGTGCTCATCGCATGCCGCCTCGGCCCTAACGCGACGTCGGCCGCCACATTGCTGATGTCCGCCGCCGTCCTCGCATGCACCGCGGGCGGGTTGGAAGGCGACCACCACATCACCACACTGGCCGTTCTGACCGACATCCAGCTGACGCAGCTCTTGATCCTGACCGCCTTCCTCACGGTCATGCCGCTCGCCGAAACGATCGATTCCCAAGCCCGCCTGCAGGAGCGCCTCTCGGCCGAAATTGCGCTCCGCGATGAGATGAACAATCATCTTCAGGCTCAGGAACAAGCCATCTCGAGCCAGAAAGAAGAACTTGAGAAAGCTCACAACCGGCTGAAAGAAGCGATCGAGATCCTGCCCGAAGGCATCGTGATCCTCGACGCCGACAACCGATACGTCGCCTGGAACAAAAAATACGCGCAGATCTACCACCGGGCCATCGATACGATCGTCGTCGGCGGCAGCCTTGAAGAGGCGGTGCGCATCGGCCTCGAACGCCAGATGTACCCCGAAGCCTTCGGCCGGGAAGAAGCCTGGTTGGCCGAACGCCTTAAAAATCTTCGCACGCCCGCAGCACCGCACGAGCAGCTTCTCGATGATGGCCGCTGCTATCTGATCGAAGAATGCCGCACCAGCGAAGGCGGTCTAATCAGCTTGCGCATCGACATCACCGAAATGAAGCAGCGCGAAGCCTCGATCCGGCTTCTATTCGAGAACAATCCACTGCCGATGTTCGTCGTCAGCCGTGAACGGATGGCAATCCTCGCCGTCAACAATGCTGCCGTCTCTCATTACGGCTATACGCGGCGCGATTTCTCGCGCCTGTCACTGCGCGAAATTCAAAGCGGTGAACTTATCCTGCCATTCGAAGGCAACGGCCAGCAGCACGGCCAAACCGATGATCCGCAGCTTTTCAAGCATTATCGCCGTGACGGGCGTTCGATGGAGGTCGAGGTCTACGTCCGCCCCCTCGTCCATGAAGGCCGCGATGCTCTGCTGATCGCAGCGATCGACGTGACGGAGCGGCGAAAAGCCGATCGCAAGGCGGCCTACATGGCACGCCACGACGCGCTGACATCGCTTCCCAATCGTCACCTCCTCGCCGAGCGTATGCAGCTCGCAATGGCGCGCGCAAAACGCGGCGACCGCATGGCGCTCCTTCTCGTCGACCTCGACAATTTCAAGGTCGTGAACGACACCCTTGGCCACGCCGCTGGCGACGAGCTGTTGCAGGTCATGGCGGATCGGTTGAAGAAAGCGTTACGCGAAACCGATACCGTGGCGCGGCTCGGCGGCGACGAGTTCGCCGTGCTGATCGTCGATCTCGATCATCCATCGAGCGCGACAGCGCTTGCCCAGCGCCTGATCGGCATCCTGAGCGAACCCGTGCGCATCGGCACCAAGGACGTGACGTGCGGCGGCAGCGTCGGCATCGCCATGGCGCCGGATCATAGCTGCGATCCAATTGAACTCTTCCGCCTCGCCGATCTCGCGCTCTATGCCGCCAAAGAGGATCAACGAGGCACCTACCGGCTCTTCGAGCGGGAACTCGACGCCAAGGTCAAGGCACGCAATCTCCTCGAAACCGAGGTGCGCGATGCCATCAACAACAACGAGTTCGAACTCCACTATCAACCGATCGTTTGCGTACAGACGATGACAGCGGTCGGCGCCGAGGCACTGCTACGCTGGAAGCATCCGCGTCTCGGCCTTGCCTCCCCCGCGGACTTCATCCCGATTGCAGAAGAAATCGGCATGATCGCCGATCTCGGAGCCAAGGTGCTCCGTCAGGCCTGCAAAGAAGCGATGTCCTGGCCCGAGGAGACGAGCATATCGGTCAACGTAAGCGCCATCGAACTGGAGGCGGAAAGCTTCGTCGACACCGTTAAAATGGCGCTCGCCGAATCCGGCTTGCCGAGTCACCGCCTCATTATCGAAGTCACCGAATCCACGATCATGAAGGACGTCCAGTTGGCGACCCATATCCTCCGCCAAGTCTGCGATCTCGGCGTCGAGATCGCGATGGACGACTTCGGAACCGGCTACTCCTCGCTCAGCTCCCTGACGAAGGTCCCCTTTCAGAAAATCAAGATCGACCGCTCGTTCGTCCGCGACCTCGGGATTTCGATGGAAGCGCGCGCCATTCTGTCGACGATTGTCGAACTTGCCCGCACGCTCGGCATGCGGACGACCGCCGAAGGCGTCGAAACTGCCGAGCAGTTCGAGATCGTCAAGGACTACGGCTGCACGCTAGCTCAAGGCTTTCTGTTCCACCGGCCGCAGCCACCAGAAACGATCCGTGAAATTCTGCGGACTGTGCCGGACTTTAAGCAAAACGCCGCCTGACCCGGAGGTACCGCGGTCAAATGCTCTGAACGCTAATCAGCGCGAACCGGCATAATGGCCAATCGGCCGAACGGATGATGCAAAAAGCAGTCTGGTCGCGGTAGCTAACTGGTATTGCATCTACCTAAGTATGTTAGCGTATGATTGCATCGGGCCGCCTCTGGTCGAAGTATTGCGGAAAGCCACAGGCGGCCAACTTGATATCTCTCCGATAAGCGCGATGAGCCAGGGCGGACTTCAATTCGCCTTTGGTGGAACGTTGAGTGCCGTCTTGTTTTCAAGGACGGGAACGCGCCGCGTGCTGCAATTGGCGCGAGCGATAAAGACCTTTACGCCGTCCGCCCTCACTCCAGCGACAGCATCCCCCGAAAGCACGGCGGAAACGACATGCTCGCAGACATCGCGAGGCATCCACTGAGTTTGAATTTCGCCGTTCTGAAGCGTTGCAACGAGCAGTGACGCACTATCGAGCGCCACGGGAGTATCTTGCCTTGAAGAATAATCCGGCTTTGTCGGCAAGCTCGCCGTGCTCGTCGCGGACGCGATAAGAACCACGGATGCAACGATCTTCGAAGCCGTCGTACCTAACATCACTCAACCTCCTACTCACTGCGCCCTAAGCAGCATAGAAGATCGCCCCGCGCCAACCGCGAGCCTGCAGGATTCCCACACATATCAAGTCGTCCACAGGGCGCTGTGTAAAACCCCACAAACGCCGCGCGCGTCTGTTCCAGCAAAATCAAGCGCGCAAAAAAAAGCCCGGCCTCTTGCGAGACCGGGCAATCCGTTCAGGCTTATGCGACGACGTTAGTCGCAGTAGCGGTAGCCATGGCGCCAATAGCAGCCGCCATAAGAGTCTGCAGCGGCGGCACCAACGATCGCGGCGCCGATGCCAAGAGCGATCCAACGCCCGTTGTGCCAATACCCGCGTCCACGGTGATGTCCGTAGCGGCCGCGGTCGTAACCACCGTGAGCGTAATGCCGCCCGCCGTAGCCATGACGCGGGCCCGCATCTGCAGTCGTGGAAATCGTTGCGAGCGGCAGAGCGGATGCCAGCGCAACAGCGATACCGATGTATTTCCTCATTGTGTTCCTCCAACTTGACGGGGCGCTCCCCGCGAGCTCTTAGCCGATTAAACACCCGAGAACCCGATTTGGTTTCGAGCCATCGTCTTGCATCGTGCTTGAACTCGTATATGGGAGCGATTAAAGAGCCATTTCAGAGGGCTATACGCCGCCGCGAAAATCGCCGCCGAATGCCAATTCCATTCATCTGATATTCATATTCCATTGCGGCTTTATTCTTGACGCATTTCTGGCTTGGCCGCTTCCGCCATGTGCTCAGAAAGATCCCTATCTCCAATTCTCGCGCAGCAACTCCTCGTCTCACCGGCTCGGCGAAACCGTGCGGCCGCCCTCAGTGCCGGCGGTGTCGTCCATAGTACGGCCGGTAATGATTTCCGGACCTGCACGCTGGGCTTCTCGTGCCGCTCTCGCAGCCATACCGCTGAAGCAGCTCGGCGTCGCGCTCGCTAACCGGCCCTCCGGCGCGCGCATTCGAGCGGGCCGCCTCCAACTCTGCGGCCTCCCCACCGCCCCCGGCATTGGCCGGAGCCGTTGCTGCTAGCGTGGCCATTGCGGCCGCTACTGCTATCCATCGAGACATGGCGTCACCTCCAGACTTCAACTTAAGTCGGAGCCGAGCAGAATACTTCAAGTCGTCAGCACGGAAATAAATTCATCGCTTAGAGTTGCAAGTGAGTTTACCTATAGCATGGGGTGCATGCCGCCGAAGGAGCTGCGAACATGTTCGGGCCAATCGTTGCGCTCATCCTGCTGATGTATATTTTCGCATGCCTGCGGATTCTCCGCCAATACGAGCGAGGTGTTATTTTCTCTCTCGGCAAATTCAGCGGCGTGCGAGGACCGGGCCTTATTTTCCTTTTGAGCCCGTTTCAAACGATGGTCCGCGTTTCGCTGCGCACGGTTACGATGCAGATCCCCTCACAGAAGATCATCACCAAGGACAACGTCTCGATCGATATCGCGGCGGTCGCCTACTACCATATCTCAGATCCCGAGAAGGCGGTCATCGTGATCGAGAACGTCTACGATGCAATCAATCAGATCAGTCAGACAACCGTTCGCAACGTCGTCGGTCGCTTCTCTCTCGACCAGCTTCTCGCGCAGACGGCCGACGTCAACGTGCAGATCAAGAACGTCATCGACACCCACACCGAGCCCTGGGGCACGCAAGTCACTGCCGTCGAAATCAAGGACATCGTCCTTCCCGAAAACATGCAGCGCGCGATGGCAAAGGAGGCGGAGGCCGAACGCGAGCGCCGCGCCAAGATCGTCGCCGCGGAGGGCGAATTCCAGGCCGCCGTCAAGCTGGGTGAAGCCGCCGACATCATCACGCAGCACCCGGTAGCGCTGCAATTGCGAACATTGCAGACGATGGCCGAAATCGCGACGGAGAGGAATTCGACGATCATTTTCCCCGCGCAATTTATGACCACGGTCCAAGAGGCGCTAGCGATGCTCAAGCCGAATGCGAAATCTGAAGAGCTGCTCGTCCGTCCGAACGGCGACGACGGCAAACCCAAGCCGATGTGAACGCCTCTCTCGCCGCATGGCGATGGAAGCGACTTAGATCGAACAGCCTATTGAGCCGGCGGCCGACTTCTCGCAATCATCCGTACCCCCTCATCCGAGAGGTTCAGCCATGGCAATGAATGTCTGGAAAGCCTTCTGCATCGGCGCGAGCGTTTGTAGTTTGCTCGCATTCGCAGCCGTTGCCGAAGAAGATAAAACCGACCCGCAGGCGGCCACAGCTCCGTCCGCGGATGATCAAGCGGAAGCCTCAGCCGCGTCTGGCGGTCTCGTCACCTACAAAGACCACGCGATCATCCCGCACGGCAAGTGCGACTACTTCCATCAGCGAGCGCTGGATAGCAACGAGCCCAAATGGTGGCAGCTGTACCGGAACTGCGAAAGCGGTTAGCCAGATGACGAAAGCCTAGCCGACAGTCATTCGCGAGGCTCTCGCCGTCACAAGCCCTGCGCCAGCGCTCGCACGAAACCGACGATGGCACCGACGACGACGCCGACCGGACCCGTAATGAATATGCCGAGCATCGGTCCCTGATTAGCCTCAGGGGTAAGGATCATCGGACCGAGAAATCCGCCGAGGAATCCAACGATCCCAAATATCACGGCCGAGCGGGTTATCGATTGCAGCATGCTCGAAGATCCTCGCGCGTTCATCCAGCAGACGAAAAATGGAGAGGCGTTGCACGTGAGCGATGGTGGGAGGCAAACGATGGCTTCTGCAATTCTGCAACATTATGAGAACCGTTGAAACAGGGAAGCTCCCGTCCGAGCGATCTCCACGCGCAAGCTAGCGTCGTCGCCCAGAACGCAGCGCGCGTTCAGCCGGTCATGCGTGATGAGTTGCGGTTCGGGGATTACGGCAAGCGCCGGATTGCACAGCCAAGGCAAGGCCGGTCCGTTATGGCCTGCGAATGCGCTCGTTAGGCCTGTGACCTGAGCGCGATCGGAACCAGCAATCATCCCTAACGCATTTGATATTGGTGGTGAGCCCGGTTGGGATCGAACCAACGACCCTCTGATTAAAAGTCAGATGCTCTACCGCTGAGCTACGGGCCCTTTAACGCACCAAAATCAATAACTTGGACGAATATATTCCGTCCGGCGCTATCTCGGCCCATGCCTTGCCGCACCCACTTGAGAGATGCGGCGCGTCGCGCGCCGAAGCGAGCTTATAGAAACGGGACTCGCAACCCGCAACCCTCATTCCACCAGCTCTTCTGGCGGATGGTCGCAGCCCTGCACAAACATGGGTGGCTCGGGCCCGCCTTGCGCGTTATATCCCTCAAGATGCGGGTCCCGCCTATTGGCGCTCGGAACCGTCAGCAGACAGGAATTGCCATGGCTAACCAAGAAGCCCTCGCCGAACTCGAGCAGCGCATCGCCATCCTCCGCGACAACCTCCGCGAGCTCATCGAACAGGCAGCTGGTTATTCAGGTGCGGCGGACGAGGAACTGAACTCCGATCGCATCGCCAATCAGCAAGCCCAGCTCGACGCCCTTGTGAAAGAACGTGACGAGCTGCTCAAACGGTAGCTCCCTCACCTCGCCTCCACCCGCGTATCGCCAAACTATAAATCCCGCGTCCTGCGCCGCTCTCTTCCGAGCCGGCCGCCTGCTTGCGCACCGCTTCTGAAGTCCCACGAACATGCCCGATCGGCTCAAGGCCATTTTCCTGATGTGCATAGCGGTAACGCTATTCGCCACTCTGGACACAACCGCCAAATACCTCGTCATGAGGACGGGCATTTCGGTGTCGGAGATCGTATGGGTTCGCTTCCTCGGCCAGATCCTTTTGATGGCAGCCGTGGTTGGCCCCGCCGCGATGCCGAAGCTTCTGAAAACCAATAATCTCACTCTTCAGCTCACGCGCTCTTCGCTGATGCTGGCGACCACCATCTTCAACTTCATCGCCGTGAAATATCTCCGGCTCGATCAGACGGTTTCGATCACCTTCCTGACGCCCCTCGTCGTGGCGGCCCTTGCCGTACCACTCCTTGGCGAGCACATCGGCTGGCACCGGGCTGCAGCCATTTTCGTGGGGTTTCTCGGGGTCTTGATCGTCGTCCGGCCGGGCATGACAGCCGTGCACCCGGCATTCATCGCCGCGTTTCTTTCCATGCTCGCCTATTCTTTGCTGATCATCGTCACGCGCCGGCTGACGACCTTTGACTCCTCGCTCGTGACGCTGCTCTACGGCACAGTCGTCGGCGGCATTGCGTCTGCCCCCTTCGCGATCAGCGAGTGGGTATGGCCCGGAAGCATTTGGACGTGGGTGTTGCTGCTGGCGCTCGGCGCGCTCGGCGGCGGCGGCCACTATCTGATCATCCAGGCGTACCGCTTCGCGCCGGTGTCAGCCGTGACGCCGTTCCTCTACTTCGAGCTGATCAGCATGATCACGCTGAGCTACGTCGTCTTCGGCGATCAGCCGGATCACTGGAGCCTCGCGGGCGCGCTTATCATCGTCGTCTCAGGCCTCTACCTGATCCATCGCGAACGCATCGCGCATAAGGAAAGCCTTATGGCGCTTGAGCCTGTGGAGCAGAACTGATGCGCGCCTTCGTCTCCGCCGCCCAATCGTCAAAGCGGCCGTCCTCGATGGCCGCTCGCATCGCCGCCATGAGTTCTTGATAGAAGACGGTGTTGACCCACGACAGGATCATCGCGCCGAGATATTCGCCTGACTTGATCAGGTGATGAATGTAGGCGCGGGAATAATCACGCGCCGCCGGACACGAGCTTTCCGGATCGAGCGGAGTGGGATCCTCGGCATGCTTGGCGTTGCGCATGTTGAGCGGACCGTTCCACGTAAAGGCATAGCCGTGACGGCCGTTCCGGGTGGGCATCACGCAGTCGAACATATCGACGCCTCGCGCGACGCTCTCAATGAGATCGAGCGGCGTGCCGACGCCCATCAGATAGCGTGGCTTCTCGACTGGGAGATGTGGCAGCGTCTCGCCGAGCGTCGCGATCATCGCCTCATGCCCTTCGCCGACCGCAAGTCCGCCAACCGCGTAGCCGGGGAAATCCATCGCAACGAGCGCTTCTGCCGAACGCCGTCGAAGCTCCACGTCCGTGCCGCCCTGAACGATCGCGAACAGCGCTTGCCCCGGACCCGCACCGCCCGATGAAAGTTGCATCTCAAAGGCGCGCTTCGAGCGCTCGGCCCAGCGCAGCGACAATTCCATCGCCCGCTCGACTTCCTTGCGTTCTGCTGGAAGCTCGATGCATTCATCGAACTGCATTTGAATATCGGAACCGAGCAGACATTGAATTTCGATCGAACGCTCGGGCGACAGCATGTGCCGCGAGCCATCGATATGCGACTGGAACGCGACGCCCTCTTCCGTGATCTTGCGGATCTTGCCGAGGCTCATCACCTGGAAGCCGCCGGAGTCCGTCAGAATCGGTTTCTCCCAGCGCATGAACTTGTGCAAGCCGCCGAGCTTCGCGACGCGCTCCGCTCCAGGACGCAGCATCAAATGATAGGTGTTGCCGAGAAGAATGTCCGCGCCCGCATCGCGCACCTGCTCCGGATAAAGCGCCTTGACGGTCGCAACCGTTCCGACCGGCATGAAGGCGGGCGTGCGAATGATCCCTCGTGGCGTCACGATCTCGCCGCGGCGCGCTTTGCCGTCTTGGCTGAGCAGGCGATAGCCGAATGCCGGCGAGGAAGTCTCAGTCACGTGTTCCGGTGTCGTAACGTTCATCGATCTCATTCAATACGGCGGCTGCCGCCGGCGGGTGATATCCGCACCGGCGGCAGCAGTGATTGGTTTCTACTTCTCGATCTTCTCGACGACGCCCTTACCCGGCTCGACAATGAGCTTGCTGAAGTTCGGCGCCGCATCGCTGTGCACCAGATCCATCGTCGGAGCGCCCGTCGTGATGAAGGCGTTGATATCCTTCGCCACCGTCTCCGCCGCCGACCATTGGATGTTGTGGCCGATGTCGGTCTCCTGCGCGCCGGATGCCGGAAGCGGCAGCTTCCCATATTCCTTCCAGTAGAACGTTAAGCCCGACTTGGCGGCGGCGGCCTTGAGCGCGGCCTTGATCTCGTCCTGATCCTTCGCCAGATAGATGCTGTCCTGCGTGGCCCACATCACCAGCGTCGGTACGGACATGCTCTGTAGTCGCGCGCTGTTGTCCTGCGCGAGAAGCCCTTTCGTCGCGCCGATCCACGTCCCGAGCTTTGTTCTCGCCGTCTCGGGCGTGTAGGGCTCCAGAAACGAAGCCTCCGCAGCGGGATCAATCGTCCAGTTGGCCGCGATCCACTCCTCAGCCTTCGGATCGGCATCGAGCGGCGTTAACTCATAAACGTCGGCCGGAAACGCCTTGCCCTTGGCCTCCAAAGCCTTCTTCCAAGCGCCTTCGATCGTCTGGTTCAACACGAAGTCGCCCAGAGCCGCATTGCCGACGCTCTTCGCCCCGGTCGCATTCAAGATCGCGTGGCCGACCATTTCGGGATGCGTAAGCGCGATCTCTTGCACCACGAACGACCCCATCGAATGCCCGGCGAAATCAGCCTTGTGAATGTTCTTCTCGTCCATGAAGGCAATCACATCGCCCGCGAGATCCGAGATGCGATAGCAGGCCTCCGGTGCCGGAGCGCACGTCTTGGCATCCGGCATGCTGCTCTGGCCATGACCGCGCAAATCGACCGCGATGATGCGCAGCTTGGGATCGAGCTTGTGGAGCGCATCCATCGATAGCATCCACGACCGTGCACTGTCGGTCAGGCCATGAATGAGAATGACGGGCTTGCCATCGGCTGGCCCGACTTCGACGTAGGCCATGTCGATGCCCGTGGGCAGCTTCTGCACGCAGCGCGCAATGTTGACCGACGTACAAGCCTCATCGGCACTTGCGACATCGATCGTCAAAGGAACGAGCGGCGCCGCCGCGAGCCAAGCTATTGCTGCACAGGCCCGTGTAATTCCGTTTTTGATTGTCATGGAATAACCCAGCTGATCGAATGATGCGACGCACACGGCGGCTCTGACCGGATCGCGCGGTCCCTCACACAGCCGGTTCAGCTATATCAGCCGGACGTCCGGAATAGAAGCGAAGCATCTCCGTACGAATAGAAACGATAGCCGGAGCGGATCGCATGTCCGTACGCCGCACGCATCGTGCCGAGGCCCGCGAAGGCCGAGACAAGCATGAAGAGCGTCGAACGCGGCAGATGGAAGTTCGTCATCAGGATATCGATCGCCTTGAAGCGATAGCCGGGCGTGATGAAAATCGCCGTCTCACCCGACCAAGGCGCGATTGCTCCATCGTCCTTCGCCGCGCTCTCGAGAAGACGGAGCGACGTCGTCCCAACCGCAACGATCCGGCCGCCGCGCGCGCGGACCGCGTTGAGCGCCGCCGCCGTTTCTGCCGAAACCTCACCCCACTCCGAGTGCATCACGTGCTGATCCGTATCATCCGCCTTGACGGGAAGAAACGTGCCGGCCCCGACGTGCAGCGTCACGAAATGCCGCGAAATTCCGCGCGCTTCGAGCGCCGCGAGCAGTTCGGGCGTGAAGTGCAAGCCCGCCGTCGGCGCCGCAACTGCACCCTCCCGGCTCGCATAAATGGTCTGATAGTTTTCGCGATCGCGAACGTCGGTATCGCGCTTCAACGCGATGTACGGCGGCAGCGGCATCAGCCCGACCGCCTTGATCGCATCGTCGAGCGCAGCACCAGCTAAGTCGAACGCCAGCGTCACCTCGCCCGCCTCGCCTTTCGCGGAAACAGTCGCATCGAGCGAACCGAGCAGGCAGGTGTCGTCCGCGTGACCGAAATGCACGCGGTCGCCCGGTTCGAGACGCTTCGCCGGACGCGCAAACGCCCGCCACGAATTTTCGCTGACCCGCTTCGTCAGATTGAAATCGACCTTCGCCCGCGTCTCGCCGCGAATGCGCACGCCCGAAAGCGCGGCCGGAATAACCTTCGTATCGTTGAAGACAAGGGCATCGCCCGGAGCGAGCAAACCCGGCAGATCGCGCACCGTCTTGTCCGCGAGATCGGCGTCGTCCAGCGCGCAGCTTCCCTTCACGGGATGCACGACGAGCATCCGCGCGGTGTCGCGCGGCTCCGCCGGATGAAGCGCGATGGCGCTATCGGGCAATTCAAAATCGAAGAGATCGGTACGCATCAAAAGACTTTAGATGTGCAGCTCAGCGCTTGGCGAGCGCCTCCGCAATGGCGAGGCACGCGACGAGCAGCCAGCTGACGATCATCAGGCTTCCGCCGACGGGCGCCAGCATCTGAAACGAGGCGTCGCTCGAGAACGTGTGATACGCGATCTCGCCGGTGAAGAGAGACGCGGCAAAAAGCATGAGAAGCGCTGTCGTGCTCCACAGTCTTCTCCAGGCCGCACGCAGCGCCACGGAGACAATTCCAACCGCCGCCGCCGCATGAAGGGTCAGCAGCGTCGCCGACGAGGCGAGCGCGGGACTGTCGACCTTATGCGCAGCCGCTGCTGCAAGGCCGACGCCCGCGGCACCAGCAAGACCGGCCCACACCAGAATGAGAAAAGGCGCGCCGCTTGGCGCGCCTTGTCCGTGGTTGCCCATGTCGCGCATCAGGCCGCATCCGCCGCGACGCGAACCTTGACCATCTTGTCCGGGTTCTGCGGCGGCTCGCCCTTGTTGATCTTGTCGACGTTTTCCATGCCTTCGATCACCTTGCCCCAGACCGTATATTGCTTGTCCAGGAACGTCGCGTCATCGAAGCAGATGAAAAATTGGCTGTTCGCCGAATTGGGATTCGCCGAGCGCGCCATCGAGCAGACGCCACGCACATGCGGTTCGGCGTTGAACTCGGCCGGCAAGTTCGGCAACTTCGAGCTACCCGTGCCACGTCCCTGCGGACAGCCGGTCTGCGCCATAAAGCCAGGAATCACGCGGTGAAAGACGATGCCGTCGTAGAAGCCTTCGCGGGCCAGCGTCTTGATGCGCTCCACGTGCTGTGGCGCCAGATCCGGGCGCAGCTCGATCACGACGTTGCCCTTGCTCGTCTCGATGATGAGCGTGTTTTCGGGGTCTTTATATTCGGCCATGAGACCATCCTTTCTTGAAATCTTAAGCTCACCCCGGATCCACGGGATATGGGAAGGATCGGAAGCTATTGCACGTAGACTTTCAGCATCGTGTCGGGGTTGTTAACGGTTCCCGAACCCGGCGCACCACGTTTGATGAGATCGACGAACTCCATGCCCTCCACGACCTGACCAAAGATCGTGTAGCTGCCCTTGAGGCTCGCGCAGCCGATGCTGTTGAAGCAGATGAAGAACTGGCTGTTAGCTGAATTCGGATCGGACGTGCGCGCCATCGCAACCGTGCCGCGCTTGAATTCTTCATTCGAGAATTCGGCCGGAAGATCGGGAAGCTTAGAGCCGCCAGCACCCGTACCTGTCGGATCGCCGGTCTGCGCCATGAAGTCGTCCATGACGCGATGCCACTTGATGCCGTTGTAGAAGCCCTGGTTCGCGAGCGTCTTGATCTGTTCGACGGTCTTGGGAGCGAGATCCGGCCGGAGCTGAATGACGACCTTGCCATTCTTGAGTTCGATGACGAGCTTATCGCCGGCGGCCTGCGCCGAAAGAGTTCCGAACGCGCTCATTGCAAGCAACGACGCGAAAATAACCGAAAGCAATCTGACCATGGCGCTCCTCGTGGATTTATGATTTCGCCGGCGTTTAAGTCTGTCGATTACAGCCGCCGGGGCGTAGCGGCGGGCAGTGTTGCCGCCCTTATGGCGATTTGACGGCTGCCCCGCAAGAGACCGCTTGGCTGGGCCTCAGGGACCTACGGCCGAAGCTTCATGCCGCGCGATCGCCCCGCCGGCTTGCCTTCCGGTGGCGGAGGATCAACGCGCGCCGCGCTCTTTAATGATGCGTCATCGAGCGAGGCCAGAAGATGCCGCCCCAAATCCTGCACGATGCCAGCCGGCGAGACCATCACGCCCTCGCGCACGAGCCGCGCGAACTGCTGATCGCGATGCGGCCCGCGGCCGATGCCGCCGCCCTTCGCAACCACCCGATGCCAGGGAACAAGCTCGCGCTCGTCCTCCGTCAGCTGGGTCAGCATCGTGACGGCGAGCGGCGCTGGAATTCCGATCTCGCTCGCAAGTCGCTCCGCCGTCGTCACGCGTCCAAGCGGAATCTTGCGCAGAAGCGTCAGCAGCTCGGCTTTCGGTCGTGGTGCCATGAAACGCGCATTAGCGCGTTTTTGGCGCTTTTGCCTTGAGACGCTTCAGCACGGCTTTTGACACGAACGGCGATGGATCGCCGCCCATCAACGCGACCGCGCGCACCAGGTTCGCCGCTATATGACGAACCGAAGGCGAGGCCGCCACGTAGACCGTCTGAATGTCCGGCGCCATTTCGCCGTTCATTCCCGCCATCTGCATCTCGTAGTCGAAATCGGTGCCATCGCGGAGGCCGCGGACGATGATCGACGCAGCGTTCGTCCGCGCCGCATCGATCGCGAGGCCTGAGAACGTCACGACCGAAATCTCCGTTTTCGTCGCGTCTGCGATGGGCCGAACTTCTTCCTCGAGCATCGCGACGCGTTCCGCTTCGTCGAACATTGGCGCTTTTCCCGGATTGATGCCGATGCCGATGACGAGCCTATCCAGAAGCCCCGTCGCACGTCGGATGACATCCGTGTGCCCGAGCGTCACTGGATCGAAAGAACCGGAATAGAAGCCGATGCGCATCATGGAAGCCTTCGCAAATCAGAGTTTACCTGAATAGCGTTCGCGGTGATGCTTGCCCAGAGGTATCCCGCAGGCTTCAGCGGATAGGATGAATATTGCTAGGCGCCCCGATCAATTCGGGTTGGATTTCAAGAAATCGATGATCTGCTTGCGCGTACCGGCGTCAGCAATCCCGGTGAACGGTTTCATATTGTTATTCGGAATAAATCCGTCCGGACTGGTAATGAATTTATCGAGCGAGCCTTCATCCCAGGTCACACCCGATTTTTTGAGCGACTCCGAAAATCCAAAGCCCTCCAGCGATCCAGCTTTCCGGCCGACGATGCCATGCAAACTCGGCCCGAGACGATTGTCGCCCTGCTTCCACGAATGGCAGGTCCGGCAATTATTGTTGAATGCTTCCTGACCAGCCTCGTCAGCCGCAAATGCGGCCTGAGCGAAAGCAAAAGGCAATGCCAGCAACGCAATAGGAAGACGACGCATATAACCTCCCTGCCCACGGCACATGCCGCAGGACAAACATTTTTGAAACTGTTCTCAGATTTCGAACGCAATAACCCCGGTAGCGTTCCGCTGCGATTTCTCAATCCAACCATGCCCTGATCGGCTGACGTGCGGCATCGGCTCAGGGCACCGCACGGCCCACATCGAAAGCGAATCTGTCACCTGTTTTGCGAAGCGCCGGGTGGATGGCGCGAGGGCCTTGGCCGCCAGCCGTCCACATGTTCGGATTTCGGCGGGGCGCAACCTCATAACTATTTGTTTTTGCAAATGTTTTTCCGGGGGATCGAGGGCGTGGCACGACGCCGCGCGAGTGGCTTTCGCAATTCAATTCTGCTATAGTGCAATCACTGTTTTTGCACCGGCTTCCGGCGCATCTCGCCCGCCCAATTTTATCCTAGAAAGATCTCACTTTGACCGACAGAAGCGACGACGACCAACCGGCTGGCCGCGAGCCGAGCGACATCCGTCCGATCTTGATATCGGACGAGATGAAACGCTCGTATCTCGACTACGCGATGAGCGTCATCATCAGCCGTGCGCTGCCCGACGTGCGCGACGGCCTAAAGCCTGTGCACCGCCGCATCCTCTTCGCAATGAACGAGCTTGGGCTCGACTGGAACAAGAAATACGTCAAGTCGGCGCGTATCGTCGGCGAGGTGATGGGCAAATACCATCCGCACGGCAACCTTGCGATCTATGACGCGCTCGTCCGCCTCGCGCAGGACTTCTCGGTCCGCGTTCCCCTCGTCGATGGACAGGGCAACTTCGGCTCCATCGACGGCGATCCGCCCGCAGCCGAACGCTATACCGAATCCCGTCTCGCCAAAGTCGCGACTTACCTCCTGGACGACCTCGATAACGATACGGTCGATTTCAAGGACAACTACGACGGCCAGCTGAAAGAGCCCTCGGTACTCCCCGCGAAATTTCCAAACCTGCTCGTCAATGGCGCGGGCGGCATCGCCGTCGGCATGGCGACGAACATCCCGCCGCATAACTTGGGCGAAGTCATCGATGCCTGCATCGCCGAACTCGAAAATCCCGAGATCACGATCGACGAGCTTGCCCAGATCATTCAGGGGCCGGACTTCCCGACCGCCGGCATCATCCTCGGCCGCGGTGGCATTCTCTCGGCCTATCACAAGGGCCGCGGCTCGATCATCATGCGGGCCCGCGTTACGACCGAGAATATTCGCAAGGATCGCGAAGCTCTCATCGTCACCGAAATTCCCTATCAGGTTAACAAACGAACGCTGATCGAGAAGATCGCCGACCTGGTGCGCGACAAGAAGATCGAGGGCATCTCCGACCTTTGGGATGAATCGAACCGCGAAGGCATCCGCATCGTCATCGAACTGAAGCGCGATGCCGTCGCCGACGTCGTCTTGAACAACCTCTATAAGTACTCGGACCTTCAGACGACGTTCGGCGCCAACATGCTGGCGATCAACGGCGGCCGTCCCGAAAGCCTGAACCTCAAGGATTTCATCACCGCATTCACCCACTTCCGTCAGGAAGTCGTGACGCGGCGCGTGAAGCACCTGCTAAACAAGGCACGCGATCGCGCCCACGTCCTCGTCGGCTTGGCGATCGCCGTCGCCAACATCGACGAAGTCATCCGGCTCATCCGTTACTCGGCGTCTCCCGCCGAGGCGAAAGAGCAGTTGATGGCTCGCGATTGGCCCGCGAAGGACATGACTTCGCTGATCCTGCTCATCGCCGATCCGCGTCATACCGTTTCGTCCGAAGGCTCGTACCGCCTGTCGGAAGAGCAGGCGAAGGCCATCCTCGAATTGCGCCTTGCACGCCTCACCGCTCTCGGCCGCGACGAGATCGCCGATGAATTGAACAAGATCGCGACCGAGATCAGGGACTACCTGGAAATCCTCGCATCGCGCGCCCGCGTCGTCGAAATCGTCAAGGGCGAGCTCACATCGATCAGGGACGAATTCGCGACACCGCGCAAAACCGAGATCATGGACTTCGACGGCGACGTCGAGGACGAAGATCTGATCCAGCGCGAAGACTGCGTCGTCACCGTCAGCCATAAGGGCTACATCAAGCGCGTGCCGCTTGCTGCCTATCGCGCCCAGAAGCGCGGCGGCAAGGGACGTTCCGGCATGTCGACGCGTGAGGAGGATTTCGTCACGCAGCTCTTCGTAACGTCCACGCACACGCCCGTACTGTTCTTCTCATCGCGCGGCATGTGCTACCGCATGAAGGTCTGGCGCTTGCCACCGGCTTCTCCGCAGTCACCGGGCAAGGCACTGGTCAACCTGCTGCCGCTTGCGGAAGGCGAAGTCATCACCTCGATCCTGCCGCTGCCGGAAGATTCCTCCACCTGGGCCGATCTCGAGCTGATCTTCGCAACCCTCTCGGGCAACGTGCGCCGTAACGCGCTCACCGATTTCGAGAGCATCAATCGGAACGGCAAGATCGCAATGAAGCTCGACGAGGGCGACCGCATCGTACAGGTCGCAATCGCCAAGCCCGACCAGGATGTCTTGCTGACGAGCGCGGAAGGCCAGTGCATCCGCTTCCTCATCGGCGACGAGATCCGTCTCTTCAAGGGACGCGACTCGACCGGCGTCCGCGGCGTCAGGCTCGCAGACGGCGACGAAGTGATCTCAATGGCGATCCTCAACCACTTCGACGCGACGGCGGAAGAGCGGGCCGCGTATCTGAAGCAAGCGAGCGCGCTGCGCCGTTCCGACGAGGCCGAAGACGCCGAGACCGTGCCGGATGCCGACGCGGAGGAAGTGAACGCCGACGCCGTAACCCTCAGCCCCGAGCGCTTCACCGAGATGCAATCGGCCGAGCAGTTCGTGTTGACGGTCTCGAGCAGAGGCTTCGGCAAACGCTCGTCATCCTTCGAGTTCCGCACATCGGGACGCGGCGGCAAAGGCATCGTCGCGATGGTTGTCAACGATCGCAATGGGCGCCTACTCGCGTCGTTCCCGATCGGCGGAAACGATCAGATCATGCTCGTCACCGACGGCGGTCAGCTGATCCGTTGCCCGGTGCACGACATCCGCATCGCCGGACGCAACACGCAGGGCGTTCGCATCTTCAAAACCGACGCCGACGAAAAAGTCGTGTCCGTCGAGCGCATCCCTGAGGACGAGGAAGAAGTCGTCACCGAATAAGTGCCGATCATTCCCATCGCCCGATCGTAAAATGATCGGCTAACATCAACATACCTTCGCGGCGCTTCGTGCATGAAAGCCGCGGAGGCGGGGGACAGGAAAAGAGTGGAAACGGGCGGTTCTAAAAGCGTTATTTTCGTCGCCTTCGCGTGCAACCTCGGAATCGCGGTCGCAAAATTCCTCGCTGCGTTTTGGACCCAGTCCTCAGCGATGCTCTCTGAAGCGATCCACTCTCTCGTCGATACCTCGAACCAGCTGCTGCTCCTTCTCGGCATCAGCCGCGGGAACCTGCCGCCCGATGCCCAGCATCCGTTCGGACACGGCAAGGAAATCTACTTCTGGAGCTTCATCGTCGCGATGGTGCTCTTCTCTCTTGGTGCAGGCGTCGCGATCTACGAAGGCATCGAAAAAGTCCTTCATCCGCAGCCGCTGCAGCACGTATTCGTGCTGTACGTGGTGCTGCTCGTCGCCATGACGCTCGAAGGCTATTCAACCGTGAAGGCGGTCGGTGAATTCAACAGAAGACGCCAATCGTCCGGGCAGGGATTCATCACAGCGCTCCGCGCCTCGAAGGACCCGACGCTCTTCGCAATCGTGCTCGAAGACTTGGCGGCGATGGTCGGCTTGACGATTGCGCTTCTCGGGACCATGGCGGCCCATCTCGGCGGCTATGATTGGGCTGACGGCGTCGCCTCGATCCTGATCGGCTGCGTCCTGGCGTTTGTCGCGATCTTCATGTCGAGCGAAATTCGCTCGCTGATCGTCGGCGAAGCGGCGTCGCACCCCGTTCAAACCGGAATACGCAAAATCATCGAAGCAGAAACGGGCGCCGACAAACCGATCCGCAAAATAAACGAGATTCGCACGATGCACCTCGGCCCCCAGGACATCCTGGTGACGGCGAGCGTCGATTTCGATGATTGGGTGAGCGCCCGGACTGTCGAGGATGTGACGGCTCGACTGCAGAAGGCGATCAAATCACGCTACCCGGACGTGCATAATCTCTTCATTGAAGTGCAGTCCGAGCAGACGTTTGCGGCCAGCAAGAACGCGTCTCAGATCCAAGTCGTTGGCAGCGCCGCCCACTGATACGCAGAACGCTTGCGATTCCGCCAACGACCGTCCCTCTAGCCGAAACATTCGCCCGTCGCGGCCCGCGCCGCGGGGAATTAAATGGCCAGCCGATTAGAGACCCACACGCGCGCCAATTCAAAACACACCCGCGTGACGTAACGGCTCTTCAACGAGAGTTCGCCAGCCAATCGCCGGCGCCAACTGAAAACTGATGTCGCAGCAAGGCCGCGCATGGCGGCCAGCTCCGCGTAGCGGAGTCGCCGAGCCCAATTAGAATTCTGGCGTTGCCTCAAGGCCGCGCATGGCGGCCAGCTCCGCGTAGCGGAGTCGCCATGCGCAAACCAACAAAGCGTCGCCACGAGCAATCAGACTTCCGCACTTGGCGGCCGGCTCCCCGAACCATTTCCCGCTCGTGGCGGCCGGCTCGCGGAACGCGTGTCGCCACGAGCAATCAAAAAGGAATCTCGTCGTCGATGGCCTTGTCGAAGCCGCCCTTCGGACCACCGGTCTTGGCGACGCGACGCGGCTCGCTTGAACTCGAAGAACTTCCGAAGCCGCCATCCGAAGAACCGTAATCGGCGCCGCTCTCTTGCATCCCGACCGACGCCCCGCGTCCGCCGCCCGCGCCATCAAGCATGGTCAGCGTGCCGTTGAAGCCCTGAATGACAACTTCAGTCGAATACTTCTCGGCGCCGCTCTGATCGGTCCACTTGCGCGTCTGCAGCGCGCCTTCGATGTAGACCTTCGCGCCCTTCTTCACGTACTGCTCGATGACCTTGCAAAGCGGCTCGCTGAAGACGACGACGCGGTGCCACTCGGTCTTTTCCTTGCGCTCGCCCGTCGCCTTGTCGCGCCACGTATCGCTCGTCGCGACGCTCAAGTTGGCGATCGGACGCCCGTCCTGCGTGCGGCGGATCTCAGGGTCCTTGCCGACATTGCCAACCAGAATGACCTTATTGACCGACCCTGCCATTCGCTCGTCTCCTTACATGAATTGCGATGGCCACCTGATCGCAAGATGCGATGGCCGCCAGACCGCGATGCCGGCGGAGGTTTCACACGCTAGCACCAATTGAGTTGCATCAACAAACCGCTCGATCGAACGGAATCGCTGCGGCCAACCTAAAGCCTCGTCCGCCAGCCTTCTCCAACCATTTGACCTTTGTCCACGACCTTGGCGCAGCAGGCCGAGCTTGCGCCTCGGCGGATAGCCGTTCTCTAATTGTTCTATACATGCAATCGCCCGCCCTCCGCAAGTCCGTTCGAGCGCAGCCTGACGGTGGGACCGCAAAACACCACTGCTCCTCCGTCTCCAAATTGTTGTTGCGTCACCACGAATGTCGTCTTGACTGACGAGCAGCATCGTCTAGGCCGTTGTAGATAATAGCGCGAGCGCGCGCACTCGGAGCACCACGCCGCAAATGGCTCACTTCAATTGCCTCAACTGTCCGGGATATTGCTGTTCGTACCCGGTTATCGCGCTCAACAAGCGCGACGTCGAACGCCTCGCCAAGCATTTCACACTGAAATACGAAACGGCGAAGCGGCGCTTCACGCGCGAAGGCCACGGCCACAAATATCTGATGCGCCGCAAGGGCGATAAGATCTACGGCCGCATCTGCCAGTTCTTCGACACCAAGAAGCGCTGCTGCACGATCTATAAGGCGCGCCCGACAGCCTGCCGCGATTACCCCGGCCCCGGCCGCTGCGGCTACTATGATTTTCTGATGCACGAGCGCCGCTGCCAGAACGACCCGACGTTCGCCGCGATCACCAATCACAAAGATTGATGCACCTCGAACCGATCGTCACCGGTCGGTTTGTCGGCTGAGGGCGCCCGCTTGGAAGCCGCCCTCCCGTGACTTCTGCCCAGCCGAATAGGATGTGTACGCCGAAAAATATTGATCCGTACACGAAAGCGATGCTACCCCCGTTATATTCGCAATGAGTAATATTCCGGGGGGAATGCAGGAATGATCTACGACTGTTTCACCTTCTATAATGAACTCGATATTCTCGAAATCAGACTCCACGAGCTTTACGAAGTTGTTGATCGTTTCGTCCTCGTCGAAGCCAACTGGACCTTTCAAGGCAATCCGAAGCCTCTCTATTTCGCAGAAAACAAATCTGCCTTCAGCCGCTACGCCGATAAGATCATCTACGTCCGCGTAGACTTCCCCGACTGCAATCTGCAATCCCGTCTCACCACTGGCCCGCGCGATGCAATCTGGGCCCGGGAACATTTTCAACGGGAACAGATTTCGCAAGGCCTGAAGGACGCATCGCCCGAAGACCTGATTATTGTTGGAGACGTCGATGAGATCATATCGGCGGCGAAGCTACGCGAAGCCATCGCAAAGAGACGCCCCCGCGAACTGACAATTTTCGAGATGCCGATCTACACCGGTTCCGTCAACCGGCGCCTCACCGGCAGCATTTGGGAAAAAGGCCCAAGAATGATTGAATTCTCGGATTTTCCAGGCGCCCAACACCTTCGATTGACAAAGGTGGTCGCGGCCAAGCACTTGGGTAATACTTTTATCGGCCGTTTCTACACGAGATATCAGAACTACATACTACGCGGGATGGCTATTCGGCTTTGCGTCATTTCGGATAGTGGTTGGCACATGACGTCCATCGGTGATTGGACGAGGTATCGCGACAAAATTCTCGCATATTCCCACATGGATCGCGCCGACCGAGAAGACTTCAAGTATCGAGAGGCCTTCGAGCGGCGGTTGTCCGAAACGACAACGCCTGTAGACCTCGCCCAGCTTCCTAAATTTGTTCAGGAAAATTCGGAGCGCTTTGCGGTCTCGTGATCGCTGTCCCACCGCGCAGTCCCACCGCGCATTGCTGCCGGCTCGCGGGAACCTCCGCGCGTGGCGGCCAGCGCGGGGGAAAACGTCCTGCGCTTGCGGCCGGCTCCGCGACAGCGGAGTCGCAAGCGCCAACAAACATGCGCAAAAAAAACGAACCCCGCCGGATCCTCGGATCGCGCGCGGGGTTCTGACCTTCGATGGATAGCCCAGATTAAAACCGGACTTTGATTGAGGCTGTGGGACCGGCTAGGTCGCCACCCTCATAAAAAATTCAAATTGTTGGTGGGGACAGCTGATTGAGCGCGGCCAGTTCTCGAGAGCGCTCATTTAAGCTGCTGACCTCGCGAACAAGTCCCGAGGTCCCGATGATAACCCGGCGGAGTCATCTCATCTCCTTAACTCGGTTGCTCCGTCACGCCTACCGCCTCCCATGCCAGCTCACTTACACGCTCATGAACGGACGTGGCTCGCTTTCCAATCCGCAGCTCATCGGCCCATCGACCGAGACGCATTTACCGGAACCGTCAACGAGAGCGGTATCGTCACAATAGAAATGTGTGCCTCAAAACAGCTGTCGTCAACCCGTTACAAAGACGAAATCGATCACATTATCGCCCATCTCCATTTCGTCTGCTAAGAGCCGAGCTACGCAAGCGATCGAAAATCAGCAACGAAAGACGATAGTTATGACGGTACAAAAGACGGGCGGCTGCCTTTGCCAGAGCGTACGTTACGAAATTAACGGACCTCTCAATCCCATTCTGGCATGTCACTGCTCGCAATGCGCCAGAACGAGCGGCAACTTCGCGACCATGACGAGTACCGCCGCCGCCAACGTCACCATGTTGTCAGACGAAACGTTGCGCTGGTTTCAATCATCGGAAAACGTGAACCGCGGCTTCTGCTCGCGCTGCGGCAGCAATCTTTTTTGGAAGCAGACCGGCAGCCCCGACATCTACATTACCGCCGGCACGATCGATAAACCGACGGGCCTTAGAATTATCGGGCACATCTACGTCGCCTCTAAATCCGACTACTACGACATCACCGACGGCTTGCCGCAAAAAGACGAATGGTGATGTGAACAATCGGACAAGCCCAAGGACGACTCGCTAATCTCCTTCAACCGTCATCCCGGCGAAGGCCGGGATCCAGCCAACGTGCAGCGCATTCGCAATTGCTGTCCGCTCACAGCGAACGGGCTCGCTCTTCTCGACCGAGCCGCGGAAGATCGAAACCGTTTCCTTCACGCATTGCCGGCCCGACTGAACCACGCGCACGATGTCGTCACCCGCCTTGCCCTGGCAAAGCACGGCGGCGTCCTGCGCGACCTCAAACGGCGGTGCACAGAACTCGGCGGCCGTCTTGACCCAAGACGAAACTTAGGAGCAAACCTGAAAGCCATGCCTCTATTCCTAATCACGGGCCACAGCGGAACAGGTAAATCGACGCTCGCCGCCGAGTTGTCCCGGCGCGGATTCCGCGCGATCGACGCCGACATCGATTATACCCTTATGCAGTGGAGATGCCTGAAAACAAAGAAGGCCATCCCAATGCCGGAGCGCCCCTTCGATTTCAGCGAGCACGCGACTTTTTGGAATGAGGAGATAATGGAACGATGGCTTCGCTCATCGAAGCCGAGATTCATCTGCGGGATTAGCGGCAACGTAGAAACGTACCTGCCGCGCTTC
Source organism: Hyphomicrobium sp. 99 (assembly GCF_000384335.2). Lineage (NCBI taxonomy): Bacteria > Pseudomonadati > Pseudomonadota > Alphaproteobacteria > Hyphomicrobiales > Hyphomicrobiaceae > Hyphomicrobium > Hyphomicrobium sp. 99. The sequence goes on from NZ_KQ031382.1 coordinate 2,989,691, forward strand.
GAGAAGATTTTTGTGCTTGAAGCATCCGAAGCCACGACGCGAGGACGCATCCTTTCCAGGGCCGACAACGCTTTCGGGAAAAACGCGCTGGAATGGAAAGCGATTGTCGCTACGCGGAAGAAATGGAACCCCTGGTATGCCCATAGGCACACGGTATTGAACGCCGAAAGTCCCGTTGACGATCTTGCCGAAAAGATCATCGAAACGCTTCCGGCATTGGCGCGTTTCGATGCTTATTTCAGGCGGTCGAAAGCCGCGTCGCTAGAATTCGCTTTCCTAGTTGCGCATGCTGCAACTACAGTTGCGGAACCTGCGTTTTGCCTCACCTGATCGGACACGCCTTGTCGCAAGGCACGGGCTCGCTCTTTTCAACCGAGCCGCGGAAGATCGAAACCGTCTCCTTCACGCACTGCCCGCCCGACTGAACCACACGCACGATGTTGTCGCCCGCCTTGCCCTGGCAAAGTACGGCTGCGTCCTGCGCGACGTCGAATGGCTTGTCGCCCAGCGCCTGCACCTCATCGGCGAGCGCGCTCGAAATCAGAAGGCTCGCGAAACCGCCTGCTTTGGAAGCCGGCTTCGGCAGCTGGGAAAACGCGATCCACTCGTAGTTGACTTGCCCGTCGGGACTGCGAACGCGGATCGAAATGTCGCCGGTCTTCGAGCAAGAGCCGACATCGACGCGCGCATTGCCTTGCGTCGAGAGCGACCGGTATTCGATCTTGCAGTCGAAATTCTTCTCGAGCAGCTCCGCCTGCGCCAAACGATGATCGACCTGGTTGAACGGCACGTCGTTCTTCCAGGAGAAATAGAGATTGCGCGCCGTCGGAACGGCGGCCGCAACGGAAACCGCAAGCACCAGCAGCTTGACGACCGAAACGGTCCGATTCACCGGATGCGCGGGGTGCGCAAAATTCAGCAGAGATGGAGCTTCGCTCATTGTGTTCCCTCCCGGTAGCGACGCTTGACTGGTTTCGGCGAGCCATATGATGGCGTCAAGGCTGAATGCTGACGGCTTGCTGACAGACCCGTGAACAGAAGCGCGCGGAGGGCGTTTGAAATGAAACCGGGCCGGGCCGCCCCACGAGGCTGGCAAGGTTGCAGATCGCGCCCTCCGGCACCTCAGAAAGCGAGCTAAAGCCTTGAAATCCCGACGCTCGCGCATCATCTGTGAGCGCTTGCTCCGGTCGCATTGCCGCCCCAGTCCCCCTCGGGTAGACCTTACCTCATGAAATCACCTGCGAAAAAGCCCGCCCCCCGCGCCGGGTCCGAATTGATGAAGACCATCCACGTGCGTGGCGCGCGTGAACACAACTTGAAAAACGTCGATCTCGAAATCCCGCGCGACGCGCTTGTCGTGTTCACGGGCCTTTCGGGCTCGGGCAAATCCTCCCTCGCCTTCGACACAATCTACGCCGAGGGACAACGCCGTTATGTCGAAAGCCTCTCGGCTTACGCCCGCCAATTCCTCGAGATGATGCAGAAGCCGGACGTCGATCACATCGACGGCCTGTCGCCCGCGATCTCCATCGAGCAGAAGACGACCTCAAAAAATCCCCGCTCGACCGTCGGCACGGTGACGGAGATCTACGACTACCTCCGCCTGCTGTTCGCCCGCGTCGGCGTTCCCTATTCCCCCGCGACCGGTCTCCCCATCGAGAGCCAGACCGTCGCGCAGATGGTCGATCGCGTGCTCGAGCTGCCAGAAGGCACGCGCCTTCTCATCCTCGCGCCAGTCGTGCGCGGCCGCAAAGGCGAATACAAAAAGGAAATCGCCGAGTGGCAGAAGAAGGGCTACCAGCGCCTCAAGATCAACGGCACCGTCTACGACATCGGCGACGCCCCGAAGCTCGACAAGAAGTACAAGCACGATATCGACGTCGTCGTCGACCGCATCGTCGTGAAGAAAGACTTAGGCGTTCGCCTCGCGGACTCCTTCGAGCAGTCGCTGAAATTATCGGACGGCCTCGCGATTGCGGAATACGTCGACAAGCCTTTGTCGAAAGCAGAGACCGAGGGCGCGAACAAATCGAAGAACGATACGCACGAGCGCATTCTCTTTTCTTCCCGCTTCGCCTGCCCCGTTTCCGGCTTCACGATCGACGAAATCGAGCCACGGCTCTTCTCGTTCAACGCGCCCGCGGGCGCCTGCCCCGTATGCGACGGCCTCGGCTCCGAGCTTCGCTTCGAGCCGGACCTCGTCGTGCCCGATGGATCGCTCTCCCTCGAAAAGGGCGCGATCTATCCATGGGCGAAAACCGGCGTCTCGTCTCCCTATTACGAGCAGACGCTCGAAAGCCTTGCCAAGCACTACAAGATTTCGATGAAGACGCCGTGGGAGCGCCTGCCGAAGCACGTGCAGCTCGCGATCCTCTTCGGCTCCGGCGACGAAGACATCGTCTTCACCTACTGGGACGGCAGCCGCAACTACTCAACCGAGAAGCCGTTCGAAGGCGTCATTGGCAACATCGCCCGCCGCTTCAAGGAAACGGATAGCGACTGGGTCCGCGAAGAGCTCTCGCGCTATCAGGCGGCGCACCCGTGCGAAGGCTGCGGCGGCTATCGACTGAAACCGCAGGCACTCGCCGTGAAAGTCGGCGGCAAGCATATCGGCGAGGTCTGCGATCTCTCGATCAAGAACGCCAACGACTGGTTCGCGGAAATCCCCAAGACCTTCACGAAGCAGCAGTCCGAAATCGCGACGCGCATCCTGAAGGAAATCCGCGACCGCCTGAAATTCCTGAACGACGTCGGCCTGACCTACCTCACGATGTCGCGCGCGTCCGGCACGCTGTCGGGCGGCGAAAGCCAGCGCATTCGTCTCGCCTCGCAAATCGGCTCCGGCCTGACAGGCGTCCTCTACGTCCTCGACGAGCCGTCGATCGGCCTGCATCAACGCGACAACGACCGCCTGCTCGACACGCTGAAGCACCTGCGCGACATCGGCAACACCGTCATCGTCGTCGAGCACGACGAGGACGCGATCATGCACGCCGATTACGTCGTCGACGTCGGCCCCGGCGCCGGCATCCACGGCGGCCGCGTCGTCGCTCAAGGCACCCCGCAAGACATCATGGACAACCCGGCGAGCCTCACCGGCGAATACCTCTCGGGCGTCCGCTACGTGCCGATCCCGAAAACGCGCCGCGCCCCCGACAAATCGAAATCGCTCACCGTCGTCGGCGCGCGCGAGAACAACCTGAAGAACGTCTCGGCCTCGATCCCCGTCGGCCTCTTCACCTGCATCACCGGCGTCTCGGGCGGCGGAAAATCGACGCTCCTGATCGACACGCTCTTCAAGGCCGTCGCGAGGAAGCTCAACAACGCCAAGGAGCACCCCGGCGAGCACGACAAGATCACCGGCATCGAGCACTTCGACAAGATCATCGACATCGACCAGTCGCCGATCGGACGCACGCCGCGCTCGAACCCCGCGACCTACACCGGCGCCTTCACGCCGATCCGCGAATGGTTCGCAGGCCTCCCCGAAGCGAAAACGCGCGGCTACGAGCCGGGCCGCTTCTCGTTCAACGTGAAAGGCGGACGCTGCGAAGTCTGCCAGGGCGACGGCGTCATCAAGATCGAGATGCACTTCCTGCCCGACGTCTACGTCACGTGCGAGGAATGCAAGGGCAAGCGCTACAATCGCGAGACGCTCGCCGTCACCTTCAAGGAGAAGTCCATCGCCGACGTGCTCGACATGACCGTCGAGGAAGGCGCCGAGTTCTTCAAGGCCGTGCCGTCGATACGCGACAAGCTCGAAACGCTCGCGCGCGTGGGCCTCGGTTACATCCACATCGGCCAACAGGCGACGACGCTATCGGGCGGCGAAGCGCAGCGCATCAAGCTGTCGAAGGAACTCTCGCGCAGAGCAACGGGACGCACGCTGTACATTCTCGACGAGCCGACGACGGGCCTTCACTTCCACGACGTCGCCAAGCTTCTCGAGGTGCTGCACGAACTGGCGGACGCGGGCAACACCGTCGTCGTGATCGAGCACAACCTCGAAGTCATCAAGACCGCCGACTGGGTCATCGACCTCGGCCCCGAAGGCGGCGACGGCGGCGGCACCATCGTCGCGGCCGGAACGCCCGAAGACGTCGCCAAGGTCAAGGAAAGCTATACGGGACAGTACCTGAAGCCGGTGCTGGCGCGGAAGCCGAAGCCCGCAAACAAGAAGCAGGCGGCGGAGTAGATATGGCCGACAGCAAGGCAAAGCCGCCTCTCGCAATCGCAGCCGATGCCGCTCCTCTCCGCACCAAGCCGTCGAACTATCCCGAGCCCTTCTTCAGCCGCATGGGAAAGCGCGAGAAGCGGCCGCTCGGCGACATCTTCGGCCTCAAGAACTTCGGCGTGAACCTGACGACGCTTCTCCCGGGCGGCGAGTCCGCGCTTCTGCATCGCCACAGCAAGCAGGACGAGTTCGTCTATATTCTCGAAGGCAGACCGACGCTCGTCACCGACCAGGGTGAGATCGAACTCGCGCCGGGCATATGCGCGGGCTTCCCCGCGGCAGGCATCGCCCATCATCTCGTCAACCGGACCGAGAGCGACGTCGTCTATCTCGAGATCGGTGACCGCACACCTGGCGACGAGGGCAGCTATCCCAACGACGACCTCAAGGCCTCGCTCGGCCCCGACGGCAAGTGGATCTTCACGCGGAAGGATGGGCGGCCCTATTGAAGGCGGCACCATCGTCGCCGCAGGCACGCCCGAAGACGTCGCCAAGACCAAGGAAAGCTACACGGGACAGTATCTCAAGCCGGTACTGGCGAGGAAGCCGAAGCCCACCACAAGGAAAGCAGCCGCGGACTAAATTTCCCTCCCCCTTGCGGGGAGGGTGGCGCGCAGCGCCGGGGGGGGGTCTCGCCTAGGCCTCAAGCCCAACGGCAAGAAGATCTCATTCTCCGAGCACGTATTCTACAAACTGCGCGACGGCCGGATCAGCGAAGTCCGCTCCCTCATCGACCGCGACGCGGTGGCTAGGCAGTTAGCGGAGTAGCTTCACGGAGCGGAGTCAGAATCCGCAAGAAAAGTAAGAAGCAGGCGGCAGAGTAGAAAAGTCGACACTTATCCACAGTTCCCGTAAATTTTTTTGGGCGAAAGCTCGAAACGGAATTCATCAGTACACATTCATATCGCCGCTCTCTTCGCTTGAGCGACGATATGAAGATTCGTTTTTTTGTCAATTGGGGTGCTTATTTGGGCCTGTAATCATTGAATTATTTTGTGGGCGTTGCCGCGCTTTTTGCTGTCTGAGCGATTTTGCCATTATCTAATCGTCCTGCAAACTCGCTTTCATGAAACGAGAACGCGTCAACCAAGCTCTCAAAATCGAGATGCAAATTGCCTCCACAAGAAGGCGACTCGCAGTGGCGATGACCACAGCAGCGAACTTGGAAAATCGTCTTCGACTACTCGAGGAACAGCAATTTAGGTTGAATGAAGAAAGTCAATTGCCACTCGGGCGATCGACGAGAAAAAACCAAAAAAAGTACACCGTCTGGTACAGCGTCCGCGAGGCTCTCAGGGACACTCTATCAGATGGCCTCACCACAGCCGAACTGCACCAAGCAGTTTGTGAAGAGCACCGAAACCTAAACATTATCACCTTTAGAGCCTATCTGCGCGAATTTCACTGCGTGAGACACTTACTCGATAAGAAACATGATCGCTGGCATCTGGCAAAGCACGCTTGAATGCCAAGACCCATCATTAGATCTTCAACTCGACAAACGGGGTAATATGTCTAAGGGACAAAAGATTTTCATATCATATTCCCACTTTGATGAGCATGCCTTGGAGCGATTCAACAAGCATCTCGCGATGCTAAAACGCGACGGCCTGATTTTAGAGTGGTTTGACCAGAAGATTCTGGCCGGGGGTGATATCGATTCAGAAATTTCCAAACATCTGGACGAATGCGAACTCTTCATTCCGCTGGTTAGCCCCGACTTCCTCGCATCTACTTACTGCTACGAAAATGAGATGACGCGAGCATTGGAGCGACATGATCGTGGCACTATGCGCGTTGTTCCGGTCATCATCCAGGCCTGTGAGTGGAAAGCATCTCCACTTAAAAAACTTAAAGCCTTACCAAGGGACGGCAAACCCATCGCCGATTGGAGGAACGAAAACAACGCTTGGCTGGATGTCGTCACCCAACTTCGCGACGTCGTTCATGAGCTGACAACAGCTCCGCGCAACGAACCTCGAAGTTCGCCTTCGCAAAAGGCAGAGCGAGCATCAAAATACAGAGTAAAACGTGATTTTGACGAAGTAGACAAACTGGAATTCCGACGGCGAGCGTTTTCAACGTTGCTCAAGTATTTTGCTGATGCCACCAAAGAAGTCGCCGAAGTCGAGAACATAAAGTCCCACTTCGCTTTAATTGGAGACGACGGCTTCACATGCACTGTCGTCAATCGTGCACGAAACCATGGCGTAGCTCACATCACAGTTTATTCAAATGGGCGACGCTTATCGTTTGGGGACATTGTCTATTCTTTCGCAGAGAGAGCAGATCGCAACTCCGCGCACGGCTGGTTTGAAATAGCGGCCGATGAGTACGAGTTATTTTTGGAGCGGAACGGCATGAACGGCATGCTGCGCGGAAGCGATACGGCGAGGCTCACTCCAGAACAGGCGGCTGCTGAATTATGGGATGAATTATTGGAAAAAACGGGAATTACTTATGCCTAGCACAATCCGCTTTCGTTGCAATAATTGTGGCCGTCGGTTTGAAACTGAGACCCTGACGGATGAAGAAAAAAGAAGGGCCGCTCGAGAGCAGCGACCGACTTATGCCGTGAGCTGTCCGGAATGTCGCCGGACCGATATCCGCCGCGGATGGGAATAAAAAATCTTATCCCCGCCCTCCGCACACGCAGCATAATCCCCTCACCCATCCGGCAAGGGCATCGCGCGAGGCGTCGCGCGGCGCTCGGGTGGGGCAGCCTCACCCGCTCGCGTCACGCGCGCGATGCGGACAAGGCGGAAGGCAGGTCCGCACGGGGTGAGAAACCCGTGTGCGGAACATCCCGCTTCATTAAGTGACCTGCCGGAACCCTGTTCTCAGGCTGTCACGGAGCGGACCGGTTCCGAGACTAAAATTGCGAAGACCCTACGCCGCGGAACCCGTCCGCTTCGTGCTTTTTTGATTGGCGCAACCGACTCGCGTTCCGCGAGCCGGCCGGTTGCGCACACCTGTTGCGTCATCCTTCGGTCCCCTCCGGGGAGCCAGCCGCCGTGCGCGTTTGTCGCTTCGCCGGTACGCCGCGCACCTGTTGCCTCATTCTCCGCAATTATGCACGAAAGAACCAACATCCGGGCGCGCCACGCCTCCGGGCTTCCGGCCGGCTCCCTGCAGAAGAGTCGCCGGGCGCAATCAAATAAAGGAACCTCATGAGCACGCTGCCACCCTGCCCAAAATGCTCCTCCGAATTCACCTACGAGGACCGCAACCTCTGCGTCTGCCCGGAGTGCGCGCACGAGTGGGATCCCCAATCGACCTCCGCGCGCGATGACGAGGACGCGAAGGTCTACCGCGACTCGGCGGGCAACACATTGCAAGACGGCGATACGATCATCGTCATCAAGGATCTGAAGCTGAAGGGCTCAAGCAAGGTCGTGAAAATGGGCACCAAGGTGAAGAACATCCGCCTTGTCGACAGCGATCACGACATCGACTGCAAGATCGAGGGCATCGGCCCCATGAGTCTCAAGTCCGAATTCGTCAAGAAGGCGTAGTCCTGCATAACGCTTTTGGCGCTTCTCGCGCTCCGCTTCCTTTTTTGTTTGCACACAGCGACTCCCCTCAGGCGAGCCGGCCGCCGTGTGCGTATGCGCGTGCGGCCGTTGGCGCACGCGTGCTGCTTCTCCCTTCGCAACATCAAACGCGCGGGGCGGCCGGCTCGACGAAGGAGAATAGCCCGGCGCCATCCGGCCGGCTCCGCAAAGCGGAGTCGGATGGCGCCAACAAAAAAACTCAAAAAGAAAAGCAGCGAACCGAAGTCCGCTGCTTGATCACTCCCGCTGCCATCAACTTCGATCAGTAGTCGGGTCCGTAATAGCCACCCGGACCGACGTAGATGCGGACGCCCGGACCGCGGTCATAATAGCCGTAATCGTCTCCGCGATAGCCGCGCCACGAATCGTCGTTTCCGCCATACCGGCGAAGATGTTCGCGATCCTGGCGGTTGAGATATCGGCCCTGGCGCTCCTTGGCGCGCGCGCCTTCCACACCAGCGATCGAATCCGCCTGCGCCATTGGCGCGACGAACGCCACGATCAACGCGGCTCCCGCCGCAGCCGTCCAATTCCTTTTCATCATCGGTCTCCCAATCGTCTCTCTCAAACTCACGGGTTAAACAGACGTCCTTGCCTGCATAGGGTGCCAACGCCATGCACGCGCGCCTGTTCCAACCCACCGGGCGGCGGAAAGACACACCCGGCGGAAGGGATTCGCGACGATTGAGCATGAAGCCATTCAGGCAGCAGAATAATCCCCGCCTCAGACTCAGCCGCTACAATCAGAAATGTGTACGCGTATCGTCTGGACCACGGCGAGGTCAGAACAGGGAACTTCGGCTCATTTGCCGAAGCCCCCAAGTCATCAGGCGACGGATGTAACTCCGCCGCCTGCTTTCGCGTCGCAATGCGCTGCGGTTTCGAATTGTATGGTCCGCAATAGCCGTTTTACTGGCCCACGCGATTCATGCGCCGATTGCCCTCGGGCCCGACGATGTGCCGCGATGGGCCGCCGTAGTGGCGCATAAAATCGCGTTGACGGGGGTTCAGTCGTTCTCCAGTCCGAGCCTTCGCGCGTGCGCCCTCAACACCCGACACCGACTGCGCATTTGCAATCGGCAGAGCGAACAACGCCACAGCTAGCGCGGCTCCTGAAGCGGCCATCCAGTTCCATTTCATCACTGAACTCCTTGTTCTATCTCCGGGCGGCGGGTAATCAGAGATTAATCAGCGGCCGGATGCGTTCGCGTATCGCAGGCAAACTCGATCTCTCCATCACCGTTCCAACGAAACGAACAGCAGTAGACGGACCACACAGGGGGAAACATCATGAAAGGTTTGGCGAGCCGATTCTTCGCGTCCGCGCTCATTTACGCCGTGCTCGGAATGTCGCTCGGCGTCATAATGGGCATGACGCATGATCACACGCAGATGCCGACGCACGCGCACATTCTCGTCATCGGCTGGGTGAGCTTCGCGTTATTCGGATTTTTTTATCACCTCTTCCCCGCAGCCGCCCTGACCCGCATCGCCACCGCGCAATTCTGGCTGGCCGAAGTGAGCCTGCTGACCATGGTCGCCGGCCTGTTGCTGATCTTTTCCGGCCGTCCGGAACTCGGCGAACCGTTCGCGGGCGTTGGTTCGATCGGCGTGCTTTTGTCGACGATCCTTTTCGCGATCAACGCCTGGCCGACAGTTCGGAGCAGCTGACGCGCGGTGGTTAACCATCGCTCAACCACATCCGTAGCGGATCGCACGTCATTCGGGCGATCCGAGATATCGTTATGGAAAACGGGTGTTCCATGCGTGTGCTCTTCGCCTTCCTCACCATGCTCGCGATCTTGGATTTCCCGGCGACCGTCCGCGCCGAGGACAGCCTGAACGCGCTCCTCGATCCGATCCGGACGAAATACCAGCTCCCCGCCATCGCGGCCGCCGTTATGAAAGATGGAAAGCTCGTCGCCGACGGCGCCGTCGGCGTCCGCGTTGCAGGCCAAGATATTCCGGTAACGATCGACGACCCCTTCCATCTCGGCTCCGACACGAAAGCGATGACGGCGACGCTCGCGGGCATGATGGTCGAGGAAGGCAAGCTTCGCTGGGATTCGACAATCCAGGAGGTGCTCGGCCCCATCCTTCCCGGCTTGCGTCCCAAGTTCGGCGCCATCACGCTCCGCGAGCTTCTCTCACACACAAGCGGTTTGCCGGCCGACAACGAAGAGATCGGCCGGCTCTATTTCAATCCCGACGCCGCCGACCATCCGCTGACAGACTGGCGACTGCGGATGATTTCAAACTGGGGCTCGAAACACGACCCGACCTTTGCGAATGCCGGAAAGTTCCAATACGCGAACCTCGGCTACATCATAGCCGGCGCGATGATCGAGAAGGCCTCGGGCAAGCCCTGGGAACGGTTGATGTTCGAGCGCATCTTCGTGCCGCTCGAACTTAAGTCCGCCGGCCTCGGCGCGCAGGCGACCTTCGGCGAGTACGACGCCCCCGTGGGTCACCGCATCGACGACAAGGGCAAGGTCACGCCCTTCCCGTGGGGCGAATCCGCCGATCTGCCGGGCTCCCTCGGACCGGCAGGCCTCGCACACATGAGCATCAAGGATTTCGCGACCTGGGCCGCATGGAACGCAGGCGAAGGCAAGCGTGGCCCCGCGCTCGTGAAGCCGGAAACGCTAAAGATCATTCACAAACCCGTCATCGATATGCAGATCAAGGACCCCAAACCTGGAACGCCGAAGACAGGTTCTTACGCGCTCGGCTGGGGGCTATCGAAATTTGATTGGTCGGATAAACCGCTGTTGACGCACAACGGCTCGAACGGCATGAACTTCGCGTCGATTCTGCTCGACGTCGATCATGATCTGGCGATCGTCGTGACGACCAATATCGCCGGCCCCCACGCCGATCCTGCTACACTCGATGTGATGAAGGCGCTCTATGCGAAGTATGCGCAGTGACGGAGGACTAGGACGGTAATCTCGGCGCAAGGCCTGCACTGCAAATTCAGAAAAAAGTCGGATCGATCTCCATGTACCACCTTCCCTTCTGGCAGCGGCTGATCATCACCATCGTCGCGATGCTGGCGGCGAGCTATCTCATCTCTCTCGGGTGGCAACAGCTGTTCGACTTTCCGCTCCCGATCTATCTCGGCGGCGTCATCGGCGGCCTGACGGCATTGCCTGTGTGGGATTTCCTGAAACGGATTAGACCGACCGGAGTGTGAGCAATTCCGCCGGCATCCCATCTGATGCGCGGAGGCCTCGGCATGGCATGATGACGAGGCCTCGCGATAACAATCTTTAATCGCGGAGTACCGACCGGATCTGGTCCTCGTACTGCTTCACCGCCTCGAGCGCCCGCGCCTTCATCACGGGATCCGAACCGGCATGCGAGGTGAAGCCCTCGATAGCCGCGCGTGCGTTGGTCACGATCGTTGTGGCGGACGCCTGGGGGTTCATCTCGCGGCTGGCAATCTTCTGCAGCAACTGGGTGAGGATGACACCCGTGGCAAGCGATAGGCCCGAGAGCTCGGCGACTTCGCGCTTCAAACCCGCGATTGCCTCTTTCGTGTCGATGTTGTCCGCCATGTCTCTCAAAGCTCCTTCACTACCGAATTCGGGGTTGCCTAATACGATTGCCCATAGGCGCGCAAGCCCACGTTCGCGGCAGGCTCCGCCCAGCAGCGTCGCGGTCGCCGAAAAAGAACGCGTGATGAACCTAGCCCCGTTCGCCAGCCCGAAATTTGCCACCAATGTTTCCAAAATTGCTGTCGCGGGAATGGGGCATCAGCTATGGGGCGATATCAATGATCGAGCGAAAGCCGGCAAGCATCGGCCGGACGCTTTCCATCCCGCGCAGCGCGACAATCGAAGGTGGCGTAGACTATCCAGGCCCCGTGGTCATCGAGGGAACCGTCCTCGGCGACGTTAATTGTCTTTCGCTCATCGTCGCAGAACGAGGCGTGATCGAAGGTACGATCAAGTCCGAGGAAGTGACCGTCATGGGCGAGGTCACCGGGGAAATATTTGCCAACCAGCTGACACTCAAGGCCGCGTGCTTGGTGAACGCGGATATTGTGCACAAACGGCTTTTGCTGGAAGACGGCTCGTTCTTCGAGGGCAAATCGCGCCGTCACACAGATCCGCTACAATTGCTATAGCGCGCAAAGAACTGCTCACCACCCTGCTTTGATTCTGCGGTTGCCATCAACAAAGTCTGCACTGGCGGGCGAATCCCGTGCATATACGCATGGGACAGGGACGCACTTCTATGTCTATGGTTCCGGCGCAGTCCCTTCGAACCGACGGAGGAAAGCTATGCTCTCACGGCGCCATTTTTGCTGCAGCGGTGCGATCGCCGCGAGTCTGTTCACCGTTGATCGGGCCCTTGCCGCCGACCAGTGCGAGGCATTTACGCGAACCGAACAGTCCGCGCTCACACCCGATGAGGCCCTGGCGAAGCTAAAAGAAGGAAATGAGCGCTTCATCGCTGGGAAGTCGCTCAATTGCGATCTCATGGCGCAAGTTCATGCCACAGCGCACGGACAGTATCCGTCCTCGATCGTGATCGGCTGCATCGATTCCCGCGTTCCGCCAGAACTGGTGTTCGATCAGCGCATCGGCGATATCTTTAGCGCGCGCGTCGCGGGCAACGTCGTCAACGACGACATCATAGGAAGCTCGGAGTTCGCGACCAAACTCGCTGGAGCGAAACTCATCGTCGTACTTGGCCACAGTGAATGCGGCGCCGTGAAAGGCGCGATCGACGGAGCCAAGCTCGGCTTGCTGACGGAGCTTCTCGCGAAGATCAAACCCGCCGTGGAAGCGAATAAGAATGCGCCCGGCGAGCACACCGCAAAGAACCACGAGTTCGTACAAGAAGTGGCAACCACGAACGCTAGGCTCGGAGCCGAAGATCTGACAAAGAAGAGCAGCGTGCTCTCCGATCTCGTGGCCGATAAGAAATTGAAGATCGTGTCAGCAATGCACGATATCGCCACAGGCCGCGTCACGTTCCTGGACTAATCGCCGGGCCACCCAAATGCCCCCGACCGGCTAACTGACCGCGTGCACGAATGGCAGGCGGCTTTGTCGCAAGCCATGCGCGACCAGAATCACCTCCGGCCCGGGGAGCCGGCCGCATCACATCGAACCTGCGAGCCGGCGGGTTCACAGACGAGATGCTTCGCGACCGGCACCGCGAGCCAGAAGCCGATGCCTCCCACTGAAGCACCGCCATGCCCGGCTCTCTGTTCCCTGGGGAACAGCGCGGCCTCGCCCACATGAAGCCCGTGGCGTAATATTGCCGGAAACAGCATCTGCAGCGGAGGTTTCATAATGCCAACGGTTCTCATCACTGGAACATCGTCCGGCTTCGGCCTCGTGACAGCTGTCGAGCTTGCAAAACGCGGCTGGGACGTCATCGCCACAATGCGGGATGTCGCTAAGCGAAAGCCACTCGATCTCGAATTGGCGGCTGCGGGCGTGAGCTCGAAGGTCCGCGTCGAACAGCTCGATGTGACGGATGCTGCATCGATCGATCGTGCGGTGGCGAGCCTCGATCTTCCCAATCATCCGCTCGACGCCGTCATCCACAATGCCGGCGTCGCCGTTGGCGGAGCGTTCGAGGATTTGGACGATGAGCACGTCCGTCGCGTCATGGAGGTCAATTTTTTCGGAGTGTTGGCGCTGACGAAGCGCTTGCTCCCCTCATTCCGCGCCCAGAGGCGGGGTCGCATCGTCATCATGTCGAGCGAAGCGGCCTTCGCCGGCCTGCCCGGTAACTCACCGTACGGCGCCGCGAAGTGGGCAATCGAAGGCTGGGCGGAATCGCTTGCCTACGAGGTCGAGCACTTCAACATCGATATCATTCTGATCGAGCCCGGCGCATATCGCACGAACATCTGGGAAAGTTCGCCGCGGGTGTTACCGAAGACGAGCGCCTATTATCCGCTTCTTCGTCACCTCGAGGTGACGGTCGACGCGCACGTCGCCAAAACAGCACGCGATCCCATCGAGGTCGCCAAAGCCGTCGCGAATGCTCTCGAATCCCCGCGGCCCCGATTTCGAAATCCGGTGGGACCGACGGCCAAGATCATGCACTTCACGCGCGGCAAACTGCCAAGCACCACGGTGCGGAAATTCTTTAGCCGATTTTTCTCACTGAATAAGGTTCGCTGGTAACCGCGTCCGGTGATTTAAGCATCGGGCACCAGCCGGAGCCGCCGCCCGCGTCGAGCAGGCGGCGGTTAGTTCGAAACGAGCTGACGCTGACTACTTCCGTTCGCGCTTGTATTGCTCGATGTCGGCTTGCGTGACCTCGGTCGATTTTCCGAGCGCCTGAATGCAGCCATCAGTCAGCATTTTGCGGTGCTCGCGCATGCACTGTCTTGCCGGTTCCGTGCCAACCTTGTGCTGGCTGCAATAGGCTGCGTAATCCGAAGAGCACGCATCCTTGACGGCTTGACTGACCGCGAAAGCACAACCCGACGACAAGCCAAGCGTCAACGCCGCCAGAATTGCGACCTTCTGCATATTGAATCATCCTTCAATGCTTTTCCCCTGACGCAACGCAAATGACCTGACGTTGTTCCGCGGTCAAGGGCGACAAACTGAAACGCAACAGGGCAAGAAGGATGTGAAAATAAACGACCGCGCTTAGCGCAGATCTGCAAACTTTTCTTGCATGAAGAATGCGCGCACGTTGCCCGAAGCTACACGAACCGCACAAGATATGTGCTCTCACGCATTAAAAGATGACACCTTCATCACGCGATCCGCGAGCGCACGCCGTGATCAAATTTTATACGATTTGAAAGTCTGGCGCTTCCGCGTCTCAATCTCGCGCGGCATCATTTCATGCGAAACTTACGGTCTGTCATATCGACGACGTCCGCGATCGGCAGTCGTGGTGAGACCTGATTGCGCCCGTTGCGTTTCGCCGCATAGAGCGCCGAGTCGGCTGCCGAAATGATGGCTCCCACCCGCACCTCCCGGCTTACGATGGCGGACGCCACGCCCATGCTCACGGTCACCACTTCGCCGAGCGCCAGCGCCGGATGAGGAATGGCAGCATCCTCGATGGCGCACCGGATACGCTCTGAAATTTTGATTGCGGTCGGCAGGTCTATTCCGCGTAGGACCAGGATGAACTCCTCGCCGCCGAATCGGAACGCCGCGTCGACATGATCTCGAAGTTCGCTTTGTATGATGCCGGCAACCCGCTTGAGGCAGACGTCGCCCGCCTGATGACCCGCGGTGTCGTTGAACGCCTTGAAATGGTCGATGTCGAGCAGCACGATAGCCAGCTCTTCACCAATAGCCTTGCACTGATTGCAGACCTCGATCACCTCATCGAGCGAGCGGCGATTGCGAAGTCCGGTCAACGGATCGCGGCGACTTTCGACGTCGAGATCGCGTCGCTGCAATCGCCCGCGCAGGGATAGGAGGAAGTTCATCCGCATCTCGCGCTCAAGCACATACGATGCGAAGATCGATAGGATGACGGCACAGCCGAAAACGGCGTTCGCCGAAACCTGAAATTCAAAGGGATAGGCGGGCAGCATTGCCAAGCCCACGGCGTGCATCGCGACGCATCCGAGGCAAGCCGCCACCGCGTACCAGAAACGTACACGCTGCACCATCGTGATGAAAAGCACGATGAGAATGATAATCTGGCGCTGAGCATCATGATGCGGACTATGGCCGATCAGCATCAAATAGAGGTTGCTTCCTCCGCCCAGGATGACCGCGCCGGCCGCCACCAGAAATTCGCGAACGGCAACAGGCGGGTTCAAAAACAGAGCCGCAATCAACAAAAATCCAATTGGCGTAATGATGCCGAGACGCAGCCCCACCGCCGTTTGAAAGGTATCGGGCGCGGTCAGCCAGTCCGATATCAAGAACAGATTGTAGAGAACAATGCCGAACAGCCCGCCGATCGCGAGCTGTCGGCACCGATCAGCGCCGACCTCGCGCTCGAATGCAGCCTCGAGTCGCCGGGGGAACATCAATAAGGGAAAGCCGGAGTCAATCGTCCTCTCGACAATCGTCGAGTCGATCCCGGCAGGTATTGTTTCGACGGTCACTCGGTCCATCATACGCAGTTCTGCTCAGTTTGCAGCTTGAGCAAAAGCAACGTTAAGGCCGGGCCCCTTAATAGGAGGTACACAGAATAGCTGATCAGAAGAGTCGAAATTTGTCAGTTATGAACATTTCCTAGAACCGGCCTCCATGTTGAGGACCGCTCAAAAAGGAAATGCCAGCCAACTGTTAGAAAATGCCGTTTCTTTTCAGATGACTAGAGCATCCGCAGTTTCTGAAGAAATCCGGATACATCGGCCAAGTTTCGATTAAGAAAACCAAAAGCGATTACCCAACCCTGCAGCGGATTTTTAGAAGAATGATTGCAGGATGCTTAATGTCATTCATGAACGACTGCTTCATCGAGCATCGCAGCGCGCGTCCGTCCTGGTCTAGAGCGGAGGCCCGGCTTGACCAGTAGAAGCAGAAGGCCCGCCACGAGGATCATTCCGCTCGCAGCCTGAAAGGTCGCGCTGAACGGTATGTGCTGCTCCTTCAAACGGCCGCCGACATAAGTCATGACGCCGCCGGCCGTCGTACCTGCAAAATTCAACAGACCGTACGCGGTCGCCCGGAAGCGAAAATCGACGACCGTGCATGTTGCCGGCATCAGGTTGGCATCGAGAAATCCCTGCGACATGCCCGCAACGACGATGCACCCGAGAATGATCGGGACGTATTCAACGGCTCCCATAAGAAACAGACAAGGCGAAGCGATGATAAACCCAATCGCTGGCACCAGAGCGCGCGCCCGCACATTCCATCCCGCCCACCAGTCCGAGACATTGCTCGCGATCAGCATTCCGAGAAACGCCGCGCCGTTGAACGTCATCGGGCCGTAAACCCCGGCCCACGCCGGATCGACGCCGAGTTCGGACCGGAAGAACTCCGCGAGCCAGTTCCGAACCGGCCAATAGGCGGCGCCGTCCAGCACGTTCATCGCGAGCAGCAGGAGAAAGCCCGGCGTCGATAAGAGTGACGCGAACGCGGACGCCCCCGTCGAAGGAGCGTTGACATCCTCCCGAGCAGCTGAAGCCTCGACCTCTACCCGAGACGGAAAAATAATCGTCAGCAGAAGCGCGTAGGCGACTCCGATACCGCCGATGATGAGAAAGACCGGGCGCCATCCGAACGCTTCGGCCATGAAGCCGCCGAGACCTCCGAGCACCGAACCCGCGTAGACCCCACTCAAATGCAAGCCCGTTGCCCGGCTGCGCGTCGGTCCGCGATGATATTCGACGATCAACGCGACCGCCGCCGGCATATAGAAGGCTTCACTAACGCCAAGGGTCGCGCGCGCAGCAAGCATGCCCCAGAATGAGGTGACGAGACCGCTCGCAAAGGTGGCGACGGACCAGACGACGAGACTGGCCAAAATGACCTTCTTCTTGCCGACGCGATCAGCGACGTACCCGGCGAGCGGGGAGCAGAAGCCGTAAACCCAAAGGAAAACCGACGACAAGAGGCCGAATTTCTCGTCACCGAGATGGAGATCGGCCTTGATGTGACCAGGCATCGTAACGACGAGTTGCCGGTCGAGATAATTGAGCAGCGCGACAGCCCACAGCAAGCCGACAATCGCCCACGCCGTGCGGCTCGCTTTTGTCGTCATTCCCCGTCGCGCCCCGATCCCCGTCGCGACTTACGCCGAAGCGAGCCTCACCGCAACCGGTAGCAATTGTGAAAGACGCGCGGAGATCGCGTGACGTCGTAACCGGCCAGGCATTGAACGAGATAATTTTCGTTGGGTTTCTTGAACAGGATGAAGGTCGAACGGTTGTCGGAGTTGCTGGCGTAGCCCGCGATCTGCCAGCCCGCTGTCATCAGCTGCTCGATCGATCCGGCGGATTCATCCGAGATCGCATCGGCGTCGGCAGCAGCGACGGAAACAACCGACGAGATCGAAATACCAGCAATGAAAACGGCGAACGCGCGAGTGAACATCGCATGATCTCCCGGCATAGAGTTCAGCTGCCGGAAGTGAGCGCCTCATGAGAACGCAGTCTCCGGCAATCCGATGATACCATGTTGAAGCCGAGTAGTCCCGCTACCGTGACCTGCCACGGAAGCAACAGGACAACACCGCCATCGTAATAATTCGTCGCCGGCAACAGCAGACCGAGCAAAGCTCCGGTCACGACCAAGCTGGCGCAAGCAAGCTTCGTTCTTAACGACGGCACGTAGACAGCTGCCCCCGCCCAGGTGATACCCGCTCCCACCAAGCCCGCAACGAAGCCCGCGAAATATGATTTCAAAAAACTCGGCCCTGTCGCCTCAAATAGCGGTCCGTCGATCTGGATCGCGACGTTGACCGCCGCTTCCCACGCAACCCACGTCGTCAAAATGACCGTGATCGCACTGCCGGGAGAAACGTTTCCAAATCGCCAAACTCCGAGACCAACAACGAGGCCGAACCACAATCCGGTCAAAACCAGATAGAGGCCCGGTTGTGGCGCGGCCCCATAGTTGCCGCCAACGATTTGGCTGCCGAGAAGCGCCGACAGCGCTCCGCAGACGGCGAGAACGAACGCGGGATGGCGGAGAAGCGCTGACATTTAAGAGCACTCGCCGAGATGACATCGATCGGATTAAAGCGCGTCGCGATGGCTAGAGAATGTTCGAGAAAAGGCCGTGCGCTGTCTATTCAGCGAACTTGGTAACCAGGGAACAACCTTAATCGACTAGACGTTACTCGCCTACGCTCATTCATTCCTGCCTAATCAGTCACACCGGGAGAAGTCCAATGAAAGTCGCTGCTCTTGGAATATGCATTGCCGCGTTGATGCTCGGAGCCTGCCGTCGTGAAACGCCGGAATACACACCGATGAAGCTCGGTGGACCAGCATCGGTTTCTCAAGACGCTACGCAGCGCTAACACATCACTTCCTGCAGTAATTTCACGTTCAATTCGTAGTTCAGCATCAATAAAGTGCAGCGCCGGCGCCACGCATTGCGCGTATCGTCAGCGCTGCTTCACTTTGGCAATTGAGACAGCACCCGAGTCGAACGTACGCTTGTTTCAACGTCTGAAAAAACTTTTCGGGGTCACGCACAAGTTGGGATCGAGCGGCAGATCAGCTGCCGCATCGGTGGACGATTTGGAGCGATCATGACGGAAAAGACCGACGCTATCTTTGCCATTGCTCTCCTCATCTTGACGATCGTCGGTTTGGCTATCTCATCAGCCGCGCACGCTGACGAGGCGCGCTTCCTTACATATCTTCACTGATCAAATTTTATTACGGCGCTCGAGCGCGACCCGGTTAGTCGCCCGTATCAGTCGTAGATATACGTGACCATGAACGTGCGGTCGGCAAGATTGGAACCGGCCGGCGGTATCGGATAGCTCGTCTGCTTGGCGGCGAACACCACGTCCTGATTGAGCGACGGATCCTTCGCGCCTGAGAGCAACTTGACCTCGACGACATTGCCGCTTTCCGAAAGCAGAATTCTCACCGTGACGCGGCCAAGCGCGTTGGTGAGCTGCGGCATGGTCTGCTGTAGCGCACGGATCACCGCCCGCGCGAAAGCGTCATTAAGGCCGGATCGCGTAATACCGGGCGGCCGTTGAAACGCAGCCCCGCCGCCTCCACCGAACGACGGCGCCACCGGTGCCGAAAGATCGAGAGCCGCAAGATTCTGCTTTTTCGCCTTCGCCGGTGGCTTGGGCGCAGGCTTGGCGGCCTTCTTCGTCTCAGGCTTCGGTTCAGTCTTGGTCTCGGGCTTCGCCTCAGGATTGGGCTTCGGCTTGTCCTGGCTCTGCATCTTCGACGGATCTTCATTCTCAAGCGAGAACAGATCCGGAGGATTGCTGTCCGGGCTCGTATCGTCGAGCTTGGCGACCGCCTGCTCCGGCTTCACAGGGTCGGGCTCCGCCGTCTCCTCCGGAACGGGAGGCGTCTCGGGCTGGGGCTTCTCCTGGGCTTGCGGAGGCGGCGGCTGGGGTTCGGACTGAGGCTCTTGCTTGGCCTCTTCCGGCTTCGGCGTAGGAACAGGCTGCGGCGGCGGCTTCGCCTCCTGCGTCGGAGCAGGTGGGCCGGGCGGTGGCGTGACCGGCTCATCCGCCATCGCGCGATCTTTGAGATCGGACTCTGTCACCAGCGAAACGCTGATCGCATCGTCGGCGCCAGTCTCGCTGCCTAGACGCTTTGGATTGCCGTGCGTGATGGCGCTTATGAAAAACGAAGCGTGGAATATCACTGCACACGCAAGCGCGATGTAGAAATTCCGCTCGCGGTTCGACGTGCCCGCGCCCCAGCGCGCGAAGCCCGCAACAGAAAGACCAGCCGTTGTTCCCACGTCTTCGGCAGTCATATTTCTATGTTCGATCCCAACGGTAGCTAATTTCAATTCTTGCCCCGGCCCGAACCAGAGATGATAGTTGATCGGCGGAAAAACGCCGAGATGGCATGTAAGCGATTATCTGTGATGCGCCCTGAGGTCGCGGGAAAAAGACCGTCGCATTCAAACTAGGCGATTCGCTGAAGCTGGTGATTGGAGCTCTCGCATCATGAAGGCGCCCTATGTCCCGTAAAAAGAAGGAAACTGGGGGGGAAATCCGCGCCGGCATCGGCGGTTGGACATTCGAACCCTGGCGCGGCGTTTTCTATCCCGACGGCCTTCCCCATGCAAAAGAGCTGGAATACGCTAGCCACCATCTTGCCACGATTGAGGTCAACGGCACCTACTATCGAACGCAGACGCCGTCGACGTTTGAGAGCTGGGCGAAGCAAAGTCCCGATAATTTTGTCTTTTCCTTGAAAGGTCCGCGCTTCACGACGAACCGTCGCGTCCTGGCGGAAGCGGGAGATTCCATCCAGCGCTTTATCGATTCGGGCATAACCGAACTCGGATCAAAGCTTGGTCCCCTGCTTTGGCAATTCGCGCCGACGAAAAAGTTCGACGAAGCGGACTTCGGCGCTTTCCTCGATCTCCTACCCGCGAAGGTCGGGGGGCACGAGTTGAAGCATGCAGTCGAACCGCGTCATCCGTCTTTTTGCACACCGGAGTTCATAAAACTCGCGCGGAAGGAGTCCGTCGCCATCGTCTTCGCCGATCACGCGACTTACCCTGCAATCGCCGACGTCACGAGCGACTTCGTATACGCGCGGCTGCAGACCGGTAACGACTCGATCCCAACGGCATACAAGCCGAAGGTACTCGACCAATGGGCCGAACGCGCGAAAGCTTGGGCCTCCGGCGGCGCGCCTCCCGATCTTCCGATCATCGACGCGAGCGCAAAGCCCACGCATTCGCCGCGCGATGTCTTCATCTACTTCATTCACGAAGGCAAAGTGCGCGCTCCGGCTGCCGCAATGGCGTTTCAGGAGCGCGTCTCAGGCTGAGAGCCTGATCGCGGGTCAACGGCGGCTACTTCTTAGCCGCCGCGTCTCCGTCTTCATCGAGATTAAGACAGACGGAGTTGATGCAATAGCGTTTCCCGCTCTCCGTCGGGCCATCATCGAAAACGTGGCCGAGATGCGAGCCGCAGCGCGCACACGTGATCTCAGTGCGAACCATGCCGTGCGTGGTGTCGGTATGATATTCGACCGCCCCCGGAAGCGCCTCGTCGAAGGACGGCCAGCCAGTTCCGGAATCGAACTTTGCATCGGATGAAAACAGCGGGTTGCCGCAAGCCGCGCACGTGAACGTGCCGTCGCTATCGACCTCGAGATATTCGCCCGTGAACGGCCGTTCCGTGCCCTTCTCGCGTAGCACGCGATACTGCTCAGGCGTCAATCGCTTGCGCCACTCGGACTCGTCCACCGGCATCGATTTCTTTTCCATGCGCCCTATATCCGTCAACTGCTGTTGAGCTGCAAGTGGATACGCTGCGGCGTCGGCAATCGTTACCTGCGGGCGCGCCAGTCGGGCCTACGAAGATAGAAAGGTCTCGGCGGAGGTGCTCGCTCGTAGCAAAATCGCGAATAGCAGCCGCTCGGCCATCCCCATCGATCCATCAGATCCGCATTCTCGGGCGTCAACCGCCCCGCACGATATTCGGCACGAGCATGCTCGACGTCGAATATTGAATCCCCAGCCGCGGCAGCATTGGAGAGCATCACGGCTAGCAGAAAAGGAGCAGCGATGCGCAGTGCAGTCCTCATAACCCATTCCTTGTTCCGAGATGTTCAGCGGCCGGCGTAACAGCCCAGAAGCTAGCTCGCTCGGCTAAGCTCTGCTCCGACAAGCCGAAACGTGGTGAGCAATGAGTTTCGATGGCGCGACGAAATCATCAGAAATGGCATAAGCCCTGGCTGTTCCACGCGCACTCGATGCCTCGCCATTGCCACGTTGGTGGAGCGAATCTGGTAAACAGGGAGAATAAATCCGGGGCTCCGTGGCGACGCCGTGCCCCTTCGCCGAAACAATGAGGAGCACATCATGTCGGACCGGACCCAACTCGCTATTGGCCGCAATTCGATATCCGTACCTCGCATGACGAAAAGGCTCGTTGAAGCCGTCATCGCAACAGGACTGACTTCGCTCGTCGCATTCGTCATCTTGGTCTTGAACAACGTGCTGACCAACAGGGGCGGATGGCTCGAAGGCTTCGACGTTTGGCGCGCCTTCATGCGTCAGCCCGCGATCCTTGGAACGATGTTTCTGACGGCGCTTGTCACAGTCATGTTTCTGACATGGCAGCGCGATCGCCTCACGAAGCGCTGAACTGGCTTACTCTATTTCGTGAAATAAAAAAAAACGGCGAGATGAAAATCTCGCCGTTGCCGTTTCAGGAGAGTCGTTCGTGGAGAGGCGCTGCAGCGCTGACTATTTCTTCAGCGAAGCGTTGCACTGGCTGTAATAGCCGCCACCCTTCTGGATCCACTTGAGACCGCCGTTGGCGTTATTGGCCTTGTTGGCTCTGTATTGATCGAGGCAGGTGTGCATACGAGCCTTGCCTGCCGTCTCCTTGGAATATTTCGAATCGACCGCCTTCGGGAAAACGGCCCCGCCGGAAGGCGCCGCGGTCTCGGTTTTGGCCGCGGGCTTTTCCTCGGTCGTGGCAGGTGCCGCCGTATCAGCACCGGCGCACTCTTTCTTCCGGAATTCGTTCCAGGTCTCGCCGTTCAAAGTGCCGGCAGACTTCGCTGCCTGGTACTTCACGCTGCATTCTTTGGTCGAAAGTGCAAAGCTCGGTCCGGCGCCCACGGCAGCAAACGCCGCGAACACAGCTGCCGATACGAGAAAGCGTGAGGTCATCTGAAGTCTCCTTGGACGGCGATGAATAAACCGGCCCACTACAAATCGATATCCCTGACCAGCAGCAAGCACAAAGACAGGGGTTGCGCTTTCAGCAACGCGGGTACGGTATAAGCTTTCGATGATGCTGCGGAAATGCGGATTCGGGTCTACTTACTAAAAAGTATAGGCATGACGCACACTTTCAGACGAAGGGGAAAGGCCAAGCCCGTTCCAGACACCATTGAATTGCTGATACAATGATATCGGAGGAAGCAATGAACCTTGGGCGCTATAGAGGCCTGAGATCCATAATCGGTGTAATTACAATGAGCCTGTGCTGGGGTGCAGCGGCGGCCGATGCTCCTGAGGATATCGTCGCCACGACGCGTGCAGCCGTTGCGAGCGCCCGTCTGACACCTCGGGACACTGGATCTCGCTACGGCCAGGCATTGGGCGCCGTCGAACTCTGCACCGGCGCCAAAGTCACGGACAAGGCGTCGACGCTTCCCGCCCTCTATTCGGGCGAAGAACTCGACATATTCAACGCTCAGCAAAAAAAGATCTACGACGCCTGGATCAGGGTGAAGCATTGCGTCCGCGAGGATGACCCGAACCAGTGCAAGGTCATTATCGATGAAAGCTGCGCGGCAGCCTTGACGGAAATCGGCCCTAAAGGAACGGCCTTCCCCGGATTGTTGGAATTCAACCGGCCTTGAGAAGCTATCGCCTGAAAAGCAGCGCCACGCTCTCGACGACCGCCCAAAACATCAGAACAGCTGCCAATACCGGGAACGTGATTTTGCCCAGCCCGGCCGTCAGGAACAGGGTCGACAACAATGGCCCAAGATCAAACCCGAACGCGGCGCAGGCATTCCTGGCTGCATCGTTAATCTCACAACCGGCAACTAACGCCCCGAGAGCCGCCACAATGATGCCGGCGAACGGCACCAGCGCCAGCACCATCGAAAATGCGATCATGAACCAGCGAAAGCGATAGAGCACACGTCCCCCAGAGACCAAGCCGGACCTTTCTCAAGTCCTGCCTACCTTGGTTGCTCGAGTGTTCGATGTGCATCGACTTACACCATCGAGGTTAACGCCGAACACAAACCGTCACCCATCCTCCCTATTGATCAATGGGATTTCGCGCCTTAAGGCCTGCGGACGAACACGAACAGGACGAAAATGGTTGATTTATCATCGCTGAGGGTAGGACTAGAGGGATCGGCAAGCGCCCTTGTCACGGAGGAGCGCCTCGCGACGAATGTCGGCAGCGGAAACGTGCCCGTGTTTGCGAGCCCGATGCTTCTTGCCTTGATGGAAGCCGCAGCAGTCGACTGCCTTGATGGTCATCTGCCGGAGGATTACCAGAGCCTGGGCGTCCAGCTCAACGTGGCGCATACTGCCCCCACTCCGATCGGCTTCACCGTTACGGCCAAAGCAACGTTGAAGGCGATCGAGGGACGCAAGGTGACGTTCGATGTCGTCGCCAACGACGGCACCGAACAGATTGGATCGGGTGTCCACACACGTATTATCGTCGACACGCCCCGTTTCATGGCCCGCCTCGCCGCCAAATCTCTGCCACGACGTTAGAGGAAGGCTGCGGCATGCGCCTCGGCCCGTACGACTCGCTTTCAGTACGCCATAAGGCAACATCACCGGAGTGACAGGGTAATGCGATTGTTGCCAGCTCTCTTTGCTCTCGCCGCGTCGCTGACTATCGCCGCAGCAGCCGCGGCAGCTGAGTCCTGCACCACGAAGGATTTTGCGGCTGCAATCGACCAGTCCGGAGCCAGCCTCAGAGCGCTGACGCTTGAAGCCCAACCAAAGCTTCAAGAGCGCATGCAGCGCTATCGGGCTGCTCTCAAGCTCAGCGATACCGACTACGAGGACGCAGCCCTCAACGCGATCCAGGATTCCGCACTTGAGGAGCTCGATAGGAAGAGCAGTGCTCTGCTGTTGAGGGTCGATTCCCTCGGCCGCGTACCCGATGGCGTGCAGCCCGATTGCGCCAAGCTCGAAGAATTGCGAGCCGCCGCGACCGAGCTCAATGGCGTCATCAAGGGCAAGTCCGACCTCATGCTGAAGCGTCTCGACGAGAAGATCGCCGAGGCTGAACGCAACGCTGGGCCCCCCAAGCCCATCGCATCAACGGCGCCTCCAAAGCCGGCTCCGCAACCCTCAAGCCAGCCAGCAGCCCAAGCTCCGAGCCAAAATCCGGCATCGAGTGCTCCGAAGCCCAAAAAGACCGTGCAGCCCGAGGTCGTGACGAAGGCGCCCCTCCCGCCGGCACATGGCTGGGACGCAAGCACCAAACACGATGAGGCAGTCGCACCACCGGTCGTCGCGATGAAGGAGCCGGATCAGGGTTCGCAGCCCTTCCCTGCTCCTCCGCCCCTACCCGCGCCCGAAGGCTACACGATCGATGAAATCCGCAACGCGACGCAGGGGTTCTTCGGAACCGTTTCGACAAACCTGGCGAGCGTCATCGAGCATGCGTTCAAGCAGTTCGGACGTCCGACTGCCTACGTGCTTGGGATTGAGGGCGGCGGCGCCTTCCTGGCCGGCCTTCGCTTCGGCCAGGGCAGCCTCTTCATGCGTTCGCAACCCGGCGTCAAAAAAGTCTATTGGCACGGACCTTCCCTCGGCACCGACTTCGGCGCTTCGGGATCTCGAACACTGTTCCTCATCTACAATATGGATGATCCGGCGGCGCTCTATCGCAATTTCACCGGCATCGACGGCTCGGCTTATTTCGTCGGCGGCGTCGGTCTGACTGTACTCAAAGGCGGACCGGTTATCATGGCGCCCATCCGTTCCGGCGTCGGAATGCGTCTCGGTGCCAACCTCGGGTATCTGGGCTTCACGGAAAAGCCGACCTGGAATCCGTTCTGAAACCCGGCCCCGAAAACGGCAAATAAAAAAGGCCCGGAAACACCGGGCCTTTCTTTTTCTCAGGAATTGCCTTCGACGATAATCGTCGCGTCGCTCAATTGGCATATCCGTAGGTGTAGTAATATTTCTTCGGACGGGGCGGTACTTTGTAGACGTAATCGCCGTTCTTCCTCCGGTAGACCTTTGTCGGCACGCCGTCGATCATGACGTAGCCAGCCGCCTTGAGATCTTTCTTTTTGAGCGGCCGGGTGTCGTAGGCTGAATCATCACTTCCCCAGCTGTTGCCCCAAAACCAATTGCTCGAGCCGCTGCTTGCAACGTCCTCATCCCTGCGCTGATCGCGATCCCGCCGGCTGGCAATGGCACCACCATCACGCCAATTCGGACGCCCATGAACGCTGACGCGCGTCATCGTCAGCCCATGACTCTGCACAAGATTGTAAAAGGTTTTCGCATTCGCAGGCGCAAGACGGATACAGCCGTGCGACGCGGGACTTCCAAGCGCCGCCAGATGATAGGTCCCATGCACAGCGACGCCGCCATTGATGAAAACAGCATGCGGCATCGGCGCATTATCGTATTTGCGCGAGTACCACATTTTGGATGTCCATTGCGGATGGAAATTTCCCGTGGGCGTCGGATATTGTGACGTGCCCGATGAGATCACCCAGCTGTAACGCGGCTCGCCGTTGACGGAAACGGACATCGTCTGGCGGCTCAAATCAATCGACGCCGTCAGCGTCGGCGGCGGCAGCGGTTTCGGTTTGGCGGCAACCGGCGCAGGTTTCTCCGTGGCCGCTTCGGGAGTGGACTTACTCGCGTCCCCGAAAAACGTCGTTGTGCCCGATTGGCTCTCGGTGGCGGGGCCCGCCGCCTTGGTTTCGTTGTCTGACGGCGCAGCGAGCACCGAAACCGAATGAACGGCAGCGAAAATCGCCACCAACGCAAATGCCCGCAACATCACAGCTCCCCACGCAATACGCGATCGCTTCTTCCCACTACGATAATATCCCGAAAGATGCCGAAACGTTAAGAAAATCACGATTGAATGTCTTGGAATCAAGCCGCCGAATTCAAATAGATTACGAAATCGTTTCTTATATCGAGTTGAGCATTTCGCCCCAATGCTCGGGCGAGTCCCAACAGCTTGAATGCATTCTCTTAATTAGGATCGCTTCGCTAATTTGGAAGTGCCCTTTATTTGCTCATATGCCTGAAGAGCGCGGCCGCGCGCGTGCCCATGATCGATGATGGGCCTGGGATATGACTTTCCGAGCACAACTCCAGACTGTGCCAATTCGGCGGCGGACAGAGTCCAAGGCGCATGAATTGCCTTCGCCGGTAATTTCGCGAGTTCCGGAACCCACTTCCGAACGTAGTCACCGTTCGGATCAAATTTCTGACCCTGCAAAATTGGATTGAAAATCCGAAAATAAGGCGCCGCATCGGCGCCACAACCGGCGACCCACTGCCAGCTCGCGGAGTTGTTCGCGAGATCGGCATCGACAAGCGTGTCCCAAAACCATGCTTCACCTTTGGTCCATGGGATGAGCAAATGCTTGACGAGAAACGACGCGGTGATCATCCGCGCCCGGTTGTGCATATAGCCCGTCACCCACAATTCCCGCATCCCGGCATCGACAATCGGATAGCCGGTCTTTCCGCGCTGCCATGCCTTCAATTGCGCCGGCTCATCTCGCCAGGGAAACGCCGCAAACTCGGGACGGAGCGGCGCCTCGGGCAATTTCGGAAACTGCATGAGCAGCGAATATGAAAACTCGCGCCAGGCGAGTTCTTTCATGAACGTCTCGATCGATTGATCGAGCACGCCCTTCCCCTTGGCGGCGTCGGTCGCAGCCCGCCAGCAGGCAGCCAGTGAAATCTCTCCGAACGCCAGATGCGGCGACAGTCGCGAAGTTCCCTCCCTGTCGAGCCGATCACGATCGCCTTTATAGGCCGCGAGGTGCTTTTTGAACTTCGTGAGGCGGACCCGCGCCCCGCCTTCACCCGGCTCCCAAGTCTCGCCGAGACCGCCTGACCAGTCAGGCTTTGTGGGCGAGAGCTCCCAATCGCGGAGGTCGTCGGATTTCGGCAAGCGCTGCGGCGACTTTATCTGATCCGGTGCATCAGATGCTCGATGCAGCTCGAGATCCTTGACGAATGCTCGCCAGAATGGCGTGAAAACCTGATAGGCGCCGTTCGCATTGGTTCGCACGTCCTCAGGCTCGCGAAGCAACCGGCCGCCGTAACGCTTGAACGCAACGCCCATCTCATCGAAATGCAACTTCAGTTGGCCTTCGAGTGCAACTGCCCAAGGCTCGTAGCTTCGCGTGAAATAGATCGCCGTCGCGCCCGTCTCTTCGACAAACCGCGGCAACTCACGAAGAATGGCGCCACGACGCAGAATGAGCCGCCCGCCGTGATCGGCGATGTCGCGGCCTAAAGCGTCCAGACTTTTCGCCAGCCACCACCGCGACGCACCGCCGAGCCCCCAATCCCCCGGCGTTTCGTCGTCCAGAATGTAAAGCGGAACGACAGGCGCGCCGCTTGCAACGGCCGCACTCAATGCCGAGTGATCGCGCAGGCGAAAGTCGTTGCGAAACCAGACAATGACAGGTGCACTGCTCATTCAGCCGCGCAACCTCGTGCTGACGACCACACCTGCATCAATTCCCGAACAAGAGATCGAATATGGACTTCGGCTTTGATCGGCGTTGCGAACGCTGCTCAGACTTTGGCGTAGGGTCGAAGCCGAATGGCTGGTCCCATGAACCGGCCGTACCTGCCTGACCGGCGCCGTAGGGTCGCCGCTGTCCAACGACCGCGACGTTGACGGGGCGAAGCTGATATTGGTCCGTGGCGCCGTCGACGCTTGCAACGAGCAGACTGTCACCATCCCATGTCCAGGTCGCCACCCGGTTACCCTGCTTATGGGGTTCGATCGCGATGACTTTTGCCTGAGCGATATCGACGAGCGCTGCAAGCTCCGCGTCCTCGAACCCGCCGCCCTTTACCGGCACGCGTCCACCCGAAAAGCGCAATATCCCGTAAGCCGCGTACGGCGGTGGCCGGACTTCCCAATCAAGGAGTTTCGGCAGCCCTTCGCCCGTCATCTCCAGCGGAACACGGATCTGCGGGTACTCATCGCTCGTGGCCACGTAATCTTTGCCGTGCTGCACGACGTGCCATTTGCCGAGATCGAGAGAGGGGACCGCTTTGTCGTCGGCATCATCGGCAGACGCGCCGAGCCTCTTCAAGGCGTCACTTGCGAAGCGCCAGCTCGGACGCAACTGCAGAACGCGGCGAAGATCCGTTATCGCCGTATCGGCCTGTCCGGTGGCTTCCTCGATTTCGCCCCGCGCCCAAAGCGCTTCCGGCGAGTTCGCGTCGAGCTTGATCGCCGTTTGCACGTCCTTGGCGCCGATATCCGGCTGACCGCTCTGCTTGTACACGAACGCCCGAAACGCGAATGCAACCGGCGAGCGCGGATCGAGCTCTATCGCGCGGTTGAGATCGGCATAGGCATCATCCGATGCTTCAGCGATCCCATTGGAGAGACCGCGTCCCTCGTATGCTGCGCTCGATTTGGCATCGAGTTCGATGGCGCGCGAGAAATCCTTGATCGCCGACGCGGTATTGCCGCCGAGCAGATATGCATAACCACGAACGACATAAAGCTCGCTGTTGCTCACGTCGAAGGCGACGGCACGGGAAAGATCTTCGATCGCCTCTTCACTTTGCCCGACTGCCAAGCGCGCCTCCGCGCGATTGCGATAGGCGGAGGCGAAGCGCGCATCAGCATTCACCGCGCGCGAAAAATCGCGTATCGCCGCATGCGGTTTTCCAACTGTGAGATAAGCAAGACCCCGGCCCGAAAGCGGTGGCGCACTGGCCGGCATCAACTCGATCGCCTTGGTGAAATCGAGGATGGCATCGCGCGTCTTGCCGGCCTTCATCCGTGCATTGCCCCGGTTCGAATAGGCCGCAGCGTAACCGGGCGCCAGCACGATGGCGCGGTCAAAATCCTTCGTTGCCTCGCTGTATTGCCCCAGCGCCAAAAGCAGGTTGCCCCGATTGTTGTAGGCGACCGGATATTCCGGAAAAAGTTCGACCGCGCGATTGTAGTCTTCAAGCGCCAGCTTCGTTTCACCGAGGCGCACGTTCGCGACACCGCGATCATTGAGGATCGTCGCGCGCCGATCGTTGGCAAGCCCCGTGTCCTTCAGCGCTTCGGTATAAGTTGCAACCGCTTTTGCGACGTCGCCGCGAACGAGTTGAGCCGCGCCTTCTTCGACCTGCGACGGCACCGAAACGCCATCGGCGGCAAATGCCTGCCCCATCGCGATCGACCAGGCCAAAGCAATGAACACCGGCGCTGCGTAAAAGCCCCTTATCATTATCTGAGCAAAATCCTTTTGGGTGGCCTTAGACCGCGATTCACATCTTACACAACCTAAGGTGCCATTGTGACCCTTGGGCGGGCAACGGACAAATCCGGCAGCGGCCGTCCGTCCAGTTGACGCATACGTAAAAGCTGCCCTAGGAGGCCAGAGAAGACTTGCTCCGGAGACCCGCGACATGAACCTTTGGCTCAGGCTCATATGGGTTCTGCTGACGGCTAAGGGCCGCGGCCACCTCGACGTGCCCCGCGAAACATCCGTGCTTCCGTTTCGCGTCTGGCCGCACGACCTCGACATCTCCCTGCATATGAACAACGGCCGCTATCTGACATTGATGGACCTCGGCCGTCTGGATTTCATGGTGCGCTCCGGACTCTGGCGCGAAGTGCTGCGCCATCGATGGACGCCCATTGCGAGCGCCATCACCGTCCGCTTTCAGCGCGAGCTCCGCACGTTTCAGAAGCTCCGGCTCGAAACGCGCCTCCTCTGCTGGGATGCAGCGCTCGTCGTAATGGAACAGAAGTTCGTCATCGACGGCGGAACGCGCGACGGACAAGCCGCGGCACGAGCCCTATTCAAAGGCGGCCTCTACGATCGAAAAGAAAAGAAGTTCGTCGAAATTTCCCGCTTGATGGCACTCCTCGGCGTTTCCGAAGTCAGTCCTCCTTCCACGCCCGAGGTCGAGGCGTTTTTGCATGCCGACGATCAACTCAAGCAGGCGGGTCGCGTTTCGACCTAGGGTCGGCCCGCTGGCTTCGTGGCTTGATGAAGTTTCTGCAGAACGCCCGGCAAAAGGTCGGGCAGATCTTCGGCAATCAACCCGATACCGAAAGCGGCGGCACATTCCCCGTGCAGCCATACCGCCGCCGACGCCGCTTCGAATGCCGGCACTCGCTGCGCGAGTAGCCCGGTGACGAAACCGGCGAGGACGTCTCCCGATCCGGCCGTCGCGAGCCACGCCGGAGCGTTTGAATTGATGATGGCCCGTCCGTCGGGCGCAGCGACGACCGTATCCGAACCTTTGAGAAGAATGACGGCGCCCGATTGCGCCGCTGCCGTCCGCGCACGCTCGACCTTGGAGCCGGGAAGCTCGCCGAAGAGTCGTCTGAATTCGCCCTCGTGCGGCGTCATCACAACCGGCGCTTGACGCTCCTTAATCGCTGCGAAAAGCGTGGATGGCTGAGCCGGTCCCCGATCGCCATTGCGGGCAAGAAACCCCATGCTGGCCTCGCCCCGATCCCCGTCGTCCTCAGGATCAGCGAACGACGTCAACGCGTCGGCGTCGAGCACGACTGAAGCCGAAGACTCTAGAATGGCCAGAACATCGGCCGCCGTGTCCGAACCCACAGACGCACCCGGACCGATCAGAACCGCATTGCGGCGCTGATCGCGCAGGAATTCCGAAAGCGCCTTGGCGCCTGAAACGGACCGCACCATGATCGACGTGATCTGCGTCGCGATGATCGCCGTCGCGGTCGCGTTGCCAACCAGGGTGACAACGCCTGCCCCGACCCTCAGAGCGCCGCGTGCACCAAGCCGCGCCGCCCCGGTTTGAAGCGCCGGACCCGACACAACGACCGCATGTCCACGATCGTATTTATGACCACCGTCCTTCGGCCAATTGAGATGGGAGATCCAAAGCAAGGGCCCGTTCTCATGCAGGCGGGGCTTCAAGGTTTCGAGCACTTTCTCCGGGATGCCGATATCTGCAACCGTCACCTCACCGCAAAGCTCTCGCCCCGGCATCAACAGATGGCCGGGCTTCTTCCGGAAGAACGTCACCGTCCGGCGCGCATGGATCGCGACGCCCCTCACCTCGCCGCTTGCCCCATCGAGGCCGCTCGGCACGTCGACGGCAAGCACCGGCAGCCCGCTGGCATTCACCGCCTCGACCAACTCGGCCGCTTCCCCCTCGAGTGGACGCGAAAGCCCGGCCCCAAACAGCGCGTCGATAACGAGGTGCATGCTCTGCAGTGCGTCGGGCGTCGCCGGCCGGATGGGCAACGGCCAGCGGCGAGCCATTTCCGCGGCATCGCCCTTGAGCGCCGACTTTTCACCGAGAAGGAACACCCGCACGTCGAAGCCATGATCGCGCAACAGTCGAGCCGCCACGAAGCCGTCGCCGCCGTTGTTGCCGGGCCCGCACAGAACGGCAATGCGCGTATCCGGCCCGCGTGTCATGAGGGTCGCGACGTCCGCGACCGCTTTTCCCGCGCGCGCCATCAGGTCGAGGCTTGCTACATTCTCAACCGCCGCTAATCGATCAGCTTCCGCCGTTTCCGCGGGGGTCAGCAATTCATTCATGTCATGTTCCTGATGCGAGCTTGAGGGCAAGATGGGGTCGCTGGGACCCTGCCTGCAAATTCAGCGACTGATGGCCTGCGATCGAATTGGGCAAAGGACTCGCCGGAAATTTATACATCCGGCACGAATTTTAGGCTTATTAGGCGCACGGCGACGACCTCCGAAGCCGCGACCACACGCTAAGTCGATGACATAATTGGTGTTTTTATAGAACGCCACTAATGGCACGGCCTCTGCTAGCCTTGGGGCCACTGGGCAAGCGTGGGTTTCAAACGACATGCTGTCCACGATTCAAGGGGCGAAAATGAAAAAGATTGAAGCGATTATAAAGCCCTTCAAGCTCGATGAAGTAAAAGAAGCGCTACAAGAGATCGGCTTGCAAGGCATCACCGTCATTGAGGCTAAAGGGTTCGGCCGTCAGAAAGGCCACACCGAGCTTTATCGAGGTGCCGAATACGTCGTCGATTTCCTGCCGAAGGTGAAGATTGAGGTGGTTTTGAGCGACGACATGCTGGACAAGGCAGTCGAGTCCATCCAAAAGGCCGCGAAGACAGGCCGCATCGGCGACGGTAAAATCTTTATCTCGTCAATCGAAGACGCTATTCGCATCCGCACCGGTGAATCCGGCCGAGATGCTATCTGACACGATAGCACTATAAAAAAACTGACCGCGCCTGACATGGCCTCGCTGGGCCAACGATCCGGCATGCGTGTGTAAAAAACGAAACGTCTAGACAGGGAGTGTCTATGAAAAACGCGAGTGACGTCCTGAAGTTTATCAAGGACAAGGAAGCCAAGTTCGTGGACTTTCGCTTCACGGACACCAAGGGCAAGATGCAGCACGTCACCGCCGACGTCAGTTGCGTCGACGACAGTATCTTCACCGACGGTTACGCCTTCGACGGCTCGTCGATCGCCGGATGGAAGTCGATCGAAGCGTCCGACATGACGCTGATGCCGGATCCGGCAACGGCGCATATCGATCCCTTCTTCGCGCAGACGACCGTCGCGATTTTCTGCGACGTGCTCGAGCCCTCGACCGGCCAGCCCTATGAGCGCGACCCGCGCTCGGTCGCCAAGAAGGCCGAAGCCTACATGATGTCGCTTGGGATTGGCGACAAAGTCTACTTCGGTCCGGAAGCCGAATTCTTCATCTTTGATGACGTGCGGTTCTCGACCGACATGTACTCGGTCGGCTTCGAGATCGACTCGAGCGAACTGCCCTCGAATACGGGCGCAGACGTCGAGACGGGCAACCTCGGCCATCGCCCCCGCGTGAAGGGCGGCTACTTCCCCGTTCCTCCGATCGATAGCGCCCAGGACATCCGTTCTGAGATGCTCTCGGTTCTGTCCGAGATGGGCGTCGCCGTCGAAAAGCATCACCACGAAGTTGCCGCCGCTCAGCACGAGCTCGGCGTCAAGTTCGGCCCGATGATCACGATGGCCGACCATATGCAGATCTACAAGTACGTCGTGCACAACGTTGCGCAGGCCTACGGCAAGACGGCGACGTTCATGCCGAAGCCCGTCTATGGCGACAACGGCTCGGGCATGCACGTCCACCAGTCGATCTGGAAAGGCAGCACCCCGATGTTCGCCGGCGACAAGTACGCCGACCTCTCGCAGATGTGCCTCTACTACATCGGCGGCATCCTGAAACACGCGAAGGCCATCAACGCCTTCACCAACCCGCTGACCAACTCCTACAAGCGTTTGGTTCCGGGCTTCGAGGCGCCGGTGCTGCTCGCTTACTCGGCGCGCAACCGTTCCGCGTCGTGCCGCATTCCGCACGTCACGAGCCCGAAGGCAAAGCGCATCGAAGTCCGCTTCCCGGATCCCGGCGCGAACCCCTACCTCGCCTTCACGGCGATGCTGATGGCCGGCCTCGACGGCATTCAGAACAAGATCGATCCCGGCCCGGCGATGGACAAGAACCTCTACGACTTGCCACCGGCCGAACTTGCCAAGATCCCGACTGTCGCCGCTTCGCTGCGCGAAGCTCTCGACAGCCTCGACAAGGATCGCGACTTCCTGAAAGCCGGCGGCGTTATGAACGACGACATGATCGACGCCTACATCGCTCTGCGCATGGAAGAAAACATGCGCTACGAGATGACGCCGCATCCCGTCGAGTACGACATGTACTACTCGGTCTGAGGCTCTCTCAGCGATTTGAAATACGAAGAGGCGGCTCGAAAGGGCCGCCTTTTTCTATTATCCGCTCAATAGAAGAACAGCACTCCGCCGCAGACGGCGATCAGCGCGTAATAAAAGAACTTCTGCTCGCGAACGAGGAACCACGTGACGATGCGGCGTGGAATGTCGGACCAGTTGCAGCGGCCGACCGCCCCCAGCGTCAAGCCGAGCACCAAGCCAATGATGAGCGAGTTAAACTCCAGACCCTGCGTCACAGAGCGAACGCTTTCGGGCACATGATCTGAAAACCACGGCATCAGGGCAAAGAAGGCAGCCGCCGTCATCGCGCCGAACGCGAGCACGGAGAAGAACGACAGGATGGACCGCACGATCATGGTCGATCTCGGAATAAATCCGCTACGCTGAACCTTGCACGAGGCTAGCGCCGAGACGCAAATAAACCGTTAACCATGATCAAGCCTGCGCACGAGCGCGGCGGCGCTCGATCCGATCGAAGATAAGCAAGGCCGGACCGGTTATAGCCATTGTCACGATCACGATCGCGACGAAACCCTGAACGGCATTATCCGTCATCGCGATGCCGGCGAAGAGCGGACCGACCAGACCGCCGCACTGATACATGATGATAAATGCGGCGTTCGCGGCAGCCAGATCGGCGCCGCTTACACGTTCCCCGATGATCGCGAGCCCCAGCGCGTAGAACCCAAGAATGACACCACCGATGAGAAACGCCGTCACCAGTCCGGCGACCGTATCATTCAGTGCAAACGGCAGCGCGAGTGCCAGCGCGATGAAAATGACCACGAATGCGACCATCATGGTGAATCGGGACATGAGGTCCGACAGCCAGCCGATGGGATATTGAAGCACGATCCCCCCCAAAGTCGTGACGGTCAGCATCGTGAGCGCAAGTTGCTCGGACCATCCGCCGGCGAGCGCTACGTTGGGGATCAACGAAAGAATGGTGATCTCCGAAAAGCCACCGATAAAAGCGCCAACCATTGCCACCGGAGACATTCGAAGGGCCGAGGCAACGTTGACCGAACTGCCGTGAGTTGTCGGGGGAGCAAGCCGCCGCCCGAGCACGATCGGCAATCCGGAGAGGCCCGTCACGATGGCAGCTGCGAGGAACGGCCATGGCCAAACCAGGCCGAGCGCCTGGAGCAAAATCGGCCCCACCGCGTAGCCCGTAAAAAAGACCATGGCGTAGACTGCGATGACACGCCCGCGCGTCTCCTCACGCGCGACTGCATTGATCCACGTCTCTCCCGCAAGCCACGGCATCGCGAACCCGGCGCTCATCAGAACGCGGATTGCAATCCAGGCCCAAGGCGATTGAAAAAGCCCCAGCGCCACGAATCCCAAGCCGCCGATGAGGCATCCAAGCGCGATCGCCCGGACCGATCCAAGTTTTGCAATCACCCGAGGCGCGATCGGAAGCGCCAAAAGAATAGCAAATGGCGGCGCCGCGCCTGCCAGTCCGATCATCCAGCTCGGCTGGCCCCACATCTCGAAGGTCAGCGAGATCAGCGGAAAGCCTATGCCGAAGGAAATGCCGGTGCCGAATGACGTCGACAAGACGGCCGCAAGGCTCAATAGCCTCTGACGCGCCGTGAACTCCCCATCGATGGTAGACGCCATTCCCTCGCCGCCCTACTTATTTCAACAGTGTTGGAATAGTGCTTGACTTGCCGATCCGCAAGGGCAAATTTCAACAGTGATGAAAACGAAACCCACCCGCGGCAAAAGAGGTCTTATCGAAGCGGACCTCGTCCAGGCTTCACTCATGGAAGTTGAGCGCGGTGGCCTCGACGGTTTCGGTCTTCGTTGTGCGGCAAGAGCCATTGGCTGCGACGTCGCGACATTGAGCTATCGCTTCGGCTCCAAGGAAGGCCTGGAGCGCGCCATCGCCGATCGGTTGCACCATGAGGTCGCGCGCCCTAAGCCGCACATGAAGTGGCAGGATCGTCTCTCGGAAATGGCAAGGGCGTACAGGAAGATCGCGAAGCGATATCCCAACGCATTCCGTTTGTTGCTCCGCTTCTGGAGCACCGGACCGCGCGAACTGCAACTCGGCGAAGAATGGCACCGGGCTCTGTTGGATGCGGGCCTGCGCGAAGCCGATGTCCCGGCGGTCGGATTTGCGACTTATGCAGCCATACTCGGTGTGTGCGCGGGAGAAATCGACGGCTTGCTCAACAAGCCCGGCGCCGAAGCTCTACGTGAAATTGAAGGGCAGAGCGATCTGCCGCTCACAAAGAAGTTGTTGCCGATCTTTGCCGATCTCGGTGACGACGAAGTTTTCGATGCCGCGATCAAAATCCTCATTTCAGGGATCGAAGTTGAGGCTGCGAAGCAGAGCCGGCCGCGACAGAAGCCACTGCCTCGGAGCGCGACGAGTCGGCGCGTCACGCGTGCCGATCGTCAGGCATGAACCGAGGCCAGTACGTCAGCTAACGCAGAAGCGAAAATATCGAGGTCCTCGTCCTTTCCGTACGAAACGCGGATGAATTGTTCCAGTCCCTTCGCGACCGGCTTTCTCACGAAAACATCTCGCTCCAAAAGGCCCGCTAGCACGCGTGCCGCGAACGCGCCATCCGCTCCGCAGTCGATGGCGACGAAGCTCGCGGCAGACGAAAGCGATGAAAGACCATTCGCCTCGGCGATAGCGCCGATCCGACTTCGCGACGCTGCAATTTGCGCGACTGCCCGCTTCAGGTAATCCTGATCGAGAAGCGCCGCGCGCGCGCCAAGCTGCCCGACGCGATTGATACCGTAGTGATTGCGAACCTTGTCGAACGCCTCGATGGTGCTCCGCTCGCCAATCGCATACCCGATACGGGCCCCCGCGAGTCCGTAAGCCTTCGAGAACGTGCGATAGCGGATCACTTGAGCGTTCGACACGTCGATCGGCGGGGACGTCGCCTCTGGCGCCGTGTCGCAATAGGCTTCATCGAGAATGAGGAGTGCCTCGGGCGGAAGCTCGGCAATGAATGCGGCGATATCGCTGGCGCCCCACCACGTTCCCATCGGACTGTTCGGATTGGATACGTAGATGAGGGCAGCACCGGTCGCTTTCGCCGTGTCGATAAGCCGGGGCACGTCCTCACGAAACGAACGCATCGGAACGGCATGCACCTTCCCGCCATGCGCGAGAACGTGAAAATTGAAAGTCGGATAAGCGCCGTCCGTCGTCACGACACCGCTGCCCGGCGTCAGAAACAATGAGCAGGTGAGGCCGAGAAGTCCGTCGATGCCTTCGCCAACCACGACGCACTCGATCGGCACCTGATGATAGGCAGCGATCGCCGAGCGCAGCTCATAGCTTTCGGGATCGGAATATTTCCAATTCTCGGCCGCCGCATCGCGCATGGCCGCCACCGCAAGCGGCGAAGCACCAAAAACGCTTTCATTCGCCCCAATCCGCGCCCGAAAGGGCCTGCCCCGTGCGCGCTCCATCGCTTCGGGCCCAACGAAAGGAACGAGCTTCGGCAGGGCTGCAACCGTCGGCGTGAAGGGAGGGCGGGACATGAATGGCTCTGGAATAGCTGTTGAATTTCAAATCAGACCCAAGTCGGCAAGCTTCTTACGCATATCCGCCGGCATGGATGCAATCTGATCGCTTTTGCCCGCCGCAAGATCGGGAGGCGCGTCGTCCGCACCGAGATACCGCCATCCTTGGAAGGCGCGCCGAGGCGTCGGACGCACAGGGACAAGCCCCGGCGAAATGAGGAGAAGACAGCAGGGCGTGCCATCGTCCTTGGTGCCGTCTTCAAAGCCGACGAGCTCCTGCCGAACGAGAATTACGCCCTTGATGACCCAATAGATCGACCCCCCGTCGAGCAGTTCGGCCTGTCGCTTCGGCGACTGGAACGTCCGGTGATAAACGCAGCGCTTACCGTCCCGCAGCTTATACGGACGATGTTCGGTCTGCCAGGCTGCAAGATCTTCGATCGTGCTAGCGCCGACGCAGAGCTTGACGAGGTGCAATGTCATGGCAGGGTTTTGCATCAGCACCGGGGGAACGGCAACCGGCCTGTCCACATCCGATCAAGGCTTGGCGACACAGCTTCCAGCATATTGGGCAAAAACCGGCTGCCCAAAAAGGCCAAAGTGCCGTGAATGCACCGCCGGAAACTTTCCGGTCGCAGGGTCCCGGTCATAAATCGTCGTGAGATTGAGAAAACCCTCGTTGACGACCTCGAGGAAATGGTTGGCGTTGATCGCCCGCACGATTTTGAGATTGGCGGCCGTGTGCCCGTCAAGAATAAGAGACGCCGACTGATGGTCGAGATCGATGCCGCCGATCTCAAATGTCAGATCCGAAGGTGGAGCGGACTGGTACTTCCCTTGATCGTAGGTCCAAGAGTAACCCTTGTCGAAATCGCACATGACATGGGTTGGCATGTTGTCCTGGGCAGAAGCCGATAGGCTCGCCAGAAGCACCCCCGAAAAAGCCGCGATTACTGCCCACAACCGGCAATTCAACATTTGCAAAATCCCGTCTCGCAAGAAGTCCCCCAACCGCGTTCAGATACGCCGTAAAAACCTACCAGCAGAATTTAAAGCCGCCGTCTTCGATACCCGCGGCCAGTTCGACCGTACTCGCGGTTTGCCTTTAGACTGCCGCGGATATGTTATGGGTTGCGAATGTAACACTTACGGCGAGTGGCCATGCGATCAACAGCTCTAATCACCCTGCTCTGTTTGGCGACAGCCCTGCCGTCTGCCGCCTACGCAAAGAAGTCGAAACCCGACACGCCGGACGACAAGCTCAATTGCAAACAGATTTCCGGGCGGATGCAAGTGCGCATTCTGCAACTCCGCGGATTCGACGATCGGAAGCAGGCATCGAGCCTCTCCCGCGGCATACAGGCAGGCATGGCGGCGACGTTCGGTAATCTGTCGCACGGTGTCGACCCTCAGGGCGAGCACGCCGCGGAAATTCAGTCGCTGCAGGCTTACAACCAGCGCCTCGTGGCACTGGGTTGCAAAAGCTACGACCTCGAGAAGGAACTGAACGAAAAAGATCCGCACGAAACGCCGGCGCCGACCATCCCGGCTCCGAAAAAGAAGAAGGTGCCAGCCGCTCCGCCCGCAGCAACGGCCAAACCCGTCCCCTGATGGAGCGGTGAGCTTCGCATCGGGCTGACCGCGAGGACATTTGGCGATAAGCTAGCCGAATGACCGATCGCAACCCTGCCTCATCAGCTATCGCGCCCGCCACGATCGTCCCTTGGCCGCCGCTTTTATTGGCCGGCGTCGTCATGATCGCATGGGCGCTCACGGTAATGGCGCCCTTGCCGTGGCCGGGGACCGATGACGCGCCGGCCCACTGGCTGGGCCTGAGCTTCGGCATTCTTGGACTTCTGCTGATCGTCTTCGCGTTGAAAACCCTCGTCGCGCATCGAACGACAATTCTGCCGAACAAGACCCCGACGGCGCTTGTCACGACCGGCCCCTATGTCAGGTTTCGCAATCCAATTTACCTTGGCGAAGTCCTCCTGCTCCTTTATGGAGCGGAAATCACCAAATCGATCTGGTTCGCCGTCGCAGCAGCGGTGTTCGCTGTCCTTGTGACGGCGCTGCAAATCATCCCAGAGGAACGCCACCTGGAAGCGATCTTTGGCGACGCGTATACAAACTATAAGTCCCGCTCACGGCGTTGGATTTGATATTTCACCGCCATGAGTAACGATCTCGCCGAAAAGGAACGTGAGTTTATAGCCGGGCTTGCGGAGGACACGGGCCGCGACCTCGCGGGCTGGATGGCCGCAATCGCCGAAACCGGCCTCAACCAACGCAATGACATTATCGATTGGCTCAGACACCAGGGCTTCCAGTTCGCATGGGCCTCGTGGCTCGAGCGCATCCATCACAACGACGGCCGGCTCATCTATGCTGAGAACGGCGACCGCGCGCCCGCCCCCGTTCGCCGCCCTTCCCCCTCTCTGAGAGAACAAAGCGACGAGCCCCCTGCCCGCGCGCGGCCTTTTCGCGATTGGAAACCTCAACCACCGCCTTCACCAGCGCCCGCCGCAGCAATGACCGGCGACCCAATTCAACATCTCTTGAGCGAAGCCAAAGGATTGAGGCCGCTTGCCGATCATGTGCTCCGCGAGGTTCTCCGCGCCGTCCCGGGCACTGAATTCGCAGCCACAGGCATCTTTATCATGATGTCCGCGCCCAACCGCTTCGCAGCGCTGCATGCTGGACCAAGGAAACTTCGGCTCTACGCAAACTTCGGAACGGCCGGCGCCAAGCGCAGCAAGCCCGCCGAACCGGCCAACAAAGCCGCCCCGCCGTTCCGCGAGATGCTTGAGCTGGACGACGTCCGCCTGATCGACGAGGACTTCCAGCGGCTGATCCGTGCCGCAGCTGCTCGATAGGATTGTCAGCATCCGTTTAGATTGCATCTACCGTGAACGATCGGCACCATTGATTTGCCGGAATTTTCGCGCCATTGCGGCTGTGGAGGCGTCGATGTCGGCAAAGCAGGGACCCGCAAGGGCTCGATATCTCGCAATTATTTTGATGGTGGCGTTGTCGAGCGGCGCGGATGCGCAGACCGCCAAGCGCGACGCCATAGGCGACTGGCTGAAAAAGATCGAAGGCAAGACTGCCTCGGAAGCTCCCGCAACCGCGCTCGATCCGACCAAAAAACCTTCAAAGCCCGACGATACGCCTCCGGCCGAAATCGCCGATCCGCGCGACGGCGATCCGCAATACGAACAAGCCAAGGCGCTGATGACCGCCATCGACGCGATCCTGAGAGATGCGGCGACGACGCGCGTCGGAGCGAGCAAGCTGCCCAGCCGCGACGAGTACATCATTCCACCCTTTTGGAAGGAGACGCGCGAAGATCGCAACGCCAAGGTCCGCGATCTCCTGGACGCTGCATTGGCGATCGTCACCAATGCGCCGGTCG
This sequence comes from Hyphomicrobium sp. 99, assembly GCF_000384335.2. Lineage (NCBI taxonomy): Bacteria > Pseudomonadati > Pseudomonadota > Alphaproteobacteria > Hyphomicrobiales > Hyphomicrobiaceae > Hyphomicrobium > Hyphomicrobium sp. 99. The sequence continues at coordinate 3,031,405 of NZ_KQ031382.1, forward strand.
TCGAGGTGCAAAAGCGCGTCGAAGTGCTTCGTCACAACATCCGCGAACTCGAGGATGCGAACGTGAAGCTGAAGGAGAAGCAGCTCGTCGCACCGAAAGACGCAACGCTGCCCGGAATCCTGAACGACACGATCGCCTCGATCGAGGACCAGATTACCGAAAACAAGAAGCGTATCGAAGCCAACCGCACCGAGATCAAAAATCAGAAAGCCGAGATCGCTTCGGCTTTGAAAAATTCCGGCATCGACCTCGCCCCGGAGCAAGTCGATCTGTTGCTCGACAGCGTGCTCTCCGGCGATCTCGTTCGCCTCGTCGCCGTTTTCAACGCGGCGAAAACGATTGATGGTCAGCTGGCCAAGCTGATCGGAACGACCGGCGACAATATGGAAGCGGCCCGGCGTTATTTCGCCATGCACGCCGCGCTGTTCGCAATGCTGGTCCAGGCGCAAGACGCGACGATCACCAAAATCGACACACAGTACCTTCCCAAACTCGACGCCATCATCGCCGACATAGCCGCCGCCCGCACGCGAACGGCAGAACTGATGAAGGCCGAAAACCGGCCCGACCAGCAGCGCGCTCTCGAGTCCAATCGCGCAAGCCAGCAAGTCGCGGACGAAGCGGCAAAGGCCTACCGGCGCTATCTGCAGCAACAGCGCGAACAAATAGCCGGCGCTCGGCTCAAGGCGACGCACGATCTGAAAATTGCAGACAACACCTACGATACGGTCGAAGCGAGCGTGCAGCTTCGAAATTTGATTCGAGAGAGTTCGACATCGTTCGAGGCGATTCAAAAACTCGAAGCGCCAAGCTTCGATCAAATCTTCAAAAGCGACGAGTTGCGTAGGGAATTCGAGGATTTGACGCGCAAGCTTGACGTTCCGGCAAGCTGAAAACCCTGTGTAACTAGCCGCTGAGGCTTCTGTTTCCGTGCCGCATCGACTATGTTTCGGCTCGGACTATTACGTTGTCCCATGATCAGGCATGCGATGGTATTTTCGGGGCAAATCAGAGAGAGCGCAGCGGCGACACGGACGTTCGCGCAGCTCCGTATCGACAGACGTGTGCTGTCGACACCAACACGCACCATCGCGATTTCCAATATTTCGACCGTCAGTGTCGGAACGCACGTCACGGCGAGACCGACAGGGCTCTTCTGGCTGCTAGCCGCTTTTTTCCTCGTGATGGCCTTGGGTTCGATGCGGCCGGACTTCTCCTGGGGTCCTCTGGCGCCGACGGGCGCGACGGTCGTTCTCGGGTTCATCGCTCTCGGATTCGCCGGGCTCGCGGTTCGCCCCGAAGACAAAACGCACTATCTGCTGATCTCATCGAGCGATGGCATCATCTCCCGATTTACCGCTCCCGATCGGTCCATTCTCGAAGAAGTCCGCAGCATTCTCACCGAGAAGATCAACCGCAACGACGAGTCGATGACGTTCAACGTCAACTTCGAGCGCGGTCAGATCGAAAATGTCGGGCCTTCCCACGCGGGCGGCCAGCCGGCCAACCAACCTCATGTCACGACCGGCGGACATCCAGCGCAGCCGGGGAGTAGCGGCGGCCTGCAGGATCGTATTTCGCAATCCGCGGCTCAAAGACCGCGACCGTCGCCAGGACCGGCGGAGCACCCGGGCCCGGCAGCCGCTCCTCGTCAATCACAGCCGCAGGCCCACCCGCAACCGCAGCCCCAACGAGCCCAGCCAGCACTTTCACCGGCTGTGAACGGGTCGGCAGCATCCATCGCGACGGCCGATGGCTTTGTCGATTACACGGGCGTCCTTCCCGCGATCGTTGAAATGCATCGCTTCTATGCGCGCCAGACCGGCACGCAACATCTCGAACAGCGGCTGTCGGAACTCGAGTTGCTCATGCGTGCGGGAACACCGACGTCGGCGCAGAAAGTTCGGCTGCGGGAACTATCGGGTGAGATGTCCCAGATTCTCGGGGCCTACCCGCAGGCCGTCGAACTCTTCGATCACATCAACGGCCTCGTCTGACGCAAGTCACCGCCGGTACTGGACGAACTCCGTTAGTTGACCGACGCTATCGTAAAGCTTGCGGGCAGTCGCGTTGTCATCTTGGGTTGCCCAATACGTCCGGTTCACACCGCGCCGGTCGGCTTCCGCATAGGTCGCCTCGATGAGCGCGCGCCCCACGCCCTGCCCGCGCGCCTCCGAAGCAACAAAGAGATCCTCGAGATAGCAGTACCAAGTCGGCGACCACGTCGATCGATGGAAGATGAGAGCCGCGATCCCAAGCGCTTGCCCGGCGTCATCGCGAGCGATCAGCGCCATCATGTTGTCCTCTTGCCCAAGAAGACGCTGCCACGTCTGCGCGATGACCTCCTCAGGCACGCTCGCCTTGTAGAAGGCGATATAATCGCGAAAAAGCGCCAGCCACTCTTGTTCGTCGCTCGCCACAATTGGCCTGACGTTAACTGTCATCTGCCGCCTTCCCTCTGAAATTCCGGGTGTTTCTATGAAGCACCAAGCGCGTCATGTCAGCCGTGCTTGCCACCCCCGACAAGCAGTCCCGCCCGCCATCGCGGCTATTCAGTAACAGGCGCGATCCGATCGAAGCCCGGTAATGCCCATTCCTTGAACATTCATATGCTCGCCCGTACAAGTCCGGCTCGGTTCTAAGGACGAAGCGAAGATATGCGGCAGCTTTCCATTTACATCGCGGCGTTGGTGTCATTGTTTGCGCTTGCAGCGTACGACCCGCTTTCGGCTGAGATTGAAGCCGGCGGCTCGGTTAATGTGGACGCCTGCTCCGGCGATCCCACGCGCCTCGGCGTATCGCGCGTCGTCGAAATAGATTCGGCTGGCGGCCCCAATGTCGGCGGCGACATGCGCGGCGCCCAGCAGCTGCTCAACGATGGCGAAGTCGTCCTGACGTTTGACGATGGCCCGATGCGGTCCGTGACGAAGCCCATTCTCAAGGCGCTTGCAGACCAATGCACCAAAGCCACCTTCTTCATGGTCGGCCAAATGGCGCTGGCCGATGCCGCGATGGTGCGCGAAGTTGCAGCCGCCGGTCACACCGTCGCCACGCATACCTGGTCGCACAAAAACATCCGCGCCATCTCGCTGGCCAAATCCCAGCAGGAGATCGAGGCTGCGATCTCGACCGTATCGCAGGCCAAGGGAACGCCCGTCGCGCCCCTCTTCCGCTTTCCGTATCTGAATTCGACGAAACAGACTGAGAGCTATCTCAAGGGCCGGAATATCGCGGCCATCTGGATCGACGTCGATTCAAAGGATTATATGACGCGCAGCCCGAAAGTTGCACTGCAGCGCATCCTTGCGCAGCTCGCGGCAACCAAGAAGGGCATCATCTTGATGCACGACATTCACGCTTGGACCGCTGCAATGGTCCCTGACCTCTTGAAGGAACTTCACGACCGCGGCTTCAAAGTCGTCCACTTCGTACCGAAGGGCCAGATCGAGACGATCGCCTCCTACGACGAAGCCGCCCAAAAGGCTCTCGCTGCCAAGGCTGCAAAGAAAGCCGCAAATCCAATCGCGACGCGCTCGATTGTCTGGCCAATGTCACCAGCTCCAACGCCGTTGGAGGAGACTGACGTCGCCGCGGTGGCTGTTCCAGGGGCCAAGCACAAGGCAAACCGCTATAAGAAAGTTTCGACCAAGCCTTCGATTACCGATGGTCTAACGGGCGAAACTTCGGAAACTCCCGCGCAGGCCGCAAAAAACAAAAAGGCGGTCAAGCCGAAGGAACCGGAATCGGTCTGGCCCTCCTTCTTCAACTGATCCGACGGCGAAGCTAACTCTCAAGACGTCAGATTTGGGTTTGCACCGGCCGGCGGAGAGGTCCCCGGCGGTGGCGGAGTTGTCGTCGAACTCTCTGGAAGCGGAGGCGGAGGCACGTGAGCCGAAATCGCCTCTCGCAATGCTTGCTCCTTCGTATGATCGAGCGACGTCTGCAGTAGCTCGCCCCCGGTCCCCCTGATTGCTTCCAGAACCTTGTCTTCCGTCATTTTCCTGATCTCGACGAAAAGAGCAGCGCTTCCCGGCGTCAGCTTGGACGCAAGGTTCTTCATGAAGTCGTCGTTGATCCCGTAGTCTGAGAGCGCGCCGCCCAGCGCGCCCGAGGCAGCGCCGACCGCCGCGCCGAGAAGCGGCATTAGAAAGATCAAGCCAACCAGCGTTCCCCAAAAGCCGCCGGATATCGCCCCGGCTGCCGTCGTATTCATCAGCTGATTGAGCTTCACCCTGCCGTCTTCACGCCTGACCGCGATTACGGCATCGCCGATCTCGATCAGGTACTCATTTTGAAGTTGGAGCAACTTCGTGCGCATTTCTTCGGCTTTCGCCTCGTTCGGATAGACGATGACCACGAGATCGGACATGGGGCGTATCTCCAGCGTTGAAGGCCAGGATGATTTTGCCCCGAACGATCCAACTCCTTTGCCAAAGAAATAGATCAAATTGGAGAATGTAGGCCGGCGCCAGTTCACCCGTTAATCATCGTGTTGGTCTGGACGGTGGGCCATTTCGGTACCGCAGACGCCGTCCTCACTCCGCTTTGCTTTCCTATTTTTAAGGCGTTGGACGGCTTCCGGAAAGCTTGGCTCCGCCAAACTGCCTTCATCCCCCCGATGCGCAGCATGCGCACGTCCCGCATTGATCAGGAACGACGAAGATGGATGACACGACGGCAAGCCGCCCGAAGTCAACGGGCACAATCACTTCGCATAAACGGACACTGGCAGCCTGCGCTGCAATCATCGCCGCGCTCGGCACGACGGCAGTCCTTGCCAACAACAGCAACCTTCCCGGCTCGTCTATGGTGACGCCCGTCGCCGATCTGAGCGCCACCACTCAGGACAGCCGGAGCGAGCCAGGTTTCGCGGACCTTGTCGACCGCGTGAAACCAGCCGTCGTTTCGGTGTTTGTGAAAGCAGACCAGATTGACGAAGTCGCTGACGCGACGGACGGATCGTCGGACGGACAAGAGGGTGACAACCCGCTTCAGGGCTTGCCTTTCGACTTCCGTCAATTCGGTCCTCAATCGAATAACGGCAACACCAAGCCTCAGCACCATCTCATGCAGGCGCAGGGCTCCGGCTTCTTCATTTCTGCCGACGGTTATTTGATTACGAACAATCACGTCGTCGATCACGCCAAGAGCGTTGAGGTCACGATGGGGGATGGAAAACGCTATAAGGCCAAGGTGGCCGGCACCGATCCGAAGACGGACATCGCCCTCCTGAAAGTCGAGGGATCGTCCGACTTCCCGTTCGTGCGCTTCGCGTCTTCGACGCCGCGCATCGGCGACTGGGTCGTCGCGATGGGCAACCCGTTTGGTCTCGGCGGCACTGTCACGGCTGGCATCGTATCGGCCAATGGCCGCGACATCGGAGCCGGTCCTTATGATGATTTCATTCAGATCGACGCCCCGATCAACAAAGGCAATTCGGGCGGCCCGACGTTCAATCAAAAGGGCGAAGTCGTTGGCGTGAACACCGCCATCTTCTCTCCGTCCGGCGGCTCGGTCGGGATTGCGTTCGACATTCCAGCCGAAACTGCAAAACGCGTTTCCGATGAGTTGAAATCATCAGGTCAGGTCATTCGCGGTTGGATCGGCGTAGCGATCCAGCCCGTGACGGCCGATATCGCAGACAGTCTCGGACTGAAGGAGGCGAAGGGCGCGTTGGTTGACGAGCCCCAGGACGGCGGACCGGCAGCCGCCGCCGGCATCAAGGCGCAGGACGTGATCGTTTCCGTAGATGGAAAGCCGGTCAAGGACGGACGCGACCTTGCCCGCATGATCGCCGGTATATCGCCGGGTAAATCGGCAACCCTCGCCCTCATTCGCGACGGAAAGCAGCGGACGATCAATCTGACGGTCGGCACCTTCCCGAAGGACAAGACCGCCCAGCTTGACCACTCCGCCGGCACCGATACGCAGCTCGGCATGACGCTCGCCCCCGCCGATGAGGTTCAGGGCGCGGGCTCGCACGGCGCCGTAGTCGTGAATGTCGATCCCGACGGCCCTGCCGCCGAGAAGGGCATTCAGCAGGGCGACATCATCCTGTCGGTCGGAGGAAAATCTGTTTCTGGCCCGCACGACGTAACGAAAGCGCTACGCGAGGCCAAGAGCCAGAGTAAGCGCGCGGTGCTGATGCAGCTGAAGACCGCCAACGGCGATCGCTACGTTGCCATACCCACTGCCTGAGGCGCACGGCGTTTAGATAACCGGCCAAAAAAAACGGAGCCCTACCGTCAATAGCTGACGGAGGGCTCCGAAACTTTTGAGCCTTGCTCAAGTACATAAGCACTTGAAAATAAAATGGTGCGGTTGAAAGGACTCGAACCTTCACGCCGTTTCCAGCGCTACCACCTCAAGGTAGTGCGTCTACCAATTCCGCCACAACCGCAGTTCAGACCCGTAGGATCTGGAATTCGCGAAAGGGCGTTTGGCGCTGCCCAATTCCGCGAAGACCGCCCACGTAACAGAGCGTTATCACAAACGCAAGCGGCAGTTTGCCAGGGGCCTATCGAACCATTCGCCTCGGACTCACTCTATATAATGCCGGGATCGCTATCGTCGCACGTCAGACCGCCGGAATAGCCCCGGAATTAGCCGACTTTCGAGGTTCGCCGTCGCTCAAGAACCATCCAGATTAACGCCGATGCCATCCAAATTATCGATCGCAAAATCATCCGGCGCCGTCGATTGGGCCATCAGCAATGGCTATGTCGAATACGAACATGCCCTCGCTGTTATGGCGCGCCGGACAGAGGCAATTCGCGAAGGCCGCGCGAAGGAACTCATCTGGCTTCTGGAGCATCCGCCGCTTTACACCGCAGGGACCGGCGCGAAGGAACAGGACCTTCTCAATCCCGGATCGCTCCCCGTTTATCACACCAACCGCGGCGGCCAGTTCACCTACCACGGACCGGGTCAACGCGTGGCCTACGTCATGCTCGACCTCGAAACCCGGGGCCGCGATATCCGCAGCCTGATCACCCATCTCGAGAAATGGCTGATCGATACGCTCGCCGACTTCAACGTGATCGGCGAAACGCGGCCTGACCGGGTCGGCATATGGGTAAGACGACCATCAAAGGGCGAGATGGTCGAAGATAAGATCGCGGCGATAGGTCTTCGGGTTAGCCGATGGGTGTCGAGCCACGGCGTAGCTCTGAACGTCGACCCGGATCTGTCTCAGTTTGGTGGGATTGTCCCGTGCGGCATCCGCGATCACGGTGTGACGAGCCTCGCCGACCTCGGTTTGCCCGTGACCCTCTACGACGTGGACGTCGCACTGCGCAGAAGTTTTCAACAGATTTTCGGACCGACGAGGCTCATTGAAGCCAACGGGCTCGAAATTTAGTCCGAAAACGGACGATCGGCGGGGGGCTATAGTCAGGCGGCAAAAAGAAAAAGGCGCCTGCATCCGAGGGGACACAAGCGCCAAACAGGCGATGCCGCAACCTTTTCTCTACCTTATTTTCCCCTCTCCCTCTTTCGAGGCGCTGCCAGCGGGCGGCGCGAGCCCCTTTTCGGAAGAATCGTAGTAGAGAAATCCCCCTTCGACCGAGACGTTTTCCGAACCGTCGAGCTCGTATTCGTCATTGACGTTGTCGTTGAGGCGGATGATGCAGCTCTTCTGACAGACCCCGCCGATCACCTTACCTATTGGCAGAACCACGTCTTGATGGGACGAGCCCTGGGTGATGGTGAGTTTGACCTCGTTATCACCTCGGTTGGTAATCGTGGCTGCGGAAGCAGCCGAGGTCATAAGAAGAACTGCGATCGCACGAACCGTAAGAGCCAGAAGGTCAGAACGGCCGCTCCTGCGATCGCGGCAGAAATTCATTACTTCTTCTTCTTAGCTGCCTTCTTGGCAGGAGCCTTCTTGGCGGCTTTCTTTGCAGCTTTAGCCATTTTAAATCGTCCTTCCGTTTGGATCGTTGACAGACGCACGTCTGTCGACCCGACTCGAGTCAGGTCGCATTGACATTGATAAGATTCAAGACAATGCACAAACGAAATTTGGCGTTTGGTGATATCGGAAATTTCGATAGATGAGTTTTCCACTCATCGATGAGGATCCCACGCGATGGACGTCAATCTCGCTCGCACATTTCTCGTCGTCGCTGAGACCGGAAGCTTCGTCGATACGGCGCGTAAGTTGAACATCACCCAATCAACCGTCTCCGCACGCATCAAAGGCCTCGAAGATCTGCTCGGACGGCCTCTTTTCACCCGCTCGAAGTCAGGCGCTGAGCTAACAGGCGCCGGCGAACTCTTTCAGAAGCATGCGCTCGCGATGGTCCGCGTCTGGCAACAAGCCCAGCTTCAAGTCTCGCTTGCAGATCAGCATCCCGAACACATTTCCGTCGGCGCACCGTTGAGCCTATGGGGCGGATTCCTGCTGAAATGGACCGCAGGATTGCGAGTTCAGATCCCGGGGATCGCTGTTTCCGCGACTGCCGGAGCCTCGGCCATGTTGAGCCAGCGCTTGATTGAAGGAACGCTCGATCTCGCGATCATGTACCGGCCATCACCCCCGCCCGGCCTGACGATCGAACATTTGTTCGACGAGGAGTTTGTTTTGGTCTCGTCATCGAAAGCAACGGCGCGACGGGGCGTTAACGACTATCTGCTCGTCGATTGGGGAACGGATTTCTTGCAGGACCACGCCGCTGCATTTCCCGAGCACGCGAACCCCGCGATCAGCCTCGATCTCGGACCGATGGGCCTCGATTATCTTCTCGCGAATGAATGCTCGGGGTATTTTCCAGCGCGCATGGTGCGCAAACTGATCGCTCGAGGGCGGGTGAGAGAGCCCAAACGAGCGCGGAAATTCGTTTATCCGGTCTACATGGTCTACCCGGAGACCCGAAACGAAGAGGCTTATGAGCCTATTCTGCGCGGTTTGAGGCGGGCGGCCGCCAAGCTCGGCTGATTGCCAGGCCGCCTGCCTCACACATTGTTTCTATTCCTGACGCCCACCGGCTCAGGCGAGCGCGCTCAAGCGAACTCGAGGATCACCGCGTCGACGGCGAGGCTGTCACCGGGTTGCGCGGCAACCTTCTTCACCTTGCCGTCGCGCTCCGCCTTCAAGATGTTCTCCATCTTCATGGCTTCGACGATTGCAAGATTGTCCCCAGCCTTAACCTCCTGGCCCTCGGCGACATTGATCGCTTTGACCAGACCCGGCATCGGGCACAGCAGGAACTTCGACATGTCGGCCGCGACCTTGACCGGCATCAGCGCCGCAAGTTCCGCCTCGCGCTGCGTATAAACGTACGTCGCCGCCTGAATACCGCGGTACGAAAGGGTCAGACCATTGGGAATCGGACGAACCTGAACCGCAACGTCGGCTCCGTCGACCGTACCAAACCAGACGGGCTCACCGGGCCACCACTCAGATGTGATCTCCATGGTCTTCTTCGGCTCGCCTTCGCCGTCGAGGACCGACACATAGTACGGTCCTGGAATGGCGCCGAGGACTTCGAGCTCAACCGTCGCCGATCCGATTTTGACGATACGGCGCTTGGCAAAGCTGATCGAGTGTCCGGACATCTGGTCCGTGATATCGCGACGGCGCGTATTACCGAGGTGATCGATCGTACCCGCCACAGCGGCGAGCGTGACCAGATCCTTGCCCTCAGGCGCCCGCGGCGCGAAGCCTTCAGGATATTCTTCCTTGATGAAGCCGGTCGAAATCTTGCCGGAGCGCCAGCGCGGGTGCTGCATCATCGCGGAGACGAAGGGCACGTTGTGCTGGATGCCGTCGATGTAAAACGCGTCGAGGGCGGCCGACTGCGCGTCGATGGCCGCTTCGCGCGTCGGCGCATGCGTGACGAGCTTGGCGATCATCGGATCGTAATACATCGAGATTTCGCCACCCTCGAAGACGCCGGTGTCGTTGCGAACAGTCACGCCGTCCTTGGTGCCCTCTGCCGGCGGCCGGTATTTGACCAGACGGCCGATGGAAGGCAGGAAGTTCCGGAACGGATCTTCAGCGTAGACGCGGCTTTCGACAGCCCAGCCGTTGAGTTTGATGTCCGACTGCTTGAACGGCAGCTTCTCACCCGCCGCAACCCGGATCATCTGCTCGACGAGGTCGACGCCGGTCACGAGTTCCGTCACCGGATGCTCGACCTGCAGACGCGTGTTCATTTCGAGAAAATAGAAGGAACGGTCCTGGCCGGCGACGAATTCGACCGTGCCCGCGCTATCGTAGCCGACAGCCTTCGACAGAGCGACTGCCTGCTCGCCCATCGCCTTACGGGTTTTCTCGTCGAGCAGTGGCGAGGGCGCTTCCTCGAGAACCTTCTGGTTGCGGCGCTGAATGGAGCATTCGCGCTCGCCCAGATAGACGACGTTGCCGTGCTTATCGCCGAGCACCTGAATTTCGATGTGGCGGGGATTTTCGATGAACTTCTCGACGAAGCAGCGATCGTCGCCGAACGACGACTTGGCTTCCGAACGGGCAAGCTCGAAACCTTCCGCGGCCTCTTTCGCGTCATAGGCGATGCGCATGCCCTTGCCGCCGCCGCCTGCGGAGGCCTTGATCATCACCGGATAGCCAATCTCATTGGCGATCTGGACCGCGTGCTTCGCGTCCTTGATCTCGCCCATGTAGCCGGGAACGGTTGAAACCTTGGCGGCAGCCGCCGCCTTCTTACTCTCGATCTTGTCGCCCATCGCGGCTATGGCTCGGGGGTTGGGACCGATGAAGACGATACCGTGCTTCTGAAGCTCGACCGGAAACGCCTCCCGCTCCGATAGGAATCCGTAACCTGGATGAACCGCCTCGGCGCCCGTTGCCTTGCAGGCCTCGATAATCTTATCCATCAGCAAGTAGGACTGATTGGCGGGCGCGGGACCGATGTGGACGGCTTCATCCGCCATTTCAACATGGAGAGCATCCCGGTCGGCGTCCGAATAGACCGCCACCGTCTTGATGCCCATTTTGCGCGCCGACTTAATTACGCGGCAGGCGATCTCACCGCGGTTGGCAATCAGAATTTTCTTGAACATCGGCGGGTCTCGGTCCTTCCCGTAAACTCATTCAGGTGCCTCAGCTTGTCGCAAGGCTTCACGCCGTTCTAGAGCCTGCAGAAGGCCGCGTAAACACGCCAGGAGATGGACCGAAGTCACTGACTATGCGATCCGCTGCCGCACAGGAAATGATCGTCGGCAAGCAGCCGTTGCCTGCCAGATCGGGCGTTAATCGAGCCCTGCCTCTTTATCTCATCAGGCTGCGTCGCCGAGCCGGCACACAGCCTCGGTGAGAACAGGGTGAATCCGGGGACTTTCGCGATTGAGATACGAGACCAGCGCCTTCTCGCTCGGGCTCAAACGGCCGTTGCGCCCGAGGCGGCTGACGAGCCAAGTCGCCTCCGCTTCGGTGATTTCCTCGTGCGTGATGATCTCGATTCGCTGGTGCTCGAGGCGCGCCAGAGCCCTCTCCTCAGCAGTCTGATCGAGATAAGCGTCCTGCACGGAGGCTAGGTTCGACTGCACCATGGATAGGAGAGCGGCGAGGATAGACGTCTCCTCTTCCTGGTCCTCGAACGTCGCTTCCTGCTTCAGCGCCTCTTCGCGCGAGGGAACCGCGTAGCCTGATGCCGCCATCATCACATTGGCGATCGCCTTCACGAAAAGATCTGTCCACGCGGGATTAGGCGCGCCGCTCGAAATGGCTTCGTCGATATCAAATAGAACATCCGCCTCGGCCCGTGTCACGGCGACGGCCCCATCCCCCGCAAAAGCGTAGAGCATGCGCCGAATAAGATCGACCTCAGCTTCGCTGATGCTGCCATCCGGCAGAGCTTTGCCTCTGCGCAATGGCCCGGTCCCTTCGATGACCGCGTGCTTCACCTGCTCGAGCGCAAACTTGACGAGGCTGACGGGCGCCCAGCGCGCCTTGTCGAGAATGTTGACGACGAGATCAAGTTCGGTTTTTCGATCAATCTTCCCGTCTTTCGAAACGCGATCGATCAGCCATTTGGCGTTGGCCGCCGTGATGTAGCCCCGCGGCGCTTCCTGAAAGACGATATAATCGGTGATGGCTTCAATGAAGAAATCGGGCCACTCCGGGTTATACCTGCCGCAAGCGTCATTCAGCGCGAAAAGCAGATCGGCTTCATCCGATGAGATGATCCCGTCTTCATAGAAGACGCGCCGAAAATGCAAAATATCGATCAGATCGATCGTTCCGCGCTTCGAAATCTCGTCTATCGGCAGCGACCGCAGCCCACTCATCGAATGCCCCCACACCCAGGACTAAACTGTGGCCTAGAGCGTAGGTCGCGATGTTTAATTGCACCTTAAGAGGCGCACGGAAAATGAACACCCGAAAGCCGGTGACGTAGATAGTGGCCGCGCCGTCACAAGCTTCAAAAACGTTCGGGGGCCGCAGCTCCCCGCTGCGACCCCCGTAACCCCCCGCCGTGCTCCCGCGTGCGCGACGGGTAAGTCTCAATAGAGTTATCTACACCTCAGAATGAACAGTTGCTGAAGGCGTCCGCGTCCGGCGGGTTCCCGCGTCCGGCGGCCGGCTCCCACAGGGGAGTCGCCGGACGCAAATATAAAGCCCGTCCGGAAGGGGGGATTTCCGAACGGGCATGCCGGCTGAGTACGATATCGGACGCACGCGGCCAGTTGAAAAGCACCGGCGGCAAAAAAGAACTCCGCGGTGCGAACAGTTTCTGCCGTCGCGTGATCCCGCATTCACATGGTCCGGCAGTGGCTAGAAGAACGGACTTCGGCCGGATACCCGTCGCGAACGCTCTGACGAAGAGCAGGAAAAGACTCCTCAATCGGATCTCAGGCGGCCAGCTGGGCCAGTAGCCGGGCGCGCGATTGCGGGAGCGATTGGCCGCGCGGGAGCAGAAGATGCTTCTCGATGAAATGTCCCGTCAGCACGAACCCGAGATTGACGTCTTGCGCCGTCACCGGTCCCGATCGCTGCTTCGTCAGGAACTGAGGCAACGCCAGAAGTTTATCGCGGTAGGGCTCACCCGCGGAGGCGGACACGGCGCGGCCCGACTTCGGCGAAACATAGATGAGCTGGTCGTTGCTTCCCGTCGCCGCGCATTGACTGAGATCGAGGCCGAAGCCGAGCTCATCGAGAAGTGCCATCTCCCATCGGACGAGCAGCGCTGGCCACACGGTCGCGTCATTGAGAAAGCCAAGAACGAACAGCGTGATTTCATAAAGATTAGGATGGGGATCGCGCTCGGGCAAAAGCCGCGTCAGGGCGGTGATCGATGAAAGCGCCATCAACGCCTGCGCATCGTCCATCGTCTCGGCGGCGAAGGCTCGGCGCATCTCGACGCTCATGGTCCCGAGCTGGTCGGCGAGACGCGCCTTCCATTCCGCATCGACATGATTGCCGGGTTGAAGAATTGGCCTTAGGCGCCGCGAACGCCCGCCATGTACGAGCCCCATGTGCCGCCCATGCGCCCTCGTCCACAAATCGACGACCGCGGCAGTCTCGCCGTGGGCTTTTACCGAAAGAACGATGCCTTCATCGGACCATTGCATATGGCTGAATAGCCGGCGCCTTACGATTTGGGGAAAGGAAGACCCATTTCCCGATAACGCTCGGGGTCGCTTTCCCAGTTCTCACGCACTTTGACGAATAGGAAGAGATGCACCCGGTGGCCAGCCATCTCTTCGATCGCGTGCCGGGCCGTACTCGATATCTTCTTGATCGTGTCGCCACCCTTGCCGAGCACGATCTTCTTCTGGCTGTCGCGTTCGACATAAATCGTCTGCTCGACGCGCGCTGATCCGTCTTTCAGAGTCTTCCAATCCGTGGTCTCGACCGTCGTCGTGTACGGAAGCTCCTGATGCAGGAAGCGGTAGACGCTTTCGCGCGTCATCTCGGCGGCTTGCGTTCGCATCGGCACGTCGGTGACGTCGTCTTCCGAATAGTGCCACGGCCCCTTGGGGACGAGATTTGCGAGATGCGTCCGCAAATCCTTGATGCCCTGACCCTCAGTGGCCGAGATCATGAAGATGCGATCGGGCGCGAGAAGCTCATCGACCATTTTTGCCAGCGACAGCAGCCTCGGCTTGTCGTCCACGCGGTCGATTTTATTCAAAATCGCAATCTTCGGCATCCGCGCGGACTTCAGCCGCTCGATGATACCCCTGACATCATCGTCGATCCCGGCCGCCGCATCGATGACGAGCAGCACCGCATCCGCGTCTTCGAGGCCGCCCCACGCCGCGTCCACCATCGCGCGATCCAAGCGGCGCTTCGGGTTGAAGATGCCGGCCGTATCGATGAAGACGATCTGGCTATTGCCCTCGATCGCGATACCGCGAATGGGCGCGCGGGTCGTTTGAACCTTGTGAGAGACGATCGCGACCTTGGCGCCGACGAGCGCGTTGACGAGCGTCGACTTGCCGGCGTTCGTCGGCCCAATGACGGCAACGAAACCGCAGCGCTGATCGGCTGGGTCGGGCGGCGAAGAAACTGTTTTGTTGTCAGACATCGCCTATGCGGGCTCCTACGCCTTCTCGAGTTAGTAGCGCAGTTGCTGCGGCCTGCTCAGCAATCCGCTTCGAAGCCCCCTCGCCCTGCGCGGGCGCTTTTCCGGTAATCAAGACTTCGGCCGTGAAGCGAGGCGCGTGATCGGGCCCATTGCGCGCAACGACCGTATATCGTGGCAGCGCCAAGCCCTGCCCTTGCGCCCATTCCTGCAACGCCGATTTGGCATCAACCGCCACCTCGGGAACGAGTTCGCTTTGTTCCTGCCAGAGCCGGTGTACGACACCGCGCGCCTTTTCGAAACCGCCATCGATGAACACGGCGCCCAGAAGGGCCTCGGCCGCGTCAGCTAGAATAGTCGTTTTGTTGCGGCCGCCGCTATCGGCTTCGCTTTCCGAAAGAATAAGATGGGCGCCAAGCCCGATATTACGAGCCACCTTGGCGCACGCCTCGCCTCTAACAAGACGATTGTAACGCCGCGCTAGTTCCCCTTCGCTGGCGTCGGGATATTGCCCGTTGAGGGCCTCGGCGATCGCGAGACCAAGAACGCGGTCGCCGATAAACTCCAGCCGCTCGTTGTCGAACCGGGCAACCTTGCCGCCGCGCACGCTCGCGTGTGTCAGCGCACGCTCCAGGAGCGCGGGATCCTTGAACTTGTATCCGAGTTTCGTCTCGAGTTCTTTAAACTTGCGAGGTCTCAGCATGGCGCGAATGCCGATTTGCGGTCACCGCACGAGAGTGAAGAACCTGTTCCAGCGGATGTCAAACGGCCAAGTCCAGGGCGCATACCATCTGAAGGCATCGGGCTCGTCGACTTTGGCGGAGAAGAAGATGATCTCGGCACGACCGATAAAGTTCTCGTAAGGGACGAACCCGACAGCGCTGCGCACCCGGCTGTCGGTTGAGTTGTCGCGGTTGTCACCCATCATGAAGTAATGACCCTCGGGAACCTTGTAGACCCCCGTATTGTCGTAGGGGCCATTCGGGTCGCTATCGAGAACCTTGTACTTCACGCCGTTGGGAAGCGTTTCCTCAAATACCGCAATCGTTCGCTCGCGACCATCCTCGAATGTAGTGAATTCACCCGCGGGCTGCTTCGGTATCGCCTGCCCGTTGATGAAGAGCTGACCACTCTTCATCTGAATTTCATCACCCGGCAGACCGATGACCCGCTTGATGTAGTCGGTCGAGTTGTCCCGCGGCAGCTTGAAGACGGCGACGTCTCCGCGCTTTGGCTCCCCACCGAAGATGCGTCCCTCAAAGAGGTTCGGACTGAAGGGAAAAGAAAACTTGCTGTAACCGTAGGATAGCTTCGAGACGAACAGGTAATCGCCGATCAGCAGCGTCTCCTTCATCGAGCCCGAGGGAATATTGAAGGGCTGATAAAAGAAGACGCGGACGAACATCGCAATGGCGAGTGCTTCGACGACGATGATGAGGGTTTCAGACCAACTCGATCTCGACGCCTTGATACCAACGCTCATCCAGAGGCTCCTCTGCGCCGCCGAGCGGCATTGGCCGGGGCTCGCTTCATGTTAGGCGGTCCGCTATAGCGAGTTTGCTCCTGAGCCGCAACGACGGGCACAAACCTGACAAAACCGTAAGGAATAACAGTAACTCAGCGCTGCATCGGGCATTTAGGCAGGTAAGCGCTCTGAGGCGATTTTAACCGCGGCGAAATAGTCAGTCGCGTCGATTTCCCTCATCCCGGACCGCGGAGATGATCACGATGGCTTGGGCAAGCGGATATTCGTCCGTCAGGGTGACGTCGATGCGCGCCTCGTAGCCCTCGGGGATCAAGTGCGCTAGGCGCTGCGCCGCGCCACCGGTAAGCGCCAAGGTCGGACGACCCGACAAAGCATTCACGACGCCGATGTCTTTCAAATACACGCCGTAGCGAAAGCCGGTCCCGAGAGCTTTCGAAGCCGCTTCCTTCGCGGCAAAGCGCTTTGCAAACGTTCGAGCCGAATGGGCCCGCGAGAACGCCTTGCGGCGCTCTTCCGCCGTGAATACCCGCTGAAGAAAGCGGTCGCCATAGCGCTCGATCGTCCGCTCTATCCGTCGGATATCGCAGAGATCATTGCCTATGCCGATGATCATCGCCCTCTCTGCGCCGACAACGCCTCACGCGCTTCGTCCATCAGAACGCGCATGCGGCGGACGGCCATGGAAAGGCCGCCGAAAATCGCCTCTCCGATCAGGAAGTGCCCGATGTTGAGCTCCACGATCTCGGGGATGCGCGCAATGGGCTGCACTGTGTTGTAGGTAAGGCCGTGTCCGGCATGAACTTCAAGTCCCACCGACGCGGCAGCGCTCGCCGCTTTCCTGTGCCGCTCGATCTCGAAGGCGACGCCGGCAGCATCGTGTTCAAGCGCGAGATTGCAATACCTGCCGGTATGAAGTTCGACGATATCGGCGCCCACATCCGACGACGCCTCTATCGTCTTGATGTCGGGCTCGATGAACAATGAAACCCGGATGCCCGCATCCTTGAGCTTGGCTACGAACGGCTTGAGCGTCTTCGCCGCTCCCTGCACGTCGAGGCCGCCTTCGGTCGTCCGCTCCTCGCGCCTTTCCGGCACGAGGCAGCACGCGTTTGGCACATGCCGCAACGCGATCTGGAGCATTTCGTCCGTGGCCGCCATTTCGAGATTGAGCGGACGCGTCAGCTCATTCTTGAGGCGCGTGATGTCGGTATCAGAAATGTGCCGGCGGTCTTCCCTGAGATGCGCGGTGATGCCGTCGGCACCACCTTCGATCGCGAGATGGGCCGCACGAAGCGGATCAGGATGCATGCCGCCGCGCGCATTCCTGAGCGTCGCGACATGATCGATGTTTACGCCGAGCCGCAACGCACGAACGGGCGTTGACGCTTGGCCAGTTTCCGAGACTTTGCGGTTTGCCGCCACGTGCTTCACTGCCACCAATGAAAATGAGGGATTTGTTCTGCCGCCGCCGATAGTTCAGCGGAGCCTGCGGTGCCGTTGGAAAACGCGCACCGCTCGGCGTGTAGGATAGTAGCTAAATATCGCGGCTATCAAGCCGACGAGAAGACCACCCACGATCATCGGCTCCACGATGGGCGAAAGATGATCGACGGCCGTATTGAGGGTCTCTGGCGAGGGGGCACTCAACGTTGCGCCAAGCGCATTGGCCGTATCGGTAAAATGATCGGCGGCATAGGCGGGATCTTGACCGAGAAGCAATGCGCCCGCGACGTACGACCCGCTCCAGATCGCGGGCCAGCTCAAGGGGTTGCCGATGAATGTCCCGAGCAGTGCCGCGGGCATGCTGACACGCAGGACGAAGGCGAGCGCAAGCGCGAGGATCGTTTGAACGCCGAGAAACGGCGTGCACGCACTGAACACCCCGAGCGCGAAGCCCAGCGCCACCTCATGCGGTGTTGCCCGAAGCAGAAGGATGCGCCGCCAGAAGAAGCGAAGCTTGTTCCGCAGCCCGGCCGCCCTGAACGGCCATAGGGTCTCACGCGCTCCAGCTGCTGTAGGCTTCTCGTTCAACGACACGGTTCCTATCGACGCTTCGAAAAGCCTCAATCCAGTGAAGGCATAGAATAGCTCACTCGAACAGGCGTTCCACCTTCGCAACGGAGGATTTCGCCCTGAGTCCAGCAACGATGTGGTTCAAATGCACCAAATCGAAAACCTCAAGCTCAATATGCATCACCGTGAAGTCTGCCGCACGGCGAGCCATCTTGATATTGTCGATATTGCCACCCGTCTCGCCGATCACTTTGGCGATCTCAGCCAGTGAGCCCGGCGCGTTAACCGCGGTGACACTGATTCTTGCCGGGAAACGCTGGGGCCGCTCGGGATCGACGTCCCAAGTCACGTCGATCCAATGCTCTTCCTCGTATTCCTTCAGACGTGGTGAATGGATCTGGAACACCCGGATGCCCTCGCCGGGCGCCATGACACCGACGATCCGGTCACCCGGAACCGCGCCGCCGGGTTCGAATGCGACCGGTAATTCCTGACTTGGACCGCCAATCGACACAGCCGTCGTGCTGTCTATTTCGGACGTCCGGAATTTAAGGCTTTTGACCTTTTCGATATTGAACCAGCCGTCTTGCTCGCGGGCGCGCCCGAAGCGCCGCGTCGGCTTGTACCCTTCGTCACCAGGCGCTTGCCCGTGCGGCAGGATCGCGCCGAGCACGTCCTGCAGCGGAATATCGTTCCGCCCGACGGCCGCCAGTAGATCGTCAGCCGTCTTGAAGCCAACCTTCGGCGCCGCGGCTTTGACCTTCTCCTCTGAGTAATCGACCTCGAGCCCCGCAAGCGTCGAAGTAACGAGCTGCCGCCCGAGTTCCATGAAGCGCCGGCGTTCGGCCTCGCGGGCCGCTCGTCGTATCGCCGCTCGTGCACGCCCCGTAACAGCGAAGGCCTCCCACGCCGCCGGTCGGATATGTCCCTTCGACGTCTCGATGACGACCTCGTCGCCGTTGCGCAGATGCGTATCGATCGGAACGTGACGGCCATTGATGTAGGCCGCGATCGCTTCGTTGCCGATGTCGGTATGCACGGCATAGGCGAAATCGAGCGGCGTAGCCCCGCGCGGAAGCGCGATGAGCCGGCCCTTCGGCGTGAAGCAGAAGACCTGATCGTGAAACAGTTCGAGCTTCGTGTGCTCGAGAAATTCCTCCGGATTCGCGGCCTCAAGCAGCGACGAGATCATCACTCGAAGTCGCCCATACGGGCTGTCGTCCCCGTCCAATGTAGACTCGAAGTCGTGGCCATTGACGCGGCCGTGCTGCTGATCCTTGTAGAGCGCATGCGCAGCGATACCGAACTCGGCGATATGCTGCATGTCGTAGGTACGAATCTGCAGCTCGACGCGTTGATGGCGCGGACCGTAAACGGTCGTGTGGATCGACTGATAATTGTTCCGCTTCGGAGCCGATATGTAGTCTTTGAATCGGCCGGGAACCGTGCTCCACGTGGTGTGCACGATGCCGAGCACCCGGTAGCAGTCTTCGATCGAATGTACGACCACCCGAAACCCGTAGATGTCGGACAGCTGCTCCAGGCTGATCTGCTTATGCTCCATCTTGCTCCAGATGGCATAAGGCTTTTTCTCTCTCCCGAAGGTCTCGGCCTTGATGCCGGCATCGGCGCATTTGCGCGCGATCGCTTGCCGGATCTCCTCGACAAGCCCGCGATTACGCTCCCGCATTTCTCCGAGCTTTTCGGTAAGCGCGTCATGCGCCTCGGGATGCAGCCAGCGAAAGGCGTGATCCTCGAGCTCCTCGCGTAGCGCCTGCATGCCCATCATGCCGGCAAGCGGCGCGTAGATGTCGAGCGTCTCTTCCGAATTGCGGCGGCGACTCTCGGGCTTCATGTGCTCGAGCGTCCGCATGTTGTGCAAACGGTCCGCGAGCTTGACGAGAAGCACCCGGATATCGCTCGAGATCGCGATGAGGAGCTTCCGGAAACTTTCCGCCTGTTCGGCCTTTTTGGAAACGAGATCGAGGCGTTTGATCTTTGTCAGACCATCAACGAGGCTGCCGATCTCCGGCCCGAACATCTGGTCGATTTCGGCTCGCGTCGCATCCGTATCCTCGATCACATCATGGAGAAGCGCCGTCGCAATGGTTGCGTCGTCGAGCTTCAGGTCTGTGAGAATGGCCGCCACTTCGAGCGGATGCGAAAAATACGGCGCCCCCGACGCACGCTTCTGATGGCCGTGCGCCTTCATCGCATAGACGTAGGCGCGATTGAGCAGCGCCTCGTCCGCCTTTGGATCGTATTTGAGAACCCGCTCGACGAGTTCGTATTGCCGCATCATGACCCGCCGCACTCCTTCAGGGCGCAAGCGTAACCGAAGACGCAGCACACATTAAAGTAGATCGGTACGAGCTTGATGTCGCTAGACGGGCTAATGAAATATTAGCGAGAGCGGTCGCGCGGATCACGGTCGCGTTCACGGCCAGAACCTGAGCCCGACCCGATGTTGGCCGAAGGCTCCAGCGGCGTCATGCTCTCCAGACCGCGAAGAAGCTGTTCTTCCGTCATGACATCGACCTGCGTGTCGGACGAAAGATCATCGCGGCCGAGCATCGGCGCGCGGCGCTCCGGCGGCAGCAACGGCGCTGCAACGGCTTCCGGCTCGTCGACTTCGGTGTTCTTCTGGATCGACGAGATCAGCGTTTCGCGCATGTCGTCGGGCGAAAGCGTGCGCTCAGCGATCTCGCGCAGCGCGATGACCGGATTCTTGTCGTCGTCGGGCGCGATGGTGATGGAGCTGCCGTTGGCGATTGCCCGCGCGCGGTGCGCAGCGAGGAGGACCAATTCGAATCTATTCGGAATCTTGTCGACGCAATCTTCGACGGTGACGCGAGCCATGGGCAGAACCTTCCCTTGGTAAAAACTGGCACGTTGTAAGGCATTAAAGGGCGCAAACAGCCGATCGGACCGCCTTCCAGCGCCACGCTGATGCCTCTTTGCCACGTTTAATTGGATTAATCAAGTAGTACCGGGGAGAAGCAAAACCGTAATTGCTCGCCCCATAGCATTCCGTTCCAATCAGGATTAAATAGACTAATTGTCACAATTGTTGACTGGCATTCAACTCTGGTAGCCATTAGGAACGAAGCGTTCTACACTGTAGATACATGAACCTGTCGTAATTACCTAAGTCCTTGTAACCGATTAGCGAAACTGGGCTTTTAATGCCCTTTCCAGAGAGATTACTGGACGCTGTTTAGTTAGAACATTCCGCTTTAGGAAACGAAAAATGCATTTTTATCCTACCGAACGGGTTGCTCTCTTCATCGACGGCGCGAACCTCTACGCGACCGCCAAGTCTTTGGGCTTCGATATTGATTACAAGCGCCTGCTTGGGCTGTTCCGGCAAAAGGGCCAGCTCGTTCGGGCGCTCTACTACACAGCGCTCGCTGAAGAGCAGGAATATTCGTCAATCCGCCCGCTGATCGATTGGCTGGACTACAACGGCTTTTCGATGGTGACGAAGCCGACGAAGGAATTCACCGACGCGACCGGTCGTCGGAAGGTCAAAGGCAACATGGATATCGAGCTGGCCGTCGATGCCATGCGTCTGTCCGAGAACCTCGACCACATTGTCATTTTCTCAGGCGACGGCGATTTCCGCAGCCTCGTAGCCGCCCTTCAGCAAAAGGGTAAGCGCGTAAGCGTCGTTTCAACCCTCCAGACGCAGCCGCCGATGGTTGCCGACGAGTTGCGCCGTCAGGCCGACCAATTCGTCGACCTGGCAGATCTCGAAGAGCTGGTCGGACGCGCCCAGAGCGGTGGCGCGAGCGCCGGTCGCGCGCCGCGTGATGGACGCAGCTATACGCCTCGCGCTCCGCTCCCGCCCGTACGCGACTCGAGCTATCTCGGCGACGATGACCTCGCGGAAGAAGAAGTCTGAGCCCACTTTCTTCTTCTTCGATACGAGCATCGACACATGGCGGCCGGGACGATAGGCAATACAGTCTTTGGTCCAGAGCCTCCCAAAGATTGTCCTCGCTGTCCGCGGCTCGTTGCATACCGCCAAGAGAACGCCCGCTTAGAGCCCCATTGGTTCAATGGCGCAGTCCCTTCATTCGGAACCGCTCAAGCCCGTCTGCTGATCGTCGGTCTGGCCCCGGGACGAATGGGCGCCAACCGAACCGGCCGGCCGTTCACCGGCGATTATGCCGGCGTTCTTCTCTATGAGACCCTGATCCGCTACGGATTTGCCAAAGGCGAATATCACGCCCGGCCCGACGATGGCCTGAAGCTCGTCGATTGCATGATTTCGAATGCCGTGCGCTGCGCGCCGCCCGAAAACAAGCCAGAACCAAAGGAAATCGCGACGTGCCGGCCGTTCTTCGAGGCCCGGCTGGCGAGCTTGAACAAGCTCAAGATTATCTTAGCGCTCGGCCGCATAGCCCACGATCAAACGCTCGCAGCGCTCGGCGAAAAGAAAACGCTCTATCCCTTCGCCCACGGCGCGCGCCACGTGCTGAGCGGCGGTCGCATCCTCTACGACAGCTTTCATTGCTCGCGGTACAATACGAGCACCCGCCGGCTGACGCCCGAGATGTTCCAATCCGTGTTCGAAGCGATCAGGCGCGAGCTGGCCTGAGCGCGGCAAGCAATTCTCGCGCATGTGACTGTGGCGCCGTTACCGGATAGACGACGCGATAGATCACGCCGTTCCGAACGACCATTGTCAGACGTTTGAGGTACGTCACACCACCCGTCTCGAACCGCGGCAGCTTCAGTGCATCGGCGAACGCGAGCGTTTCATCGCTGAGCAGGAGATAGGGAATACCCGCACGCGTCGCGAAGGCCTGCTGGCTTTCCGATGATTGACCGCTGAGCCCAAAGACCTCGTAGCCCAAAAGTTCGAATTCCGCGTAAGCGTCGCGAAATCCTTCCGCTTCGGGCGTCGATCCATGCGCACCCGGAATGACATCCCAATCGGGCGGATTGGGAACACCCGGCGTCCCCGTCATCGGGTAAACGAAAACAACCGCCCGCTCCTGATAACGAGCGAGATTGACGCTGGCCCCGCGTGTTGCTGGCAGCGCGACGTCGGGAAGACGCGTTCCCGCAATCAGATGCTTAGCAGCGCCGTCGTCCTCAGGAATCGGGAAATTCGGCATCGCAGCTGGCGGCAGGCTGTTGACCAAGTGAGTTCAGCCCTTCTCTCGCATCAGGCGCGCTTTCTGGCGATTCCAATCGCGCTTGGCCGCATCCTGACGCTTATCGGAGTGGTTCTTGCCTTCGGCGAGGCCGATCTTCACCTTCGCCCGGCCCTTCTCGTTGAAATAGAGCTCGAGCGGAACGAGCGTCATGCCCTTCCGTTCGACAGCGATGCCGATCTTGTGAATCTCGCTCGCATGCATCAGCAGACGACGCTTGCGTCGCGGCTCATGCGGGAAAAGCGCGGCACCCGGATATTCGGCAATATAGCTGTTGATCAGCCAGACGCCGCCGTCCTCAACCGAAGCATAGCTCTCCGCTATATTCGACTGGCCGCGGCGCAAGGATTTCACTTCCGAGCCGAG
The DNA here is from genome assembly GCF_000384335.2 of Hyphomicrobium sp. 99. Lineage (NCBI taxonomy): Bacteria > Pseudomonadati > Pseudomonadota > Alphaproteobacteria > Hyphomicrobiales > Hyphomicrobiaceae > Hyphomicrobium > Hyphomicrobium sp. 99. Next base: position 3,054,924 of record NZ_KQ031382.1, read on the forward strand.
CAGTTCGATGCCTGCTTCCCAGCTGTCGGTAATGAAGTACTCGTGCCGCGCCTTGCGGTTCTCGGCGACCAGCGTTGTGCCGTCGTCGCGTTTAGAAGCCATCGATCAATGCTTTCCGGCAACAGCCGTCACTCGGCGGCCTTTGCGTCGATCAAATCCAGGCGGAGAAGAACGGCGTCAATTGCCCTGCGGCTCGCCTCCGATATGGGAACCATGGGAAGACGCATGTCTGACGTCCCAAAGCCCAAACGCGACACTGCATATTTAACAGGCGCCGGATTGGTTTCGATAAAGAGGACTTCGTGAAGCGGCATGAGCCGATCCTGAAGTGCCAATGCCTTCTTGAAATCGCCGGCCATGCACGCATTTTGGAACTCGGCGCAAAGCCGTGGCGCAACGTTCGATGCAACGGAAATGCAGCCCGCGCCACCGTGCGCCATGAACGCCAGCGCCGTCGCATCTTCACCCGAAAGCTGACAGAACTCCGGCCCGAGTGCCGCGCGCGTCTGCGAGGGCCGCGCTAGGTTCGCGGTCGCATCTTTGACGCCGACGATGTTCTTCAGCTCGAAGCACCGCGCCATGGTCGCGACCGACATATCGACAACCGAACGGCTCGGAATGTTGTAAATAACAATCGGAATGTTGATGGCGTCATTAATCGCCTTGAAGTGCTGATAAAGCCCTTCCTGGCTCGGCTTGTTGTAATAGGGCGTGACGATGAGCACGGCGTCCGCGCCGACTTTTTCCGCATATTGCGAAAGCTCGACAGCCTCATCCGTCGAGTTCGAGCCCGTACCGGCAATCACGGGAACGCGCTTCTTCGCAGCTTCGACAGCGAGTTCTATGACGCGCTTATGTTCATCGTGATCGAGCGTCGGGCTTTCTCCCGTCGTACCGACAGGCACGAGACCGTGCGTGCCTTCGCTGATCTGCCAATTGATGAACCGCGTGAACGCAGCTTCGTCCACCTTCCCGTTACGAAAAGGCGTGATGAGTGCCGTGATAGAACCTTTGAACATGTCTTCGCCTTAACTAGAAAGGACCGTAACCAACACCGCTCGATGATGCGTCCCTGGGCCTTGTTCGGGAAAATCGACGTGGAAAGGCCCAAGCCGTCACGGCCATGAGCCACTGTCTCGCCGCACGCGCGTGCCACCTCGTTCGGCTTGAACCGCTTGCTTCAGTAGCCATGTCTCCGCTTAATACGGTTTAACGTTGCTGACGACGCAAGCGCCGCGACATTAGGCGCTCGGAAAGCCCACCGCAAGATCGGGCGGGTTGGGCGTTTCATCCCATAGGACGCGATGCATCTAAGGCCCAATCATACAAGACTAATCGGCTTCCTTTTGCGCGCGTTACCGCGATCGGCCGTGGCCTGCGCTATCCTTGGGTTCACCCTCGCGAGCACATCGGCCGGCGCCGAATCAGCGTTCAAACCCGTGCCCCCGCCCGGGCTCCTTAGCGCCGAAAAAGACCAGCTTCGCAAACTCGACGCGGCTCTCGCACCCCTTTTGTCAATCTCCCCCGATTCGGGAGACGTCGACGCTCTGCGCCAAGCCGTTGCTGCCATTCGCTCCGATGACACCAATGGGTTTGCGGAAGCAAAGGGAAAAATTAACGACCCCGTAGCCCGCAAACTCGCGGATTGGATCAGGCTGCGCGCAGGCTTCGGCGAGCCGCCGGAATTTCAGAGCTTCCTAAAGGACAATCCGGCGTGGCCCGACCGGCCGACCCTGACCCAGCGCTTCGAAGAGGCGCTCTTCACGCACGGGGGAAGCGCGAAAAACATCAAAAGCTTCTTCAAAAATTCCGTGCCCGAGACCGGCGCCGGGTACGCAGCCCTGGCCTCCGCCAATCTTGCGGACGGCAATACCGATGAAGCCCGAAAATTTGCAGCGCTCGCATGGCGCGAGAAGAGCATTCCTCCACAGCTGGAAAATGGATTTCTCGATCGCTTCGGCAAGCTGCTCTCCCCCGCCGATCACAAATGGCGCTTCGACCGGTTGGTAACGGACGACGTTCGCTTTGCAGGCAACCGCGCTGATCGCGTGGCGCTCGCTCGCCGTCTCATTCCGCTTCTGCCGGCCAGCGAGCAAAAAAGAGCCGCGGCACGCCTCGCCGTATTCAATAAGGCGTCGAACGCCCAGGCGCTGATGAACGCCCTTCCGCCCGGCAGCCGCGACGACACCGGGCTCGCCTTTCATAAAGAGCAGCTTCTTCGCAAGGCTGGAAAAATCGAGGAAGCGGCGGCGATCATTCTCGCCATTCCGCCGAACCCCGACAAGATTGCGGGGCTCGACGAATGGTGGGCGGAACGGCGCGAACTCGCATACGGCGCGTTGAAACTCGGCAACGCCAAACTCGCCTATGACCTCGTTAAAGACGCAGGTCCTATATCGGTCAATCCGCGCAAAGAACAGGCGTTCTTGGCGGGATGGATCGCGTTTCGTCAGCTCAAAAAGCTCGATGCCGCGCAGAAGCACTTCAAGGATATGGCGACAGCGGCCGATGGCCCGTTGAGCCACGCCAAGGCCGCCTATTGGCTCGGCCGCGTTGCCGACGCGCGAGGCGACAAGGCAGAAGCGGCCAAGCGGTACCGGGCCGCGGCGAAGAATTCCGATACCTTCCACGGCTTGCTCGCGATGCAAATGCTCGAGCCTAATCGTACGAGCTTCGAGATATCGCCGCCCGCCTATCCAACCGCCGCTCAAATCCAAAAGCTCGTATCGTCAGAGACCGCAAAGGCCCTGGTGATTGCGCGTAAAGCCAATCTTTCACGCGAAGTCACCCGGACATTGCTCGCCGGTCTTCGAAACGGCGCCAATACCGAAGCCGAAGTCGGAATGGTGGCCTATCTCGCGGACACGCTCGGCGACCCGCAGATGTCGCTTCGGATTTCAAAGGTCGCCATCGGCAATGGACAGAACCTACTGACCTACGGCTATCCGCTGAAGCCTTTCCCCGGATACACGCCGTTGCGGGCGCCCCCTGAACTGCCCTTGCTGCTCGGCATCGCGCGCCAGGAGACCGAATTCGATCCGCAAATCGTGTCAGGCGCAGGCGCCAAAGGCCTATTGCAGGTCATGACAGGCACGGCTCATCACGTCTGCCGCGACTACAAGATCAAATGCTCGATACCGCGCCTTCTCTCGGATCCGCCGTACAATGTGATGATCGGCTCAGCCTACATCGCCGATCGCATGGATGACTTCGGCGGCTCATATGTGCTCGGCATCGCCGGTTATAACGCGGGGCCCGGCCGCGCGCGCCAGTGGATCAGGGAAAACGGCGACCCGCGCGATCCGAACGTCGATCCCGTCGATTGGATCGAACGCATTCCGATTACGGAGACGCGCGAGTACGTCACCAAGGTTTTGGCGAACATCCAGATCTATCGCGCCCGGCTCGGCATGAAAAATCCGCTGCGATTGAAGCAGGACCTCCTGCGCGATCGCGGCGATGGGAAAATGCCGGAAGGTTTCGCTGAGAACAACGACGGTTGAAAACCTTCAACGACGGGGCGACGACACACCGATGACGATCGAGCAAGAGTTCGAAGATATCTACTTCACCTGCCGCGATGGATTGCGTCTCTACGGCCGGCACTATCGATCGCAAACTCCGTCGCAGGCACGTCCCATTGTCTGCCTGGCGGGCCTGACGCGTAACAGCCGCGATTTTCACGCCGTTGCCCTGGCACTCAGCCGGGGCGCCGTTCCTCGCGACGTTTTCACGCTCGATACGCGCGGGCGCGGGCTTTCCGATCACGATACCGATTGGAAGAATTACGCCGTGCCGATCGAGATGCAGGATGTCATCGATTTCTTGACGATGCTCGGCTTGCGCAATGCCGGCATCGTCGGCACCTCGCGCGGCGGCCTTATCACCATGGTCTTGGCGGCGGTGCAGCCATCGTTGATCGGCGCGGTGGTATTGAACGACATTGGCCCGGTCATCGAGATGGAGGGCCTTGCTCGTATCGCAGGTTACGTCGGCCGCGTTCCGCTGGCGAAGAGCTGGAGCGACGCGACGCGGATCGTGAGAGATCTCTTCCATCACGACTTTCCGAAAATGACGGACCAGGATTTCGAAGCCGTCGCCCACCAGCTCTTCAATGAACGAAAGGGAAAACCCGCGCGGGGTTACGATCCAAAGCTCGCAAAGTGCCTTTCCGTTCTCGATGGGCCGGCGCCGCAGCTATGGCCGCAATTCGAAGCGATGAAGCGCGTACCCGTGCTCGTCCTGCGCGGTGCGAACTCCGATCTTCTCTCGGAGAAAACTGTCGAGGAAATGAAGCAACGTCATCCCCGGCTCAAATCCCTCACCGTTCCCGACGAAGGCCACGCTCCCCTATTGAGAGATGCACCGACGATCTCGGCCATCGCGTCGTTCTTCGCCGAGACCGACGAGCCGCGCGATGGCGCGCGCTACGGAACATTATCGCGCAGCGATTTCGGTCACGTCTCGCGGCTGGTATCGACCTCACCCCGGTCGACGCGCCGCGAAAACTCGGTGTGACCGCCACTCGCGAGAATACGCGCCTGCTCTACCCAGTTCTCGCGCTCAATCCGCCCTTTGAATTCGAGGCTCCGGCTGATGCGATCGATGTCGCCGCTCGTCCAATTCGCGATCTGATCGTAGCGGCCCACACCCAAAGCATTGAGCCGCTTCTCGATTAGAACGCCAATCCCACGAATACGCTTGAGATCATCATGCGGGCCGTCAGCCTCACTATGAGGTGGGACGGCCTCGGTCTCTTCGACGGCCGGCGGGGCGGTAGCGCCGGTCTTTTCGCGAATAGCATCGGTGATCCTGGCCGGTATCGAGATCTTCGGATCGACCTTGGAGAGTGGCGAAATCGGCTCGATGGGCTTCAGGCCACGTGTCACACTGGCTGATGCAGCAGCGATGGCTGCGGCGGCAGCGGCAGCCATTTCGGCGACGGACCGTCCGTGACTCGCAGCAGCAACGCCTGCCATTTCAGCCCGCTCTTCCCCGCTCGGTTGCGACGTTGAACCCGCACCGCTCGCGTCAGTCCGTTGCGGTTGATCCCTGCCAGTTGGCTTCGGAGCCGCAGCAGCAGCATTGGATTTGAGAGCCGCGAGACGATTGCGCGAATAATAGGTCTCTCCACCCTTCGCGAGAATTTGCGCCTGTTCGACCCATTGCTCGCGGTCGATGCGGCCGGGGATTTGCAAATCCTGCCCGACGCGTTTGACGTCGGCCGGCGTCCAGGCTGCGATGTCTTCGAAATAATTGACGCCCGCCGCCTTCAGCCTCTGTTCGATATCGGAGTCGATGGCGCGAATGCGCTGGAAGTCATCGCCGCCTTCGATAGGCTTCGCAGCCGCCAACGGCGCTCTGACTTCAGGTGCGGGCTGAGGCGCAGGCTCAGGAACAAAAACCGGTTCGGGTTCGGGCTCGGGCTCTGGTTCAGGCTCCGGTAGAAACTCCGGCTCCGGTTCGGCTCGCGTCTCCGCTACAGGCGCGATCGGTTCGTCAAACTCCGGCGATTCCAACGGCGCATCTTCCGAAGCAGCCGCTTGCTCGCTCACGACCTCCTCCGGCGGAGCCGCCTTCTCTTCTGCGTTTCTTCGGCCAAACCCGCTCGGCATCATGACGGATGCAGCAGCGGCGGCCTTCGCCGCAGCGACCGCGCCGGCCGCTGCGGCCGTCGTCGCATCACGCAATCTCGCAGCCAGACCGCCGGGTCGCTCCGGTTTTCTAACGGTGTCAGGTTCTGGCTCGGGCTCAGGGAACACCGGAGGCGCCGCATCTTCCGGAGCAATCTCGGCAACCGGCGGCTCGAGTTCCGGCGGCATTTCGGGTTCAGGCAACGGCTCGGGCAGCCGGGGGACGTACATTCCTGTTACCGGCTTCAGAACCGACGGACGAATTTCAACAATCGCGCGGCGCGGAACCCCTTCGTTGAAATCTGGCCCGGTGAGCGCACGCTCGAAACGAGAGGGATCGAGCACCTTGGGCGCCGGACGCGGTTCCGGCCGGCGCAAAAGGTCGATTTTTGGCTGAACGGGATCGATCGCTCTCGGCGCGATCGGCTGATGAATCCGGGGTCCGCTGCGCGCGCGAACGGGCGGCGGCGCGATGACGGGGGGACGATCAGGAACCTCAAGGTGGATCGGCGCCAAAACGCCTTCCGGAACTTCCGCAGACGCGCCCGCGAACGCCCGCTTCACAAGGCAAGCAATAAACGCGCCCGAGAAGTACGACGCGAGCAAAAGCAGGAATGTCTGTAACAGGAGGTACGTCATTTCCTACCTAATCGGATGCACAACAGTTCGCCCCGGACTTCCAAGCTCAGTTCTTCTTCTCGCCGCACGACACCCAACCGGCGACGAGTCCCAGCGCAAAGGCTCCCGCCATCCACCAGATCAATTTCAGGAACAGATAATCCATGGTTGGCTCCTCAGGCCTCGTCTCAGTTGACCCGAACGGTGAATTCGATGCGGCGATTCTTGGCGCGGCCTTCTTCGGTAGAATTGTCACCGATCGGCCGCGTCGCCCCGTAGCCGGTCGTTGTCAGGCGGCGCGCATCCACGCCATTCTGCGAAAGAAAATCCGCAACCGCGCGGGCGCGGCGATCCGCGAGCCGCGAATTGCGCTCATCCGTTCCCTCCGCGTCCGTGTGACCCTCGATTTGAATGCTGAAGCTCGGGCACGCGTTGGCGATCTGAACAAGATCCTTCAGCGTCTGCGTGCTGTCCGGCGTCAGATCCGCCTTCGCCCGCTCGAAGTTGATCGTACCCTTCGCGGTCGTCTGGCGCATGAGGGTCTGGCAGCTGTCGGCCGCCTTTTCCTCCACCGACATGACCGTGATCTCGTCGCGACTTTTGAAGCCGGGAGGCAGATCGGTCGAAAGCACGCTGCGAATGTCGTTGGCGACCTGATCACTCTCGGCAGCGCCCTTGATCACCAGCTCCTTGCCAGAAATCGAAACTTCGCCGTTCCGCAACCGCGCCATCTCTTCAAGCCCGAGATGCGCGGCCGACGACCAAGGCTCCGACGCGGCACCGACGATCTTCATGTTGTCGGTGACATTGGACCCGGCATAGATCTGCTGCGCGATCTCAACGAGACGCAGGCGCGACGCATCATCCGGCGCCTCACCCTCAATCGTCACCATGCCGTTGGCTTCGCGGCTCGCCTTCCACGTAAGGTCCGTCTTCAGCTGACCCGTAAAGACGATATTTGTGGTCGTTTCGCAGGTCTGACCTGCCGCCGCCTTCACATCGCCCGGCACGGACTGCGACGCCGCGTAATCATCGGTTTCGCCCGAAACCTCGAGCCTGCGGTCCGTCAGAATAGATTTGCCTTTTTTCAGACGCGGCAGGGACGCAAGACCCGCAACCACGCACTGCTGCCATCCGTCCGGCGCTCCAGGAGCCACCTGTGATTTATCGTTCAGCTGCCGCCCCGGAAAACGGGCTTTCACCGCATCGATGAGGGCCGCACGCGCCGCTTCGCTCGGCATCATGCCGACGAGATTGAGCGCCGCACCCTCGTTCACGATACCCATCACGTATCCGCCGCCCGGCACGACGACATCAGGCCTGGAAAAGCGAATCTGATCGGTGATCCGGAAATTCTGCGGGACCTCGAGCTTCAAGGTCTTTTTAACGGCCGAAGCGATCTGTTCAGTGGATGCCTCACCCGAAACGACCATCTCGCGATCCGAAATCGAAGCCTCGCCCAACCGAAGCTGCGCCAGCTGTTCGATAGCGACGGATGCCGCCTTGCCCCAGCCATCGGGAGCGCCAGCAGCAATATCCGTATGATCGGCGATCGACATGGTTCCAAACAGCGATTTGACGCGCGAACCGAGCTTCTCGCGCTCCTCGTCGGACGGCGCAAAGCCCGATAACGCTATCCCCGAGCCGCTCTTTTTGATGGACCATACGAAAGGCCGGGCGATAGGCAGCGCGATGTCTTCACGCGCCAGAGCGATACCAGCGGGCCGCCGCTTTACCAGCGCCGACCGGATCTCTCGATAGGCGTCCGCTGTCTTTGCCTCGCCCTTGATCGAGAGATTGAGATTGGCGAGTTCGGCCTCGCCCCGCTTCAAGCCTGAAAGGCTTCTCATGCTGAAGAGGGCGCCTGCGAGCCACGCGTCACGATCGATCGCCCCGCGCGCGAGCCGCATCTCGTCGGAAACCTCACTGCCCGGAAAGGTACTGCGAGCCGCATCGATGAGCGTTCGTCGCGCGTCCTCCGACGGAACGTAACCCGTGAGACGCACGCGGCCGCCGCCGGGCGAACTCACCAGCCATCGGTAGTCAGAAACGCTATCGATGAGTTCGGCTCTGTCGGCAGCGACACGAACGCCCCAGACGTTCTCTAATGATGCGAGCGCCTTTGCCGGGTCGCGCTCTTCAGGAGCTCTGCCCGTCAGGACGGCATCACGGCCGACAAAACGAAGACTCGCCCAATCGAAACCAGCCCGCTTCAAGGCTTCGCCGGAACGGTGGGCGAGATCGAACTCGATGCCGTCACGCTCGAGTTGCACGGCAACCCACGTCATCATCGCAATCGGGACGAGTCCCAAAAGCCAATATGATGGATTGCAGCGCATGCGAACGCGACTCCGAATACCTACCGACGCCTAGATGTAGCGGAACGAGCAGAACCCATTGGTGGGAAGCGAACCGCTAACCCGCCAACGTGGCAAACTCTGATCCAAACGGATCCCCTCTCCCAAGTATAGACAAGAGGCAACGCCATTCCAAGCCGCGCCGAGCCTCCTAGTGCTCCGCTAACCATCTGAGGGAAAAAGAAATCTTTCGCCCCCCCACGGAAGCGATCACAGCCTGTGGCCCAAGTACCGCAAACGCCGTTTTCCTCGCACCCCATCAGGGCGGCGCCATGGCGGCGGAAGCCGAACGCACGAAACTTCCACTAGATTAGGAGCGACCGTCGATGCGTGACACACGCTAAGGAGCATGACCCGGCAGGAGGACAACCACAGAAAGTCCCGCGGCTCTGAGCGCCCCGGCCTCGTCTGGCTCCGCACTTGCCTCTGGCGCGACGCACGTTCTGATCCGCACGAGCCGACCGCCCTTTGCAGCTGCCGTCACCATGTCGGTCGCCACGGACTGGCTATTCTCTCTCCCGGAGGCGATTGGGTATCTCCGAGCTTCGCGGCGAGCGAACTCGGTTACGGCCGCCGGAACGTCTTCATCGAAAAAGATGTCGTCGGCCCCGCGGAGGGCTCGGACAGCGCCAAGCGTCAACGCTTCCGCGCCTCCCGGTCCGATATCGATAATGACGACCGGATGACGAGTGGCTTCCTCCGAAATGTCGCCCGTCAGCTGCTCGAGTTCAGCCGAAGTCGGTCCGCGATCGGCGTTGCGGAGTGCGAGATCCGTGAACCGCTGCCAGAAGCGCCTCTTCTTCTCCATCGTGTCGCCGAGGCGGTCACCCTCGCCCCGCAAGCTGCGCGCAGCCTCGGCCCAGCGCTTGAAGCTGACGGGTAACAAACCCTCGATGAGCGAGCGGATCGCTTGGCCGAACACGGGCGCCGCGCCATCCGTCGAGATCCCGACGACAAGCGGCGAACGATTGACGATCGCGCCGAACTGAAAATCACAAAACGCCGGGCGATCGACGACGTTGACGGGAACACCAGCCGCACGCGCGGCGGACGCAAACTGTGCCGCCTCCCCATCATCACTGAAAGCGCCGACTGCCATCGCCGCGGAAACAAGATCCTCCGGCGTCCAACGACGAGCCTTCAACTCCAACTGGCCACTAGGCGGCGAAGACGCCAGCTCTCGAAAACCCTCGGCAAAGCTCTCCGAGTAAACCTCGACGCGAGCGCCTGCGGCCGACAGAAGTTCGGCCTTCCAGAGCGAAGGCTCGCCGCCGCCCGCCAAAACCACCCGTTTGCCGTCAAGTTTGAAAAACACAGGCAAAACCGCCAACGCCGCGATGCGGTGGGCGGGTGAATTTGAGAAATTCGATTGTTCGTCCGGCATTGAGGTCCACGCGAGCAAGAATTCAGCGCCGAGGCGACGGCATAAAGCTGCGTGTTCCTATCCGCCAGACGTTGACCAAACAAGGATTTCCAGGCGTCGGCGCTCAAGCGACCTCGAAAGCCGCCTATTGCGAGGCTTCTTGGCCGATTTTGGCGACCTCTTGCGCCGTGATGTTGGACTTCGCTGCCCCGAACCGCGAGGTGACGTAATTGACGACGGCCGCAATCTCTTCGGGCGAATACGCCTTGCCGAAGGCTGGCATTATGACTTCTCCGGTCGGCGAATGCCGCGTCACGCCCCAGATCACCGCCTGCGCGACGTTCCTCGCGCTCGGATCATTGATCGCTCGGCCACCAACGAAGTTCGCGTACGAGCGCACGGGACTTTCCCCCGACCATCCGTGACAGGCCGCGCAAGCACCCGCGAAAATCATCGCACCACGCTCGTTTTCCGAAATCTCGTGCGCTTTCGGAAATGCCGAAGCGAGCGTTGTCTTCGGAACCGGAAGTTGCGGATCAGAAATCGGCGGAATTGTTTTCAGGTAGGTCACGAGCGCTTTGATGTCTTCCGGAGCCAAATGCATGAGGCTCATGTCGATCGCCTCACCCATCGGCCCCGAAGCCGTGCCAAATCCTTCGACGTGACCGTGCGAGAGAAACTTCGCCGTCGTTTCTGCATCCCAGCCGCCGATCCCAGTCTCCGGATCCTGGGTGATGTTGTAAGCGGTCCAGCCCGCGGTCACGGCGCCCGCAAATTTTTTTCGATTGTTGAGAGCCTGCAGAAGATTGCGCGGTGTATGGCATTCGCCGCAATGACCGAGAGCTTCGGCCAGATATGCGCCCCGATTCCATTCGGCGCTTTGCGAGGGATCGGGACGAAATCGCTTGTCGCTATTATAGAGAAGCGACCAAAACATCATCCCCCAGCGCTGATTAAACGGAAAAGCAAGCGTGTTGGGCGGAGCTTCGCGGCGAACCGGCGAAAGGCTGAAGAGATAAGCCTTGATCGCAAGCACGTCGTCGTCAGTGAGCAATGTGTAAGAGGTATAGGGGAACGCCGGATAAAGCCGCGACCCGTCTGGCGCGATGCCCTTGTGGACAGCCCTCAAGAAATCGGCGTCGGTCCAATTGCCGATGCCCGTTTCCTTGTCGGGTGTGATGTTCGGTGAGTAGAGCGTGCCAAACGGAAGATTGAACGCGAGACCGCCGGCGTAGGGCTCGCCGCCCTTGGCCGTGTGACAGGCCTCGCAATCAGCGGCCCGTGTCAGATATTCTCCTCGGGTCACGAGATCGGCCTGCGAAAGCCGCGCTGGAACGCCCGTCGGAGTGCCATCCTTGTAATCAGAAAGCGCGACTGAGCCGCCTTTCGCGAAAGCCAGCGGACCCGGCACGTAGATGATCCACGCCGCCGCAGCCAGAACGATAATCGCGAGCGCCGCCACCCAATACCATCGCCTCATACCTGCTTTCTCCCGGCGAGGAGATCGCGATCGATGGGTAATCTTCGCAATCGAACCCCCGTCGCCGCGAAGAGAGCATTCGTGAGAGCAGGCGGCGCGGCTGTCGTTCCCGTTTCGCCGATCCCTCCGGGGAACTCAGTGCTTGAGATAAGATGCACTTCGATCTTCGGCGTCTCGTTAATTCGCAACATCCGGTAATCGTGGAAATTGCTCTGCTCGACGCGCCCCTTCGCGATCGTTATCTCGCTGAACAGTGCCGCAGTGAGACCGAAAATGAGTCCGCCCTCGAGCTGAGCGACGATGGTGTCGGGATTGACCGCGATGCCCGTGTCGACCGCCGACACCAGCCGGTGCACGCGAACTTCGCCGTTCTGGTCGACCTCCGCCTCACAAACAGTGGCTATAAAGCTGGCGAATGCCGTTTGAGCGGAGATGCCCCGGCCGACGCGCGCCGGCAACGGCTCGCCCCAACCAGACTTCGACGCCGCCAGTTGAACAGCTGCTTTCAGGCGCGGCGTCGCATCAAGCATCTTCAGTCGATACGCGACCGGGTCCGCACCTGCCCGGTGCGCCAGTTCGTCGATGAAACTTTCGCTCGCAAAGAAATTGTTGTTGGGCCCGACCCCGCGCCAGAACCCCGTCGGGACACCCGGTGGCTCTGCCCGAATGTACTCAACGCGCACGTTCGGAACGCCATAAGGGTTGTCGGTCGCGCCGTCGACAGCGTCGATGTCGATGCCCTTCTGAAAGGCCGGAGGCAGCCAGCGGGCGATAATCGCCGAGCCCGTGATCCGTTGCGTCCAACCGGTGATCTTGCCGTCTTTTACGCTTGCTGCGAGCGCATCGTGATAAACTGGACGGTAAACATCGTGCTGCATGTCCTCTTCACGCCGCCACACGACTTTCACCGGCCCTTCGACATGCTGGGCAATACGCGCAGCCTTGACCGCCATATCCGGCTCGAGCCTGCGACCGAACCCACCGCCAATGAAGAAGTTGTGCACCGTCACTTTTTCAGTCGGCAATCCGAGAGCTTTGGCGACCTCCGACTGAACGCGCGCGATAACTTGCGTCCCGGTCCAGAGTTCACAAGCGTCTTTCGTGAAGTGGACGGTGCAGTTGAGCGGCTCCATCGTCGCGTGCGCGAGAAATGGAAGTTCGTAAACAGCATCGTATCGATCGCCGTCGGCGAAAGCCGCTTTGACATCGCCCTGTTCCTTGGCGACGATGCCTTCTCCCGCGCTGGCGTTCCGCAGAGCGTCCCACACGTCACGAGATCCGACCGCAGCGTTCGGTCCCTCGTCCCAAGTGACGTCGAGCGCACCGAGGCCCTGCATTGCAGTCCACGTCGTATCGGCGACGACGGCGACGAGGTCATCGAGCACCACGACTTGACGTACGCCCTTTATCGCCTTGGCTTTGGTGTCATCGACGCGTTTTATTTTGCCGCCGAACACCGGGCATTCCGCGAGCGTCGCGAACTGAACGCCAGCAGGCATCGCATCAATGCCATACTGAGCTTTGCCGTTGGTCTTATCCGGCGTGTCCTTCCGATGGATCGGATGGCCGATCAGGGTAAAGTCCTTGAGCGCCTTAAGCGGTGGATCACTGGGCGGCTTCATCGTCGCCGCATTCGCAGCAATGGCGCCATAAGCGAGCTTGCGCCCGCTCCCATCGTGGATCACTTCGCTATTTGACGCCCGGCAACTCGAAGGCTCGACCTTCCATTGCTGCGCGGCCGCGGCAATGAGCATTGCTCGCGCGGTGGCGCCCGCTTTGCGAAGCGGCATCCAGAACGCGCGCACCGAGGTCGAGCCGCCGGTGGCTTGAATTTTAAAGACCGGATTGGCGAACAGCTTCTCGTCCGGCGGCGCATGCTCCAGGACGACCTTATTGAAATCAGCGTCGAGTTCATCCGCCAAGATCATGCCGACGGTCGTGTAGATGCCCTGCCCCATCTCCACTTGCGGCATGACGAGCGTTACGATGTCATCATTGCCGACGCGAATGAATGCATTCGGGGCGAATGGTTCACCGGCAGCATGAGCCACCGGCAAGCGAAAGCTGACGAGCAACACGCCCGCTGCCCCCGCCTTGAGAAGCGACCGGCGCGAAAGACCTTCGGCGGCCGAGGATGAGGGTGTTTCCATGTGAAGCCTCGTTATGCCGTTGCCGCTTTTTTGATCGCCGCGCGAATGCGGACGTAAGTTCCGCAGCGGCAAATATTGCCCGCCATAGCTGCGTCGATGTCATCGTCATTCGGATTGGGCGTGTGGGCGAGCAACGCCGCCGCCGACATGATCTGGCCGGACTGGCAATAACCGCACTGGATCACTTCCAGATCGAGCCACGCCTTTTGAATTTTGGCACCGGCAGCTGTCGCCCCCACACCTTCGATTGTCGTGATCGCGCGATCTCCGACAGTGCCAATCGGCAACTGACAGGAGCGGACTGGCTCACCATCGATATGCACGGTACAGGCGCCGCACTGAGCGATCCCGCATCCGAATTTGGTTCCGGTCATCCCGAGCACATCGCGCAACGCCCAGAGAAGCGGAGTATCGGGGGACGTATCAACGTCATGAGACTGGCCGTTGATCTTGAGCGTAACCATCGCCTGCTCCCAGCTTGAAATGATCGAGACGTCGCCTTCTGGCACAATCGTCGACCGGCGGCGGAACTTGAAAATTCGAGCTTATATTACAGCTATAATTATTACGTTCAACGCGCCGAAAAACCGCAATTCACGGGACTTTTCGAAGTTCGATATAGTCAGGCGGCGCTAACGCTATAAGTCGGCTGTTCCGCTCTCTCTTCCGCTCGCAATAAGTAAGAAACAATCGTTCTCGCGACAGGAGGCGCAAAAAGAATATTGCGATGACCAAACCCGGAGTACGTCTTCAATTCTGCGCTGCCGATTTTCGAAGTGATCTCCTCGGCGCACCCAAACGAAATCTCGTGGTCTTCCCGGTCGTGAACGACGAGCGCTTGACATCCTGTCGCCCGCAAAAGCTTGACCACAGTAAAGCACGAGATCGCACGGCCTGAAACCCGTTCCAGACGCGCCTCGAACGCACGGCGGCCTGCGCTATTGAGCCCCCAACGCTCGGCGAACTCGCCGGTAACCTCCGAAAGACAATTCGGGCTTGCGATAAGCGCGATACGCGGCACATCGAGCGCATGACGCATCGGCGCATAACCCTCGACCGCCACAAGCGAAATCATGCCGCCAAAGGAATGCGCAACGATCGCGCTCAGCGGACCGAACTGGCGGCCGATCATTGCCGTGGCGCGCGCACATTCGATGAGATTGGTCGAGCGTCCGCCGCTCAAACCATGCGCCGGAAAATCGAACAAAACGACGCGATATCCAGCCCGCCGTATCGGTTCGGCGATAGCCGTCATGAAGGAAGCCTCGCCCGTCCATCCGTGGGCCACCAGCACGTTGCCGAGCGGCTCCCGGCGGTCAGGATCGAAGACATAAACTTGAATGTCAGCAACCGGTGTCGAAACCCGCTGCCAGCGGGCGTTGCGCAAATGAAAGCGCGCCCGCGCCGTCAATTGCTGATGATTGGGCGCGCGGTAATGGGACAATTCCGGCATGCAAAAAAGCCGGAATGCCGCGTCGCCACCGGCACCAGCGGGAAGCCCCGACAGAGATTGACCGGCCCAAACGTCTTTAGGCAACCAGATCATCCCCTATTTTTGAAATCGGACTTTCAAATCCGCAAGCGGGACTTGTGGCTCTATTTGCCGCAATGGTTGACGGTCCATTACGCCGCCATTTCAATCGGTCCGAACGCAAACAATCTCTGTTCATATGGGGGTGGTGGCAAACGCCCAAGCGGCTCATATTACCGGGAACGTTCACCTCTCGGTAACCGTTCCCTTTCCTTCTACCGATACGATATTCCATCGACGCAGTGCTCATCCCCGCCTTTCCCCACTTGATTATTGGCAAGATGCCTCGGCATTACCGCAGTCATCACGAGGAGCCACTTTTGCTCCGAACGCGAAAAAGGAATGGCTTTTGATCTCACCTGATGAGCTGCATCACCTATTTCAGACGTACGGCATCTGGACCGTCGCCGTCATCGTAGGACTCGAAAGCCTGGGCGTCCCATTGCCGGGCGAAGCGATTTTGATCCTCGCATCAGCTTATGCCGCGACCCATGACGGCAACATCGCCATGGTTATAGCCGCCGCAACCATCGGCGCTATCGTCGGCGATAACATTGGCTATCTCATCGGCCGGGAATTCGGATATCCGCTCGTCGTCAAATTCGGCTCCTACGTCGGCTTGACCGAGGGCCGCATAAAACTCGGGCAATATCTGTTCCAGAAGTACGGCGGGAAGATCGTCTTCTTTGGCCGCTTTTTCGCGGTCCTGCGGTTCCTTGCAGCCCTTTTGGCCGGCATCAATCAATTGGCTTGGCCCCGCTTTCTCGTCGCCAATGCTCTCGGCGGATTTATCTGGGCAAGCATCGTGGGAATTTCCGCCTACACGTTAGGACGAAGCATCCACGCGCTGCAGGGACCGGTTGGCGCCATCGGGCTGACAATCGCAGCGGCCATAGCAATTACGATCTTTGTTTACTTAAAACGCCATGAAGCGGAACTTCAGGCTGAGGCGGAAGCTTCTCTCCCCGGTCCGCTTCCCGGCCTGCAACCGGGAGGACCACCGAACGCGGGCTGAGCCGCTTCAAAGGACGAGTGTACAATCCTTGAAAAACCAGGATGCGTTCGCGATTTCAGTGAACATCTTTCGCCCACGCTTCCGCGGATCTATGACCTCAGAAACCAATTCAAAGGCATGTCTCAGATGAGAGGTTTTCTCACTGCCGCTTACGATCAGGTGAAGCTGGCCCTCGCCATCCGCTCACTTCTCCCTCCTCGTCCCGAGGACATTGAACCTCGAGCAAAGGCCAAGGAAGAACGCTTCCGTAAGCTTCTGCAATATGCCTACGACAATTCCCCGTACTATCGAAAGAAGTTCCAAGGCATCGATCTGAAGACGTGCGCCATCACCGATCTTCCGACCCTCACGAAGTCCGACATGATGGCGAACCTCGACGATATTTTTACGGACCGCGAACTGCGCCGCGCCGAAATTGAAAGCTTCATGGCCGACCCGGCAAACGTCGGCGCCTACTACAAAGACAAATTCGCCGTCTGCCATACCTCGGGAAGCCAAGGTCAACCGGCCATCATCGTTCAAGACAAGCCCGCAATCCTGACGACCTTCGCCGCGCAGTTCGCGCGCGGCAAAAAAGTCAGCCGCCGGTTTCTCCCTCACCTTCAGCGCCTGTTCAATCCGGCGCGCTTTTCGATCGTCACGCAAAAACCGGGCTTCTACCCGAGCAGCACGTTCTTCAACTATTTCCCCGAGCGTGCTCGCCGCTTTCTCAAGTTGCAGCGCCTTTCCGTATTCGATCCGCCCGACGTGCTCGTGCAGAAGCTCAATGAATTTCAGCCGAACTTCATCACCAGCTACACAAGCGCTCTCGAGACGATCACGCGTGAACTTCAAGCAGGCCGGCTGAAGCTCCGGGGCGATCTCGAACAGATGAACAACATCAGCGAACCGCTTCCGGAGCCCATCGCGCAACGGGTTGAAAAAGCTTTCGGTGTCCATATCACCAACGTCTACAGCATGGCCGAGTGCATGGCGCTTACGTGCGGATGCCAAACCACGCACGGCAGCCATCTCAACGACGAGCTCGCATTCCTCGAAGTCGTCGACAAAAACGGCAAGCCCGTTCCGAACGGCAGCCCCGGAAACAAGGTGCTCCTGACCAACCTCTATAATCTGGCCCAGCCGATCATCCGCTATGAGATCGACGATATCGTCACGATCAGCGCGAAACCATGCGAATGCGGAAGCCTCTTGCCTCTCGTGCAGGCGGTCCAAGGACGATCGAAGGATCAGTTCTGGGTTAACGTCAATGGCGAGATCCGCGATCTTCCGTATTATGTATTTCTCCTCGCACTCCACAACGAGACGAGGCTTGCCGAACATCAGTTTCTTCAGACCGGCGTTAACCGGTTCGTTCTGCGCGCCGCGCCCTTGCCGGGCGAAACGCTGTCTGCCGAAAAGCTCCGCCAGTACATCCAACAGTCGATTACGACAGAGGGCCTCGCTAACGTCATTCACTTCGACGTCGAACTCGTCGATCGAATTCTGCCCGAGGAGTCGGGCAAGGTTCGGCGCGCAAAGAATATGTTCGGACCGCCGCCCGCCACGCCCGCAGAACTCGAAACACAGCGAACGGCGGAAGCTGGCTGATGCCTGAAGCTCCGCTTTGTAAGGAACCACTCCAGATAAATTCAGTTCAGATGGAGGGAGCTTTTTTGCGGAGTGTCAGTCATGACCAGAAAAATCCTGAAGATTGTCGACGGTCCCGATAAACCTGCTCTGCGGTCCGCGCTCGCGTCGCCGGACAGGGAACAGGTTCACTTCGTTCTTGAGGGCGATGCCACAGATGCATCGATCGCGCGCATCGAGGAAATGGCGGAAGGTTTCACCTTCGAGATAAACGGCTGGCTGACGACCGGCGTCCACAAAGGCGAGACGTTTCTCGGAATTTACAGCGTCGAGACCCGCTCGGGCTCGATCGCTCTTGGTATAGGCGCTTGACTTGGTGATGCCGCCTCCGAGCCGGCGGCCTCGATTAATTCTTGACTATGACTTGAACCGCCCCTGACGAAATGCCCCTGACATTGCGACATCCGATTTGGCCCTAAGTGCTGAACCGTTCCGTTCGGCAGACTTCGAAATTTAATTCGATTGTTCCCGCTCAGCATCGGCGCGAAACAGCGTATCGCGATTTCTGCACACTCGGCGACATGACGCTGTTAAGAGACCGTACCGGCGCCGAATAATTTGGGGGAATGCCGTGTCGAAGACGGGATGCATGACATGAAAGCGATAAAAATCACTGCGCCGGGCGGACTGGAAAATCTTGCCCTCGTCGACATTGAAGATCCGGGCAAAGCCGGACCAGGCCAGCTCCGCGTCCGCCTTCATGCCAATTCGCTCAATTTTCACGACTACCTGGTCGTCTCCGGAAAATGGAAAGCAGCCGATGGACGGATTCCGATGTCCGATGGCGCAGGCATTGTCGAAGACGTTGGCGAAGGCGTCAGCGAATTCAAAGTGGGCGACCACGTCGTCTCTTGCTTCTTTCCGCTCTGGCAGGATGGTCCGCCCGAGGTCGATAACTTCTCCGACACGCCGGGAGACGGCATAGATGGCTATGCGCGCGAAACCGTCGTGTGTCCGGTGACTTGGTTCACCCACGCACCAAAAGGCTACAGCCACGCTGAGGCCGCCACCCTCACGACGGCCGGACTTACCGCCTGGCGCGCGCTCGTGGTCGACGCACATCTGAAGGCCGGCGACACGGTGCTCGTGCAAGGCACCGGTGGCGTATCGATTTTTGCCCTGCAAATCGCCAAGGCTATGGGCGCGGAAGTTATTATCACGTCGTCATCCGACGAAAAGCTCGAACGCGCGCGCAAACTCGGTGCTGATCATCTTATCAATTACAAATCCGTCCCTGAGTGGAGCGCACGGGTTCGCGAGCTGACGGGCGGACGAGGCGTCGATCACGTCGTCGAAGTCGGCGGACCGGGCACCCTTCCACAATCCATCGCGTCGGTCGCAATCGGCGGACACATCGCGTTGATCGGCGTGCTCACGGGCCTCGGCGGCAACGTTCCGACAGCGTTACTGATGGCAAGGCAGGCGCGTCTGCAGGGCCTTATCGTTGGCAGCCGTCGCGACCAAAAGGACTTCATTCGCGCTATCGATACGATAGGTTTGCGACCGGTGATCGACCGCAGCTTTGGCCTCGCCGAAATCGCCGATGCGTTCCGCTTGCAAGAAGGGGGACGCCACTTCGGCAAGATCTGTCTGGACTTCTAACGTATGGCAAATGCACCGAATTGCAGGAGATCAACGCAATGCTGAATGTCATATCCGTCGATCATTTTGTCTTGAACGTACGCGATGTCAAAACTTCCGCAGATTGGTATGAGCGCGTACTCGGCATGACGCGCGAAGAGGATCAACCGAACGGTGGCACGCCCAGAACCAGCGTGAAGTTCGGCACCGAAAAGATCAATCTTCGTCCGATCAATGCCAGCACAGTCGAATGGTTCACTGCGGAACATCCTGCAACGGGCAGCGGCGATCTTTGCTTTCTCACCAACTACTCCCCCGAGGAGGTCTCGCATCATCTATCGGCGAACGGCGTTGAGATCGTCCTCGGACCCGTCACCAAAAGCGGTGCAATGGGCAAGATTTGCTCCGTCTACTGCCGGGATCCGGACGGCAATCTCATAGAGATTTCTTCTTCCGAGACGCCACCGGGCCCGAGCAGATCGTAGCGGGTGAGCCCCTGAGGAAGTGCCGAGCTACTCAGCTGCGTGATCCGTGTTGCGCCGCGTTGCATGTCCGTGAGGCAAAGACCAAGCTCGCGAACGCCCGATGATCGGGTGTGACGCCAAATGCTCAAGCCAAATGCTCAAGAAGGACACCGCTTTCGGCGCCGACTTTGAATTCCAGCCATGTGCGCAATGAGTGATGGATGGCGGAGACGCAGGGATTCGAACCCTGGATACGCTTTAGGGCGTATGACGATTTAGCAAACCGTTGCCTTCAGCCACTCGGCCACGTCTCCCCAAATCAATGGGCGAGTGCCCCCTATAGAGGCCGCGCCAGCGCAATGCAAGACACGACCTGACAATGCACAGTGGTGATTGAGCCACCGCTGGCGGCCGCCCCAAAGTCGTCCTAGTGTCCTGAAAACAATATACGGACATCGGGGACGGGCTGAGCCGTGCGCGCTTGCTTCAAAATACAGTTGAGTATCGCGATTTCGGCCTTCCTGGGATCGGCTGCCGGGAACGCGTCCGAGCTGTGCGTCAAATGCTCCGGGCCCGACGCAAGCTACGCCTGCGTCATCAACGGCACGTCGAGCGCAACGATCGACACCGTCGGGAAGCTTTATTGCATTACGGCTCTCGCCAAGTCCGGCGCGCACTCGAGCTGCTCGATAGACCGGGCGATGACCGCCCCGTGTCCAGGCGAACGCAAAGAGCTTCCTGTTCCAGCGGTGCTCGATGACGGAGGATCGGAAGATCAGCCCCAGCACGGCGCTCCTGACCTCACCAAGGCTGGCGAAGGACCGTCCGCTACGGAACCCCTCGAAGCGCCCTCACCTGCGATGCAGGTGGAACCGGCCGGAACGCCCCCCGATCAGCCCAAGGACGCGGTTACGAATGAGCCACCGCCCAAGACCGTGCAGGAAATGGTCGAGAAAAGCGCAAAAACAGCGGGCACCGGACTGAGCGATACGCAGAAGTCCGCAGGCGAAGCCGCAAAGTCGGCAAGCACCGCGCTCGGAAAAGCCGGAGCGGCGGTTAGTGGCGCCGCCAAGAGTTCTTGGAAGTGCCTCTCGTCGTTCTTCTCGAACTGCTGACGCCGCAAAGAAAAGCGGCGCGCTCAGTCCTTCAAGAAAGTGGCTTCAATGAACCGAGACGAGCCACTCGCGCGCGAGCTTTTGGGCTTTGATGATCTCGGCCTTGCTCATGTCGCTCGCGACTTCCGACCGGTAGCGCTTCGCTTCGTCGTTGCCGCGGCTTGCTGCGATGTTGAACCACTTATGAGCCTGGATGAGATCGATCGCTCCATCGCGTCCCGTGGAGAAGCTGAGCCCAAGCTCGAAGAAGGCATCCGATTGATCGCCCTGAGCCGAGTAATCGAACTGACGCGACAACACGTCCATGCGTGCCATGTGAAAACACTCCAAAACCGCCACGCGCTCTTCATGTCGAAAGGCGGTAAAGCCAACGCGCTCGCAATCGATGAACGCCTCCAAACCATCGCAGCGGATGAATGAAAACTCGTAAAAGGCCGAACAAATTTGCTTTAACCGCGCGCTAAAATGGCCTTACGCTCAGCTACCTTCTGACCGAATTCGGAACATTTTGCCCGCCCTGCGACGACTGTTGATCGGACCTTAAGAAGGGTTGCTACCAATTCCTAACCATGCTTCAAAAAGGGGTCCCGCGGCGGCTCGATCGAACGACGGGGTTCGAATGTTCAGCCGGGGTTCAGCCGCGTGCTGGTAACCTTAAAATGTGGGCCGAAAGTCGGTCTTAAGGAGGGTTCAGGCTGCTCGTAGCCTGATTGAGGGATGATGGTTCAGTCAGTAGTCTGCCGCTCGTTGGCGGCTGCGGGGTTTCTGTTGCTTGCAGGGTGCGCACAGCAAGGGTCACACCCCGCCTACATCGGATTGTCAGACCTATCGGACGACGAGCCCGCGGGGAAGCCTCTAATTGGCCGGACCGGCGAGCCATCCGAAGCACTTCGGCACGTACAGTCGAACAAGGTGCTGAGCGCCATGGCCTTCCAAAAAGTCACCGGACGGACCGTTGATCCCGAAAGCCTCATCGGTCGCGGCGAATAGTTCGCTGCTCCACTTTACGCCTTCTTCACAGCTAGACCTTTGATGACGGCCGGACGCTGACCAATGTCTCCGAGCCACCGCTCGACATTGGGAAACTTGCCAATGTCCTGATCGAGCACCCTCCAGATCCGCACCCACGGAAAACTGGAAATATCCGCTATCGAATACTTGCCCGCGAGATACGGGCGATCGGACAGCCGCTTATCCAACACCCCAAACAGCCGCGCGACTTCCTTCGTATAGCGTTCGATCGCGTACGGCACTTTCTCTGGCGCATAATTGCGGAAGTAATTGCACTGCCCAGCCATGGGAGCGAGTCCGCTCGCTTGCCAGAATAGCCATTCATCGACCTCCGCCTTCGCCCTTTCACTCGATGGGTAGAAGGCCCCGAACTTCCGGCCGAGATATTGCAGAATGGCGCCCGTTTCAAAAAGCGCGAGCGGTTGACCATCAGGGCCGTCAGGATCGACGATCGCTGGAATTTTATTGTTGGGCGAGATTGCCAGAAATTCCGGCGCGAATTGCTCGCCCTTGCCGATGTCGATGAATTTGACCTCGTAAGGCACGCCAAGCTCTTCAAGCATGATCGAGATCTTCAAGCCGTTCGGCGTCGGCCAAAAATAAAGTGCGATCGGCTCGTCGTCTCCGTCGTCCTGCATATCACTCCTTAGGGAATGAGAATGATCGAGCCCGTCGTCCGCCGGGCTTCGAGATCTCGGTGCGCATCTGCGGCGTGGCTCAACGGGTATTGATGATTGACGCTGATCCGAATTTGTTTGCTGAGCAGCATCTCAAAGAGTTCTGCAGCGTTTTCCTGAAGTTCTCTAGGTGTTGCCGTATAAGCCAAAAGCGACGGCCGCGTGGCGAAAAGGGACCCTTTCAGCGCCGTAAGCGGGAACGGCGGAACAGGCCCGGACGAGTTGCCGAATGACACCCAAAGGCCTCTCGGCTTCAGGCAATCGAGCGATTGCGGAAAGGTGTCCTTGCCGACGGAATCGTAGACGACATCGCATCCATTTCCCTGCGTGTACTCGCGCACGCCGCTGACGAAGTCATCGCGCTTTGTATTGATAACGTGGGTGCAGCCGTTCGCCATGGCGAGCTCCGCCTTCTCGTCCGAGCTCACCGTTCCGATGATCGTCGCGCCGAGCGCATGCGCCCACTGACACGCAATAAGACCGACACCGCCTGCAGCCGCATGCAGCAGCATCGTCGTTTCGGGCCCCACCCGATAAACTTGGCGCAGCAAATAGCGAACCGTCATGCCTTGCAGCAGCCCAGCTGCAGCCGTCTCGTACGAAATGCCGTCCGGTAACTTCACCAGCCGATCGGCCGGCACAGTCCGCTCGTCGGTGTAGCTGCCGAGTGGGCCAGCGTAAGCCACTCTATCGCCGGACTTGAACCCATCGACACCGCGCCCTACCGAAATGACTTCGCCCGCCGCTTCTGAACCCAGAATCGCCGGCAACTTCGGAAACTTGTAGAGACCATTCCGATAGTAGATATCGATGAAATTGACGCCGATAGCGCGCTGCCGAAGGCGCACCTCGCCAGGAGCCGGGTCGGGAACAGTCACTTCCTCGTAGACCAAGGCTTCCGGTCCCCCAGTGGCGTGTATCCGGACTGCAAATGGCATGTCGTAGGCTCCTATGGGACGATCTTAGGCGTAGAGATGCAGTTCTGCGGCGAATCCGGCTAGTGGGTTGACACGGGCCGCATCTTAGACCCCCGTTCGTCACGAGCCTGCCATGGTGGGTTTCTACCGCCAGAGGGAAACGAAAACGGAAATTACCTTGCATAAATTCGAATATGCACCGCCGCCCCGAAAATTGAATACTGCCGTGGCCTTTCTGCTCGCCGTCACATTTGTGGCTGCCGGCTGTGCGGGCAATGAAGCGGCATTGGGAGATCCGGCGCTCGGATTGAAGTGCGTCGACGACAGCCATGTCTGCATCAGCCAGCGCAAGATGGTCTTCGATTCCTATATGGCGGATAAGTCTCGCGCTTGGGTGAACCAACCCGCAGGCCCGCACGAATACGCCTCCGGCGTCCGGCTCATGGCCTTCAGCAGAAAGCGCAAGGAACTGAACTGCAACGAACTGGCGCGTGGCAAGGAAGAAGCCGATCGCGGTCCGTCAGCCCTGAGCGGCGGCGGTTACCTCGGCTTGACCACAGGACAGATTGCACGCGGAGCGATGCTCGCGCGCGAAGTTTCCCGTGAACTCACGCAGGAAATGACGCGCCGGTGCCGCTAGACTTGAACCTGCAAATTGGCTTCTTATTTGGCCGGAACAGGGCACACGAACGTCGGCCGATCTGGCCTGCACGCTGACCATAACTTCCAAAGTGAAAGTCGCTAAATGAGCGTGCAAGACTTTGTCGATGCGATCATCACGTTTGTGAAAGCGAACGAAGGCTGGGCAGCCCCCATTGCGTTCGCCGTCGCATTTCTCGAAAGCTTCTGCTTTCTATCCATCATCTGGCCCGGCACCGCCATTTTGATCGGAATTTCCGCCTTGCTCGCTCAAAGCGGCGTGGGCCTCGACGTTCTTTGGCCAGCCATCATCGCCGCAAGTATCGGCGGCACCCTCGGCTACGCGTTCTCCTATTGGATCGGCCTCTACTACAAGGACGACATCCACAAGCTTTGGCCGTTCAATCGCAATCCGGAACTGGTAAACCGCGGCGAGGCCTTTTTTGCGAAATGGGGAGCGCTCGGCGTCTTCTTCGGGCATTTCTTCGGGCCCGTACGGGCGATCATTCCGGTCGTTGCCGGGATGTACTCAATGCCGCAATGGCAATTCCAGCTTGTGAATGTCTTATCGGCGGCGATTTGGGCGGCGGGCGTCATCGCACCCACTTATTTCGGGCTGGATTATCTCCTGCACTAGCTCGAATCCGGCCATTCGGCCGCAAAATGACCGCCGTGCTTGCACGAACAGGCGCGATCCCGTAGAGGATCGGCCCAATGCTGCGTCAGGGCGCAGCCTGATTCATTACCTTCCCACCTCTCGAGGCCTGTTTCATGTCTAAGACGTCGCTCAAAAATGTTCAAAAGCAGAAGAAGAAGGCCAAGCGCACCATTCCTCGCCCCGCCCAGAGCCGTATTCAGGGCAACACCGCTGGCGTCCGCACGCGTCTGAAGAAGCTTGCCGGTCAGGCCCGCGCAAAGAAGGCATCGGCCTAGATAGCGGCGCAGTCGCTCACTACGTACTTCGTCGCCGGCGCAATATGGTGACGTGAGTAACGACATGATGACGACTGCGTTCTACCCGCCGACGGTCACGCCGTCCGCGCGCCCACTGCCCCTACTTCCATTTCTAGGCCGCTTCGTCCGCAATCCTCTGCGGGCGATTCCGCGCGCCGTCTATCACGAGCCCATCGTCACCTACGGCGGCAAGCGTCCGCTCGTAGCCTGGGTGACCGATCCGGCCCTCCTCGAAAATATCCTTCTCAAGAACGCCGAGCAGTTTCCAAAGACGCGACTCGATCGCCGCGTCCTGACTCCGATCATCGGCAATGGCCTGTTGACCGCACAGGGCGAGAGCTGGCGCTGGCAGCGCAGGATCGCAAGCCCTCCGTTCCGGCACGCAGAACTCCTCGGCTATGTTCCGACGATGGCCGACGCTGCTGTCGATTGCGTGATGCGCTGGAGATCGCGTGGACCAAACGCCTTCGTCACCAATGTCGAAGAAGACCTGACGGACACCACATTCGCGATCATTGCGCGCACGGTTTTAGCGGGCGTCAGCCAACGCGACGGCGACATCATCAAGCGCGCCGGCCGCGCCTATCTCGATCCAATCTCCTGGGAAGTCGCCGCATCACTGCTGCAGCTTCCTCCTTACGTTTGGCATCCAGGAAAAGGCAAAATGCGGCGCGCGGCCGCCGAACTCCGGTCGATTGTCGGAAGGCTCGTTGCCCAGCGCCGCGAGGAAGGCGGCACGGGTTCCGACCTCGTCGCGCGAATGCTCGCCGCGAAGGATCCAGATACCGGCGAGCCGATGCCCAATGAACTTATCGCCGACAATCTCGCGACGTTCCTATTTGCGGGCCACGAAACCACGGCCAAAGCCTTGACGTGGATGCTCTACGTTCTGGCCCGAGCACAGGAATGGCAGCAGCGTGTGCGGGAAGAACTCGATGCCGTAATCGGCACGGGGCGGATCGATGCCGCAACGATCGGCAAACTACCCATTACGACGCGCGTTTTGAAAGAGGTGCTGCGGCTCTATCCTCCCGCGCCAGTCATGACGCGCGTTACGGCGGGAGACATGGACCTCGGAGGCAAGTTTCTCCCAAGCCCCACACTGGTCGTCATTCCGATCTTTATCGTTCATCGCCACAGGTTGCTCTGGCAAGATCCCGACCGGTTTGATCCGGATCGATTTCTGCCGGAGAACGAAGCCCGCTATCCGCGCACCCAGTTCATGCCCTTTGGATATGGTCAGCGCGTTTGCATCGGATCGTCCTTCGCCATCCTCGAGGCGACGGCAATCCTTGCCACTTTATTGCGAAGCATGCGGTTCGAATGGGATGGACGCCACTTACCTGAGCCCGTGAGCCGCGTCACGCTGCGCCCAAGAGGTGGAATGCCCCTGATCGTCAGGCCTTTGTAGCGGCCTCCCAGGAGCGTCAGACGTTAACTCCGCATTTACCACGAGTTACCGGATCGCAAAGATCGCGATGACATTTGTCATGACCGCGTGAGCGGGACTGCAAACACTTGCTGCTATGTTTTGTCGCATCAGAACCACCAGCCTCCAAGGAGAGGCCAATGACAACGACAAAGATAGCTTACGTGTTCGCAGCCGTCGTTCCGTTCGGCTTCGTCATCCTGGCATGCGCGGGCATCGCGCACGTCGTGTTTGTTGGGCTGCGCGAGCGAAAGGCGAGACGCCTCAGCCTTCAGAAGGCCTTCTGACGTCCCACCTGCCGGCCATCAGATTCCAAGCTTGGCCTTGAGGATGTCGTTGACGGACGCAGGGTTCGCCTTGCCGCCCGTCGACTTCATCACCTGACCGACGAACCAGCCGAGCATGGAAGGCTTAGCCTTCGCCTGTTCGACCTTCTCCGGGTTGGCCGCGATGATGGCGTCGACAGCCGCCTCGATGGCGCCGGTGTCGGTCACCTGCTTCATGCCGCGCTTTTCGACGATTTCCGCCGGATCGCCGCCTTCGGTCCACACGATCTCGAAGAGATCCTTGGCGATCTTCCCCGAGATGGCGTTCGACCCGATCAGGTCGACGATCGCACCGAGCTGCGCCGCAGAAACCGGGCTATCCTCGATGGCTTTGCCTTCTTTGTTCAGACGACCGAAAAGCTCGTTGATCACCCAGTTGGCGGCGACCTTGCCATCGCGGCCTTCCGCAACCTTCTCGAAATAGTCAGCCGACGACCGCTCCGCGACGAGCACATCGGCGTCGTAAGCCGAAAGCCCGAAGCTCGTCATGAAACGCGCGCGCTTTTCGTCGGGCAGTTCGGGCAACTTCGATTTGAGCTCTTCGACATACTCGTTCGAGAACTCGAGCGGCAGCAGATCGGGATCGGGGAAATAGCGATAGTCGTGCGCTTCTTCTTTCGACCGCATGGAACGCGTCTCATTCTTCGCGGCATCGAATAGGCGCGTTTCCTGGTCGATCGTGCCACCGTCCTCGATGATATCGATCTGCCGGCGTGCCTCGTACTCGATCGCCTGGCCGATGAACCTGATCGAGTTGACGTTCTTGATCTCGCAGCGCGTGCCGAGTTTGTCGCCAGGCTTGCGAACCGAGACGTTGACGTCCGCGCGCAGGTTGCCCTTGTCCATGTCGCCGTCGGACGTTCCGAGGTAACGCAGAATGCTCCTGAGCTTCGTCACATAGGCCTGCGCCTGCTTCGACGACCTGAGATCGGGTTTCGACACGATCTCCATCAACGCAACGCCCGAACGATTGAGGTCCACGTAGGAATAGTCGGGATGCTGATCGTGCAACGACTTGCCCGCATCCTGCTCGAGATGCAGCCGTTCGACGCCGACCTTCAGCGTCTCGCCGTCGACGGTGATCTCGACTTCGCCTTCGCCGACGATCGGCTGCTTGTACTGCGAGATCTGATAGCCCTGCGGCAGATCCGGATAGAAATAGTTCTTCCGGTCGAAAACGCTTCTGTTGTTGATCTGAGCCTTGAGACCGAGCCCAGTGCGAATGGCCTGCGCCACGCACTCGCGGTTGATGACAGGCAGCATGCCGGGCATCGCGGCATCGACGAGCGAGACGTGGCTGTTCGGCGGTGCGCCGAAGCCCGTCGACGAGCCCGAAAAGAGCTTCGAATTCGACGCGACCTGCGCGTGCACCTCGAGGCCGATGATGACTTCCCAGTCACCGGTCGCACCTTCGATCAGATTTTTGGATTTCGGCTTTTCAGCGATTTTCTGAGAGTTCATTTCTGGCCTCCAGACCATCCCTTGGTCGCGTAACCGATGCCCGCATAAACGAGACCCGCGATGAGCGACGTTGTGAAAACGCCTGCAATAGCGCGACCGAGCGTAGGCGCGTCCCAAAGGCGAAGAAAAGTTACAATATAGAGCAACGCCGCTCCGGCAGCCGCGCCGCCAAAAGCTGCGATCATGATCTTGGTTTTGTCATCCGCACGGCGGCCAAGCATGAAGGCGACAACGATCGTAGCGGGATTGAGCACGCCATAAAGGAAGACTTCAATCAGCGGCACGTTGGGCTGATAATCAGGCACCATCAACTCCCGACTTTTGGGTATCGTTCTGGACTTGTCGCAGCTTTTCTTCTTCGAACTGGACGAACCAGCCGATCATGTTTCGCCACTGCGCGCCAACCATCTCGATCATCTCAGGCGGCAACCCCTTGTCCGCTGCTCGCGCCTTGACGCGATCGATCACCTGCTGGATGCGCCATTGCACGATGGCGCCTTCGCTCGAATTCATCTTGAGCTGCCACGCGCGGTCGACGTAGCCAAAGCGCTCCGCGATGAGATCGACCAGGGCGGCATCGATGCGATCGATTTCAGTGCGAACCTGGGACATGTCTGCGCATTCCCACGGCCGTTTCGGATCCATGATGTCAGCCCTTCATCCACCAAGCTTCCGGCACCGCGAAGCGGCCGGCTGCATCTTCGATAACCTGAGCAGTCCGAAACAGCGTTTCCTCATCGAACGGCTTGCCGATCAGCTGCAGCCCGAGAGGCGTTCCCTCTGAAGAAAGACCGCCCGGAACCGACATTCCCGGCAGCCCCGCCATGTTCACGGTGACCGTAAAGATGTCTTCGAGATACATGGCCAACGGATCGCCGGTCTTCTCGCCGAACGCGAAAGCCGGCGAAGGCGTCGTCGGCGTCAACACGACATCGACCTTATTCCAAGCCTCGTCGAAATCGCGCTTGATCAGAGTCCGAACCTTCTGCGCCTTGAGATAATAGGCGTCGTAATAGCCCGCCGAAAGCACGTACGTTCCGATCAGTATCCGGCGGCGCACTTCCTTGCCGAAGCCCTGATGGCGCGTATTCTCATAGGTGTCGATCAGATTGTCGCCGTTGACGCGCAGCCCGTAGCGCATCCCGTCGTATCGCGCGAGGTTGGACGAACACTCGGCAGGCGCCACGATATAATAGGCGGGAAGCGCATACTTCGTGTGCGGCAGAGAAATATCGTGGATCGTCGCGCCCGCCGACTTGAGCCAAGCGATCCCATCGTCCCAGAGCTTCTGAATCTCAGGCGACATGCCTTCGACGCGATACTCTCTTGGGATTCCGACCCTGAGCCCTTTGACGCCCTTGCCAAGCACCGCCTCGTAATCCGGAACGGGCGCATCGACGGATGTCGTGTCCTTCGGATCGTGGCTCGCCATCGCTTTGAGCATGATCGCGCTGTCCCGCACCGTCTTCGCGATCGGACCTGCCTGATCGAGAGATGACGCGAATGCGACGATGCCCCAGCGCGAACAGCGGCCATACGTCGGCTTTATGCCGACAGTGCCGGTGAGAGCGGCTGGCTGGCGGATCGAGCCGCCCGTGTCGGTCGCCGTCGCGGCGAGGCAGAGACTGGCTGCAACAGCCGCGGACGAGCCGCCCGACGAGCCACCCGGCACCAGCTTGTCCGTCGAGAGCTTGCCGTCCTTGCCCTTGCGCCGCCAGGGACTGACGACGTTTCCGAAGGCGCTCGTCTCGTTCGACGATCCCATCGCGAATTCGTCGTTGTTGAGCTTGCCGAGCATCACGGCGCCGGCATCCCACAAATTCTGTCCGACGGTCGATTCGTAGGTCGGGCTGAATTCACCGAGAATGTTCGAGCACGCCGTCGTGCGAATGCCGCGCGTGCAGAAAAGATCCTTGTTGCCGATCGGCAGACCTTCGAGCGAACGCGCCTTGCCGGCCGCGATCCGCTTGTCGCTGTCCTTCGCCTGCACGCGCGCGTGCTCCGGCGTCTGGAGAACGTAGGCATTGAGCGCAGGATTGGCTGTTTCGATAGCCGAGATAAACGCGTCGGTCAGCTCAAGCGCCGTGAACGTCTTTTTCGCCAAGCCGTCGCGGGCTTCGGCCATCGTCAATTTGGTAAGATCCGTCACCAGCTACTCCACGACCTTCGGCACCACGAAGAAATTGTCCTCGGCCAGCGGCGCATTTGCCGTGACCTGATCTGCGATCTCGCCGTCTGTAACGACATCGTCCCGCATCTTGAGTTGATGCGCGACGACACGCGTCATCGGCTCGACGTTCGCGGTATCGACCTCGTCGAGTTGCTTCACCCAATCGAGAATGCCCGAGAGTTCCGTCTCGAGGCCCTTGGCCTCGGCATCGCTGATTTTGATCCGAGCGAGGCGCGCGATACGGCGAACGGTCGCTTCGTCGACCTGCATGGAAATGTCCCTTCAAGGAAATCGGGGGATGTTGCGAAGCTCTCTTAGCCGCCCTCACCGCATCAATGCAACCGGCGGTACTATCTCCGGTACCTTCAGAGGGTTAAACAGAGCTGTAACGCGACGAACGATGCCAATTTGCCGCCGAAGCTGGTAGAGGCTGGTTCGCAATCCTCCCATTACACATACTCAGGCATCACATTATGAACCAGTCGGCCGCTCCAGCGCCACCCGGCCGCACCACGGAAGACCAGCAGGACTTCCGCGACATCACGGATGGGCGCCTCATCGGCATCGACGCCGGCACCAAAACGCTCGGCCTCGCCCTATCGGATGTGCGGCGCACGATAGCCTCCCCCCTCGAAACGATCCGTAGAACCAAGTTCACGGCGGACGCGACCCGACTCTTGTCACTTGCCGCTGAGCACAACGTCGCGGGCCTGGTGCTCGGCTTGCCCCGGAATTTGGACGGGACGGAGGGCCCCCGGGCGCAGGCCACCCGGGCGCTAGCACGCAATCTCAATAAATTGTCGCCGCTTCCGATCCTGCTGTGGGACGAGCGCCTGACCACCGCGGAAGCTCAAAGAATGTTGATCGACGCCGATCAGACGCGCAAACGCCGCGCCGAGGTGATAGACAAGCTAGCCGCCACGATCATCCTGCAGAGCGCGCTCGATCGTCTGAATAACAAGGCCTGATCTCGAACTGGCGAGGCTTTGCAGCGCGGAAATCACTGCTTCCCGATGCTCTGTGCCCGGATGGCACTTCACCCGCCGTTAAGTCCCTTTGGGATTGATGTCGTTCCCCTCCTTGCGGCCCCGCAAGACTCCCCCTATAGAAGCGCCTTTAATGACATCGAAATCGAATACCAATGCGCTGAAAGTTTTTCCGCGCCGCCACCTGCTGACCTGCGAGGGTCTGTCGGCCAACGAAATCAATTTCCTGCTCGATCTGGCCGATAGAAATGCGGATCACATCCGCAATAACGGCCGCAAGCGCGATGTGCTTGAGGGCCGGACGATCATCAACCTCTTCTTCGAATCATCGACCCGCACGCAGGCCTCGTTCGAAATGGCGGGCAAGCGGCTGAGCGCCGACGTCATGAACATGAACGTCGCGACGTCGTCGGTCACCAAGGGCGAGACGCTCATCGACACCGCCGTGACGCTGAACGCGATGCGCCCGGACATCATCGTCGTCCGCCATCACGCGGCAGGCGCCGTAGAGCTGCTGTCTCAGAAAGTCGATTGCTCCGTCATCAACGCCGGAGACGGCGCCCACCAGCATCCGACGCAAGCGCTTCTCGACGCGCTGACCATCCGCCGGGCGAAAGGCCGTATCGCCGGTTTGACGGTCGCAATCTGCGGCGACATCGTCCACTCCCGCGTCGCACGATCCAACATCAACGTTTTGAACGCGCTCGGCGCACGCGTCCGCCTCATCGGCCCAACGACATTGCTGCCGTCGTCTCCCGAACGCCTCGGCTGCGAAGTCTTCACCGACATGTGGAAGGGCATCGAAGGCGTCGATATCGTGATGATGCTCCGCCTTCAGCGCGAACGCATGGATGCCTCATACGTCCCGTCGACCCGTGAGTTCTTCCATTTCTTCGGGCTCGATCACGAAAAGCTCGCGCGAGCCAAGCCCGACGCACTCGTCATGCATCCAGGTCCGATGAATCGCGGCGTCGAAATCGCCTCGACCGTCGCCGACCATTCCAAAAGCGTTATCCGTGAACAGGTTGAAATGGGCGTTGCCGTCAGAATGGCAGTTCTAGAAGCGTTATCGGCACACCTTCCGGGCTTCGCGGAGGACGCCCGATGAGAAAGCCGATCGAAAAGCCGAAGAGCCTCGGCACCGCCACCGTCTTCATCAACGCCCGCCTCATCGACCCCGCATCGAACCGAGATGAACCGGGCGGCCTCCTCGTCAAGGACGGCCTGATCACCGATCTGGGCTCCCATCTGAGGCGCAACGCTCCGGAAGGCGCGAACGTCATAGACTGCAAAGGCAACGTCTTAGCGCCCGGCCTGATCGACGCGCAGGTCTTCACAGGCGAACCCGGCTACGAGCACCGCGAAACGCTCAAGACGGCGAGCCATGCCGCAGCGGCAGGTGGCGTGACGACCATCGTCGTCATGCCGGACACCAATCCGGTGATCGATCAGGTCGCGCTCGTCGACTTCATTCAGCGCCGCGCCCGCGACAACGCTCTGGTGCACGTCCAGACCATGGCAGCGATGACGAAGGGTCTGCAGGGCGAGGAAATGACCGAGATCGGTTTGCTGAAGCGCGCTGGAGCGATCGGCTTTTCGAACGGCAAATCGAGCGTCGTCAATACCCGCGTCATGCGCAATGTCCTGAGCTATGCCAAGGACTTCAACGCGCTCGTCGTCCACCATACCGAAGACCCTTACCTCTCCAGCGGCTCGATGAACTCGGGCGAAGTCGCCTCCCGCCTCGGACTGCCCGGCATCTCCAAAATTGCCGAGACGATCATGCTGGAACGCGACGTCCGTCTCGTCGAAATGACCGGTGGGCGCTACCACGCCGCGACCATCAGCTGCCAGGAAAGCATCGACGTCATCAAAAACGCCAAAGCAAAAAAGCTTCCCGTCAGCTGCGGTGTCTCGATCAATCACCTGACGCTCAACGAAAACGATATCGGGCCATATCGTACGTTCTTCAAAATGCGTCCTCCGTTGCGCAAGGAAGAAGATCGCGTCGCGATGGTACAGGCCGTCGCCAATGGCGACATCGATGTCATCGTATCGAGCCATGACCCGCAGGACGCCGACACCAAGCGGCGGCCCTTCGCCGAAGCTGCAGACGGCGCCGTCGGTCTTGAAACATTGCTCTCCGCAGCGCTCCGCCTCGTCCATTCGGGAGACATCACGCTCTCCGCGATGCTGAAGGCTTTGACCATCAATCCAGCGCGCCTCTTGGGGCTGCACT
The DNA here is from genome assembly GCF_000384335.2 of Hyphomicrobium sp. 99. NCBI lineage: Bacteria > Pseudomonadati > Pseudomonadota > Alphaproteobacteria > Hyphomicrobiales > Hyphomicrobiaceae > Hyphomicrobium > Hyphomicrobium sp. 99. The sequence continues at coordinate 3,088,669 of NZ_KQ031382.1, forward strand.
CCGGAAGGCTGGCCAAAGGCGCCATTGCGGATCTCGTGTTGTTCGATCCGGGCGAGCCCTGGGTCGTCAACAAAGACCTGCTCCGTTCCCGCTCGAAGAATACGCCCTTCGACGAAGCCAAGATGCAGGGCCGCGTGCTTCGGACGATGGTTGCCGGACAGACGGTCTATGAATACGCTGGTGTCGAGCGCACATAGACCGACCCTCCCCCCGCCGCTCGAGCGGGCCTTTGCGAAAAAGATCTAGGACATGAGCTCTTTGTTACCTTTGGCAATGCTGATGGACGGCGTCTCGCCGGCTGCGATCGCGGCGGCTCTCGTCATCGGCTATGCCCTGGGTTCGATCCCGTTCGGCCTGCTGCTGACGCGTGCCGCTGGGCTCGGCGACATTCGCAACATCGGCTCGGGTAATATCGGCGCGACCAATGTCCTGCGCACGGGGAACAAGAGGCTCGCCGCGGCGACACTCCTTCTCGACGCCGCCAAGGGTGCCGTCGCGGTGCTCATCGCGAGGCATTATCTGGGCGAGGCGCCCGCGATGCTCGCAGGCCTCGCGGCCTTTATCGGACATATCTTTCCGGTTTGGCTCGGATTCAAAGGTGGAAAAGGCGTCGCGACGTACCTCGGCGTTTTGTTGGCGCTCGCTTGGCAATGCGCCCTCGTCTTTGCCGTGCTTTGGCTGACGGTCGCCGCCCTGACGCGCATATCGTCACTCGCGGCCATTGTCGCGACCATCGCCGCGCCGATTGCGGCGTGGTTCCTGGGGAATGCCGATCTCGCGGCCGTCGTCGCCGTGATGAGCCTCATTATTCTGATCAAGCATCACGCGAACATCGGGCGTTTGCTGGCGGGGGAGGAGCCAAGGATTGGTTCCAAGACCTGAGCAGCAGCAGCTTTTTCGTCCGGCACCGCTTCCAACGGCGGAGCTTTCCGATGAAGAGCGGCTGGCGTGCTTGAGGTTGATCAGATCGGAAAACGTCGGCCCGGTGACGTTCCGTGATCTCATCAACCACTACGGCGGCGCGACGAAGGCGCTTGAAGCTCTGCCAGCGCTGTCCCGTCGTGGCGGTTCAGGCCGCCCGATCCGGATCTGCCCCAAAGCCGACGCAGAACGCGAACTCGAAGCCGCCCGGCGCGCTGGCGCCACGCCCCTCTTCACGATCGAGCCGAACTATCCGGCCCTTCTCGCCCGCATCGATGCACCGCCGCCGATGCTCTACGTCAAAGGCGACCATCGGCTTCTGAATGCTCCCGCCGTCGCCATCGTCGGCTCGCGGCAATGTTCAGCAGCCGGCACGCAGTTGACCCGGATCTTTGCGGCTCAGTTGGCCGAAGCCGGCTTCGTCATCGTCTCAGGCCTCGCGCGCGGCATCGATCGGGCCGCCCACGAGACGTCGTTGAAAACCGGCACGGTCGCCGTTCTCGCAGGCGGCATCGATTGGATCTATCCGCCCGAACACGCCGAGCTGCAGGCGCGGATCGGAATTGAAGGATGTCTGGTCACCGAACGACCACCCGGACTGCAGCCGCGCGACAAAGACTTTCCGCGCCGAAACCGGATCATTGCCGGATTGGTTCATGGCGTCGTCATCGTCGAGGCGGCGGCCCGTTCCGGAACCCTTGTCACGGCCCGATATGCCAATGATCTGGGCCGCGAGGTCTTCGCCATCCCCGGTCATCCGCTGGATCCCCGCGCGGAAGGGACAAACCGGCTCATCAAACAAGGCGCGACGCTTGTCACCGAAGCCGCGGACGTCGTTGACGTCCTCCGTCCCATCATGGGCCTCGAAGAACGCCGCTACGACGATACGCTCGCCCAAGAGCCAGCGGCGGCCGAACCCGACGAAGCGAAATCCGTCCGACCGGATCTTCCGGCTGAAGATGTCTTGAAAGTCGTCCTATCGGCGCTCGGGCCCGCACCCGTCACCGTCGATGCCATTGCGCGGCAATGCGGGATAACCGTTCAGGCGGTGCAAATTGCACTGCTGGAACTCGATCTCGGCGGCCGCATCGAGCGCCAGGGCTACAGTCTGGTGGCTTTGAAAGGTGTTTAGCCTTCCTGGCGATGCGTTTCGCGCCGGGCCTCAGCATGCGATATTGCGAGCAACCGGGATAGCTTCCGGCATCCTTCGCGTTCTGCCATGCGCTGTAATTCGCCTAACAAATCAGCGAGATATTCTAGATGCTCGCGCTTCTCTTCGCCGTCCCGGCCGGAAAATCCACTGTTCTGCAATTCTTCCATCGCCCTTGAGAAAAACACCGCTCATTCCATATGCTTAATGTAGAGCATTATCTCTATGGTCGCAATATCAATAATTGCACAATCTATAGTTGTGACAACCCAGGATTTGACAGCGCTGCGTCGATCAACCATGTTCCCGGCCCGCCGCGAGGCGGCGATTGAAGGCCGCCTATCCGTCGACCCGACGGGCGAAGCGCGGCCCAGGAGCGAAATCGCGAGATGAATGTCGTCATCGTCGAATCCGCCGCTAAGGCCAAGACGATCAACAAATATTTGGGCTCAGGCTACAAGGTCATCGCGTCCTACGGGCACGTGCGCGACCTGCCTGCAAAGGACGGCTCCGTCGAGCCGGACCAGGATTTCGCGATGCACTGGGAAGTGGATCCGAAGTCGCAGAAGATCATGCGTGAGATCTCCGAAGCGCTCAAAAAAGCTGACAAACTGATCCTCGCGACCGACCCTGATCGCGAAGGCGAGGCCATTTCCTGGCACATCCTCCAGATCCTCAATCAGAAGAAGGCCCTCAATAAGAATACCGAGGTCGAGCGGGTCGCCTTCAACGCCATCACGAAGCAATCGATCCTCGCCGCGCTCAAGGAGCCGCGCAAGATCGACGAACCTCTGGTCGACGCCTACCTGGCGCGCCGCGCCCTCGACTATCTCGTCGGCTTCACGCTGTCGCCCGTGCTCTGGCGCAAGCTGCCGGGCTCCCGGTCGGCCGGCCGCGTCCAGTCCGTCGCGCTGCGTCTTGTGTGCGACCGCGAAGCCGAGATCGAAGCCTTCAGAACCGACGAATACTGGACGATCGAGGCGCTGCTTTCGACCGCCAAGGGCGAGGACGTCAAATCCCGCCTCGTCGCGATCGACGGAACGACGCTCAAGAAACTCGACATCAAGGACGAAGCGACGGCGACTGCCATCAGGCAAGCGCTGATCGGCCGGGACTTCCGCGTCGCGTCGATCGAGAAGAAGGCGACGAAGCGCAATCCCTACCCGCCCTTCACGACGTCGACGTTGCAGATGGACGCCTCGCGCAAGCTCGGCTTCTCGGCGAAACAGACGATGCAGATCGCCCAGCGCCTCTATGAAGGCGTCGACATCGGCGGCGAGACCGTCGGCCTCATCACCTATATGCGAACGGACGGCGTCCAGATCGTTCCGGAAGCGGTCGGGCACATTCGCGACGTGATCTCCGCCGAATTTGGCAGGAACTACACGCCCTTCGCACGCGAGTACAAAACGAAAGCCAAGAACGCCCAAGAGGCGCACGAAGCCATCCGCCCGACAGACCCGCGCCGCAAGCCCGATCAGGTCCGCAAGCACCTCGAGAAGGACCAGGCCGCTCTCTACGATCTCATCTGGAAACGCACCATCGCGAGCCAGATGGCCGCTGCCGACATCGAGCAGACGGCCGCGGAAATCGAGGTCAAGGGTGCCGACGGCAAAGCCTACGGCATGCGGGCGAACGGCTCCGTCCTGATGTTCGACGGCTTCCTGAAGGTCTACGAGGAAGGCCGCGACGACCGCGTTCGCACGATCGAAAAGGGCAAGGACGATACGTCCGACGACGATGAAAATCGTCGCCTTCCGCCGCTCGCCGTCGGCGACCACCTGAAAGATAAAGAGATCAGCGCCGACCAGCATTTCACGCAGCCCCCGCCGCGCTTCTCGGAAGCGACGCTGGTGAAGCGGATGGAAGAGCTGGGCATCGGCCGGCCCTCGACCTATGCGTCGACAATGGCCGTTCTCGTCGACCGCGATTACGTGCGCATCGAAAAGAAGCGTCTCGTCCCTGAGGACAAGGGACGTCTCGTCATCGCGTTCCTCGAAAGCTTCTTCAAGAAGTACGTCGAGTACGACTTCACTGCCGATCTCGAGGAAAAGCTCGACCTCATCTCCAACGACGAACTCGCCTACAAAGACGTGCTCCGCGATTTCTGGCGCGACTTCATGGCAGCCGTCGGCGAGATCAAGGACCTGCGCGTCGGCGACGTTCTCGAAGCGTTGAATGAAATGCTTGGGCCGCACGTCTTCCCGGATAAGGGAGACGGTAGCGATCCGCGTCTTTGCCCCAAATGCGGATCGGGACGCCTGAGCCTCAAGATTTCCGGAAAGTATGGAGCCTTCATCGGCTGCGGAAACTATCCAGAGTGCAATTATACGCGCCAGCTCACGCAATCCGCCGACGGCGACGCCAACGCGCTCGACGGCAAGATTCTTGGGTACAATGACGATGGCGTTGCAGTCACTCTGCGCACCGGCCGGTTCGGACCCTACATCCAGCTCGGCGAGGCGGTCGGCGACGAAAAGCCGAAACGTTCGAGCATCCCGAAAGGCATCGACGCGGCGACGCTCGATTTCGAGAAGGCGCTACAGCTTCTGTCGCTTCCGCGCGAGGTCGGCGTGCACCCGACAGAAGGCGGCGTGATCACCGCCGGGCTCGGCCGTTTCGGACCCTTCATTGTCCATGAGAACGGCGAAGCCAAAACCTACGTCAATGTCGAGAGTGTCGAGGACGTACTCACGATCGGCCTCAATCGCGCGGTCACGCTGATTGCGGAAAAACGCGCAGGCGGCGGCAAGAGCCGCTTCCAGCGTAACGCGCCGAAGGTCCTGAAGGATCTTGGCGAGCACCCGAGCGAAGGCGGCGTCGTGCAGGTGCTCGAAGGCCGCTACGGACCCTACGTCACGCACAACAAAGTCAACGCCACCGTCCCGCGCGCGAAAGATCCGGCCTCCCTCACGATGGATGAGGCTGTGGCGCTTATCGCCGAGCGGATCGCCAATGGCGGCGGCAAGAAGTCGAAGGCATCGCGCAGCGCGAAGCCGAAAGCAGCAGCCAAATCAGCAAAGCCCGCGAAAGCCGCAGCCGCAGAAAAACCTGCTAAAAGCGCAAGCGCGGCGCCTGCCGAACGTAAGGCGTCGAAGCCTGCAGCCGCGAAAAAGGCGGCGAAGGCCGCTGCACCCGCAAAGAAACTCGCCAGGGCTAAGGCCTGACGGCAAAAACGAGGCGCCAGGTGGCCCGCAAATCGAATGTGACGCGAGCTCCTGCGAACGGCGGACTTCCGAGCAAAGAGCAGATCCTTGACTTTCTGAATTCCGCTCAGGGCAAAGCCGGAAAGCGCGAGATCGCGCGTGCCTTCGGCGTATCGGGCGGCGCGCGGATCGCATTGAAGCGTCTGCTGGCCGAGATGGCGGAAGAGGGCACGCTCGCAGGCGATAAAAAGCACATGCGCGAGAAGGGCAAGCTCCCGCCCACCACGACGCTTGAAGTCACCGGCCGCGACAAGGACGGCGATCTGATCGCCAAACCGCTTCACTGGGAAGAAGACGACGGCAAGCGGCCCATCGTTCGCATCGTAACCGGTCACGGTCGCGACGTCGAAATCGGCATCGGCGATCACGTTCTCGCTCGCCTCGAAAAGCTCCCGCGCGGGAGTGGAGGCGCGCAATACGAAGCGACGCCGATCAAGAAACTCCCGCGCGAAAAACGCCGGCTTCTCGGCATCTATCGCGCATCGAAGCGCGGCGGCGGCACCATCGAGCCTATCGACCGCAAGGAACTGAAGAGCTGGCAAATTCTGCCGGATGACACCGGCGGCGCCAACGACGGCGATCTCGTTCGCTTTCAATTGAACCGCCGCGGACGCTTCGCGACGCCGCGCGCCGAGATCGTTGAAAGCCTCGGCAATCCTGACGACCAGCGCAAGATCTCGCTGATCTCAATTCATGCGCACGGCATCCCTGAAGACTTCCCGGAATCGGTCATCCAGGAATGCGAGACGCTGACGCCGCCAACGATGAAGGGGCGGATCGATCTTCGCGATATCCCGCTCCTGACCATCGATCCCATTGACGCCCGCGATCACGACGACGCCGTCCACGCGGCGCCCGACACGGACGGAAAAAACTCGGGCGGCTTCGTCGTAACGGTCGCCATCGCCGACGTCGCTCAATACATCCGCCCTGACTCGAAACTCGACCGCGAAGCGAAACTCCGCGGCAACTCGGTCTATTTCCCGGATCGCGTCGTGCCGATGCTTCCGGAAAAGATTTCGAACGACCTCTGCTCGCTACGCGAACTCGAAGAGCGGCCCTGTCTCGCCGTCCGCATGGTGTTCGACAAGCATGGCGAAAAACGCAGCCACACATTCATCCGCGCGATGATGAAATCAGCCGCCAAGCTTTCGTATCAGGAAGCCCAGGCCGCGATCGACGGCAACGTATCGGACAAGTGTCAGCCGCTGATGGAAAGCGCGCTGAAGCCCTTGTGGGAGGCCTACAGGGCCGTCGCCAGGGCGCGCGACAAGCGTGGCCCGCTCGACCTCGATTTGCCCGAGCGCAAGATCCTGCTCAACGCCGAAGGCAAAGTCGATCGTGTGGTCACGCCACAGCGGCTGGAAGCGCATCGCTTGATCGAAGAATTCATGATTCAAGCGAACGTCGCGGCTGCCGAGACGCTCGAGGAAAAACGCCTGCCCCTCGTCTATCGCATCCACGATGCACCAAGCCCGGAAAAGTTGAAGGGCCTCAGAGACTTCCTCGAAACCCTCGACATGAAGGTCCCGCACGCCGGCGCGCTGAAGCCGGAAGCGTTCAATCGCGTCCTTGCGCAAGCGAAGGATTTGCCGGTTCCCGACCTTATCAACGAGGTGATCCTGCGTTCGCAGTCGCAGGCCGAATACAATCCGAAGAACATCGGACATTTCGGACTGAACCTCGTGCGTTACGCACACTTCACCTCGCCAATCCGCCGCTACGCCGATTTGATCGTGCATCGCGCACTGATCCGCGCGCTTGATCTTGGGCCCGATGGTCTGAGCGATGAAGAAATCCCGCACCTCGCCAGCATCGCGAAAGCGATCTCCGACACTGAGCGCCGCGCCATGTCCGCAGAGCGCGAAACAACGGATCGCCTCATCGCCGCTCACCTCGCCGATCAGGTCGGTGCGACATTCCACGGCCGCATCGCAGGCGTCACGCGATCGGGACTTTTCGTAAAGCTGAAGGATACTGGGGCCGACGGCTACATCCCGATCTCGAGCCTCGGCAACGATTACTACCATCACGTCGAAGCGGCCCACGCTCTGGTCGGCGCGCGCACGGGCACCGGATATCGCCTGGGCGATACGGTGGAGGTTCGCTTGCTCGAGGCTATCCCCTCGGCCGGAGCGTTAAGATTTGAAATGCTCACCGAGCCGTCCAAGGGGAATTTCGGCTCGAAGGTGCTCGGAAACCGCAGCCGGCAGCGAAAGCCTGGAAACAAGTTCCGAGGCCGGAGTAGATAACGCCGCAGAATGAACGCGCGGCTTGACCCGGGTGCGCCAAGGTACCATCAAATGTCCATGCTCGACACCGCCAACCACATTCCCGTACCGGACGATGCTGCAGATCGAAATGTCTGGCAGGCAATGGGCCGTGGCTGGCACGAGAAGTGCCCTCAATGCGGCGATGGCAGGCTCTACGGCAAATACCTGAAGGTCAACGACCACTGCCCGGTTTGCGCGGCCGAGCTTTTCCATCAGCGGGCCGACGATGCCCCGCCCTATTTCGTCATGACGATCACCGCGCACGTCATCGTGGCCGGCATCCTCATCCTTGAGAGGCTCTACTCCCCACCGACGTGGGTGCAGCTGGTCATATGGATGCCCGCGCTGGTCCTGCTGAGCCTCTGGCTCCTGCCGCGCGTCAAGGGATCGTTGATCGGCTACCAATGGGCACTTCGCATGCACGGCTTCGGAGATCCAAACGAGGATCCGCCGGAAGAATTTCCGCCGCCCGACTCCGGCCCGTCAACCTGACCGCGCCGCCCGATGTCTGAAGCAACAAGCGTCCCGCTGAGCGAAACGCCGATACGCGACGCAGCGTGCCTCGTCGTCGTCGACGCGTCCGGATCGGAACCGACTGTGCTGATGGGCCGGCGTCACGCGAGCCAAGTATTCTTGCCCGACAAATGGGTATTCCCCGGCGGCCGCGTCGAAGAGGACGATCGCGTTCTCGCCAATCGTTTCGACGGCGGGTTCATGCCGATGGACCTCGCCCACGAGATTAAGCCGTTCGCCCTCGCGGCTGTTCGCGAGCTCTGTGAGGAAACGGGACTGATCGTCGGCAAGAATGCGCCATTCATCGAGCAGAGCGCGGCCTGGGAAGCCTTCGTCGCTTCAGGCCATAGCCCAGCACCAGCGGAGCTTCTCCCCTTCGCACGCGCAATTACTCCGCCCGGACGCGTCCGCCGCTACGACACCTGGTTCTTCGTCGCGAAAGCGAATGCGATAACTGGAAATTCATCGTTACCCGACGGCGAACTGCTCGATCTCGGATGGTTTACGTTTTCGGCAGCAGGCGAACTCGACCTGCCTCGCATCACGAAGCTTGTTCTCGAAGATGTTGTGGCGCTCATTCAGGATGACCCGGAGATAAAGGGGCTGAACGAGCTTCTGCCCTTCTATTATTCAGCCGGATCAACCTATCGCCGCGATCTAATATCCTGTAAGGTCGCACCTCCGGCGCCTTGACACGGCAAAGTTCGCGCGTATGTTGCGCGCTTCCTCGCCAAGGTACATTGGCGCTTCCACTTAGGGCCAGGATCCATGGCGAAACCGGTAACACAAAAAATCAAATTGCTCTCGTCGGCCGGCACCGGCTTCTTCTACGTCACGAAGAAGAACCCGCGTACGTCGACTGAAAAGCTTGTCTTCAAGAAGTATGATCCCGTCGTGCGCAAGCACGTCGAATTCAAAGAAACCAAGATCAAGTAGTCGGCGAAAATCGCCCGGCCTACGCTGGTTTGTTCTTGATAAAATCGAATGTGTTGAAAGCCCTGGCTGAAAGCGGCCAGGGCCTAAAGCAAACTCGGCAGCGGGGTAAATCGTTCCGAGACAGCTTCGCGACCCTGGCCACAACCGGGCGAGGTTCAAAGAGGGCGTTGTTCCTCACCCAGCTTCGCGATCGATCCTCTGCAACCGTTCGAGGAGGCCACTCGTGTGGTCGCTCAGTTCGATCATACCCACTCTATCAGGCTATGCGGCGGGCCCAATAGCGCGGGATTTTGACGGTCGCAGCCCAAACGCAAAAACAGGCAGCGCGACCCTTAAACCCGATGTAATTTCCTAGTTATCCCCACTTCGGTGCGCAAATTGGTGCCAGAATACGAGGCGGAAAGCAACAACTGCTTTACTGTGTCGGGCGCGCAACGATTCGAACGGCAAAGTAGCGCTTAGACCGCCGCCTAAGCACCAGAAAAAATTGCTAAAATTGGTCTGGGATCTGCAACAGCGACTAGAGTTGCGCCTGCACAACTGCTCAACAGCAACAGTACCCCCTTTCAGAAACCGCTCGAGCTTCAATCTGAAACTTAGGTCAATTGAAGCGCCGCGAGTGGAATAGCGAGAACGCAAACCACGCCGGTGGGCCGGTATTGTATTTTGCCTTTCCCATCGATCGTTGACAGAAGACTTTGCTCAATCAATCGCGTTCCGAAACTTCTCCTGACCGGCTCCTCGACTGTCGGACCACCGCTTTCTGTCCAGGTGAGCAGTATCTGACGCCCGTCGGGATCGATCTCAGCCTGAATGTCGACATGCCCGTTTGGGACCGAGAGCGCGCCATACTTGCTCGCGTTTGTGCAAAGCTCGTTGAGAACCATGGCCAACGGAAGCGCAGCGGCGGCTGCCACATCAATCGCCGGGCTCGCGATTGAAAATCGATCCACTCCCTTTGAATTAAATGGCTCGATTGCAACCGCGATGAGTGAACTCAGGCTCGCCTGAATCCATTTCGTTTGCAGAAGGAGGTCTTGAACCCTGCCAAGCGACTGAAGTCGCTGCCCGATAGCGCGCTGCGCTTCGACAATCGTGTCGGCGGTTTGCAGACTTTGAGAAACGATCGCCTGAACGATTCCCAGCGTATTCTTGATGCGATGATGCAGCTCTTCAACGATAAGCTGCTGCAGTTTTCTGGCGACGTCGTGTTCCGCTGATTCCAGCCCAGCTCGCGCCAATAGTAACCTGAGGGCCTTATTCTCCCGCTCAAGCTCTATATCGGCCGACACACGGAGCCTCGCATTTCTATAAGACCGCCAGCTCGACGAGCGTCCGCCTCTTATAAAGCTCGGGGAACGCCGAACCTCGGCGCCACACACTCCATTAAGCCGACAATCTCTTCAATCGTCCAGAGACTTCCTTGACGCCTGCCGCGATCGACATTGCGGAAGGAGGCCCGCCTAGGCCGCGTCCGCGACCACCCTGTTTCTTCCCCGACGTTTGGCAACGTAGAGCGCGCAATCGGCACGTTTGAAAATCGTATCGGGCGTGTCGTCCGGACTTTCCAGCGTGCCGAGCCCAACGCTCGCCGTGATGCGGATGTGCTTGCCATCGCCGATGGCGAATTCATCGGATGCCACACACGCCCGCAACCGCTCGCCGACTTGATAAGCGTGCGTGAGGTCCGTGTCCGGCATGATGATGACGAACTCTTCGCCCCCAAGCCGGCACGCGAGGTCTATCCCGCGCGTATTCCGGCGAAGCCGAACCGAAAACTCCCTGAGCACCGCATCTCCGACGTCGTGACCGTAGGTGTCGTTCACGTTCTTGAAATGATCGATGTCGGCAACGAGCATCGACAGGCTTCGGCCCGTGCGGATCGCCTCGGAAACGAGCGTCTTGAGATGCCCTTCCATGTAACGGCGATTGTGCAGGCCGGTGAGAGAATCGGTAATCGCCTGCTCCATGCTTTCTGCCAGGCGATGGCGAAGAAAGTCGGAATGGCGCTTCCGCTTGATTTGCGTCTTCACCCGCGCCAGCAATTCGTGCCGATCAATCGGGCGCATCAGATAGTCGTTGACGCCCATATCAAGACCGCGAAGCAAGCGCGCTTCATCCCCCGGCTCGACCAGCATGATGACGGGCAGATGCCGCGTGCGCTCGAGCGAACGAACTTGCGAGCAAAGCCTCAAACCGTCGGCGCTCTGCAACGACAAGCTGACGATGAGAAGATCAAAATTGCCGTCGGCGAGCCGCACCAGCGCTGTCTGCGCGTCGCGTTCCGCATAGGTGTCGTTGACCTTCGACAGCACTTCGAATAGCCGCGCCGCCGATCTTGGATGATCGTCCACCAGCATGACCCGGCCGGATCTCGCGGACAGCGCTCGCGCGAGCGAACCATCGTCCGGAATGCCCATATCCTTGCCTGTCGACGCCCGCATGATCATCTCGTCGTTCAGCATCTTGAGACGAGCCAGATTTTTCACGCGCGTTACGAGCGCGATGTCATCGACGGGTTTGGTGAGGAAATCGTCGGCGCCGCTTTCGAGACCGAGCACCTTGTCCGACGGCTGGTCGAGAGCCGTGACCATCACGACTGGAATGTGGTGAGTGGCGTTGCTACCCTTTATGCGGCGGCAGACTTCAAACCCGTCCATGCCCGGCATCATGACGTCGAGAAGCACGACGTCGATGCTTTCGCGGCCTAGAATATCGAGAGCCTGCTGCCCGCTGTTGGCCGTCAGAACTTCAAAATACTCCGCCTGCAGCCTCGCTTCGAGAAGCTTCACATTGGCAAGAATATCGTCGACGACGAGTACGCGGGCTGTCATGGATCACAAATCTGCGAGACGGACTTACGGCTTCGACGGGCCGATGAATTTTCGAACGGTTTCGAGAAACGCCATCACCGAGATCGGCTTTGAAATGTACGCCTCGCAACCACCGGACCGGATCCTCTCCTCGTCTCCCTTCATCGCAAAGGCCGTAACGGCGACGATCGGGATTTCGCGGAGAGTGTCGTCGTCCTTCAGCCATCTCGTTACCTCAAGTCCGGAAACTTCCGGCAACTGGATGTCCATCAAGATGAGATCGGGACGGTGTTTGCGCGCAAGTTCGAGCGCATCGAAACCATTTCTGGTCTGTATCGTCTTGTAACCGTGTGCGACGAGGAGATCGTTGAAGAGCTTCATGTTGAGCTCGTTGTCTTCGACGATCAGAACAGATCGCGTCGTAAGCCGCGTTTCAGGCACGCGACGCTCGACGTTCGTTCCGGATTCCTGATACGTCATAGAACCGCCCACTCTCCATCGCGGCCGTTGTGCACCGATTCTCGGCTAAATCAGGGGTTCATCTTTGCCCCGAAAGCCGTAACCAACAGTTAACGCCAGCTATCGATAGGAAACTCAATGATTCGGTCCCGACCGAAGCCCACGTCTAAGAAATCCATGTCTAAGGATGACGCCGAAGCTTTAGCGTTGCAGGTGCTGGCTTTTCTTCTCGGGGATTCAACGCAGAGCTCGCGTTTTCTCGCGCTGACAGGAATTACACCCGACGACCTTCGAAACGTCGCCAGCTCACCCGAGATTCAGTCTGCGACGTTCGAACACATTCTTTCCGACGAAGGACTTTTACTGTCGTTCTGCCAGGAAGCCGGCGTCGATCCGGCAACCATCGGTCCAGCCTATCATTTGTTGGCGGGATCTGATTTCTCATAACCGCCACGCACCGCAGCGAGGCAATTTCGTGCTTGCTAGTGGACGGCCTTCGTATCCGGACATTTGCCAGGAGCAAGCAATGTCAGCTCCTTCAATTGGCCTTTGATCGAAAACTCACCGTAATCGATCTTCAGATCGCTCGTGACGCCGTTCTCGAAATAGCGAAAGGATAGCTCGTAAGCAGGCGTTTGATCGTGCTTGTCCTTGCCGGCCTCGAAATAACTGATCATCATCGGCCAGGAATCCACGCTCGTCAGCGCATCCGCTCCCTTGAACGATGCTGGCGTAGCCCTGGCGTCCCTGTCGTATTTTTTGCCGATGACCGTATTGGTCAGATAATATTTCTCGCCCTGCTCCGACCCATCGTAGAGATTGGCCGCAAACATCTTCACGCCGCTCTTGGCCGCCTGCACAAGAGTCGAAGCGTGTTGCATCGGAAAGTAGATATCCTGGGGCAACGCCACGCGCTTTTTCGCAGGCTTCACGAGATCGACCCCGACGACCGGCGTCGCACCCTTCGAGCGCGCGGCATCACCTTGGCTCGTGTCGGCAAGCTTATCGTTTTGATATTGCGTCGATGAAAATCTGAGCTTCTTCGCGTCGGCCTCTTCCCAACTCGAGTTCCTGAGATCGCTGAGCGTCTCTGTTCCTTCCTGGTTGGTCATCACGGTCACGAAACGCATGTTTTGCGTGTAGCCATCACAGGCCGAACCGCTCAGCTCGTAAACCATCCGGCCGGTGACGCCGGTAACGCCGGAGCCCGCTGTTGAGTCTCCCATCGTAAGCTCATAGACGGCGCGATGCGGGGCGAACGGGATAAGATCGGCGGCAGAAGCCGGTTGAACAGGCGTTGCACCTGCGAGAACGAGAAGCGCGAACGTGGCATAGCCTTCACGCATAGTCATTTGGCTTACTCGCTTTCCAGCTCGGCATACTTACAACTATCCCAATCTAGTTCGCAGATAAAGCGTTGCAAAGAGGCGCTAGCACGGCACAAGCTGCGCCGAAATCTAACTATGGGTAATTATGACATGACAACAGTCGAGCAAAGGCTTTCCCAGCTGGGCCTTAAACTGCCGGAAGCACCCCAACCCGTCGCCAATTACGTGCCTTTTCTGATCTCGGGGGATCAACTTTTCATTTCCGGACAGGTCGCCAAGGACGCCACCGGCCGCCTGCTGACGGGCCGTCTCGGCGCGGACGTTTCCGTCGAGGACGGACAGGCCGCGGCGAAGGCCTCGGCCCTGAGCGTGCTGGCACAGGCGAAGGCTGCTCTTGGTGATCTCGAACGGGTTGTCCAAGTCTTGAGACTGACCGGCTTTGTCGCCTCGACACCGGAATTTACCGACCATCCGAAAGTCCTGAATGGCGCGTCAGACCTGCTTGTCGCAGTTTTGGGCGACGCTGGCCGCCACACAAGATCCGCCGTCGGCGTCGCGAGCTTACCGCTCGGCGTCAGCGTTGAAATCGACGCCATCCTGAAAATACGCTAACGCCATGCTCGATCGTGCAGCCTTCCTTCGTCCTATCGCACATCGCGGGCTGCACGATCCAAAGCGCGGTATCGTCGAGAATACCGGTCTCGCATTCGAGGCTGCGATTAAGGCCGGCTACGGCATCGAATGCGATGTTCGACCAGTCAAGGGCGGCGTTCCAGTCGTCTTTCATGATGAAACCTTGAACCGGCTCGTCGACGGGCGCGGCCCTCTCGCAGCCGTCAAGGAACGCGACCTACGATCCCTTCGCTATAAGGTCGGGGGATCCACGATTTTGACGCTGGCAGACCTCCTCGATCTGGTTGGTAGCCGCGTACCGCTGCTCATCGAAATCAAAAGCGAATGGGACCCGCCGGATCGCGCTTTTCTCGCAAACATCGCGACGCTCGTCTCGAAATATCGCGGTCCCGTTGCGCTGATGTCGTTCGATCCCGATGTGATGCTCGCCGTGCGAAACTTGGCTCCCGAAATTCCGCGAGGCATTGTTTCGGGAAGCTTCAAGGGTGCCGGTTGGTGGTCACGCAAGATCCACAAGAAACGAGCTTCCGTGCTCCGCAATCTACTGGAGTCAGGCCCCGTCGCGCCCGATTTTTACGCTTATCAAGTCGACGCACTGCCAACCCCGGTTACCGAATATGCGCGGCGTGTCTCGGGTCTGCCGCTTTTCACCTGGACAGTGAGGACACCAAAGCAGCGACGCATCGCTGAAGCTTCCGCAGACGCCATGATATTCGAAGGCTTTCGTCCTTAACGATAAGATCCGATCACCGCCCGCCACGCGGATCTGACCTGCCCAAGGTGATTTGGATCTTGCAGAGGAGTTGCGTAAACTTGGCTCTCTCGCAGCAACGGTAAAGATGCCGATAATCCCCGAGACAGCCGTAAAGCTCGCGCCCTCGATCGCAGCGATCGATGCAGCGCAATGGGATGCTTGCGCCAATCCCGTCCCGGCGACATTCAATCCCTTTGTCTCGCACGCCTTCCTGAAGGCGTTGGAAGAGTCGCGCGCCGTTGGCAGCAAAAGCGGCTGGCTACCACGCCATCTCATTCTTGAAGACGAGAATGGCGCGATCGCCGCCGCAGCGCCCGCCTATTTGAAATCGCATAGCCAGGGCGAATACGTTTTCGACCACGGATGGGCCGACGCCTACGCGCAAGCAGGCGGACGCTATTATCCAAAGCTCCAGATCGCAGTGCCGTTCACGCCCGTCCCGGGCCCGCGCCTACTCGTGAAGCCGGGCGCAACGTCCTACGCCGACGAACAGGTGATGGCGGCGGCCGCGATCGAGGTCGCGCGCATCGGCGGCCTTTCGTCAGTGCACATGACGTTTCTCAGCGAAGAGGTCGCCACTCGGTTGCAGGCTCTCGGCTTCCTGACAAGGATCGGCCAGCAGTTCCATTGGCAAAACCAAGGCTACGCCTCGTTCGACGATTTTCTTGGCACCCTGGCCTCGCGCAAACGCAAGGCAATCAAAAAAGAGCGCCAAGCCGCTCTGTCGCCCGGAATAGAGATCGAGCACGTCACCGGCAGAGGCATAGGCGAGGCTCATTGGGATGCGATGTTCGCGTTCTACATGGATACCGGAAACCGCAAGTGGGGCCGGCCCTATCTCAATCGCACGTTCTTCTCGCTCCTCGGCCAAGCGATGCCAGAGCGCTGTCTGCTGGTCTTCGCGAAGCGGCACGGACGCTATATCGCCGGCGCCTTGAACCTCATCGGCGGCGACTGCCTTTATGGCCGCTACTGGGGCGCCGTGGAGCACCATCCAGCCCTGCACTTCGAGGTCTGCTATTATCAGGCGATCGAGTACGCCATCGCGCACGGCCTCCCGCGCGTCGAAGCCGGCGCGCAAGGCGAGCACAAGCTCGCACGCGGCTATCTTCCGGTCGAAACATTCTCCGCCCACTGGCTCGCCGACCCGGCTCTGGAACGAGCGGTCGAGCGATTCCTCAAGCAAGAGCGCGAAGCCGTGTCCCGTTTCAATGCCGACTTGACCGAGATGGGCCCCTATCGCAAAGACGAGGCCTGAAGCGGTGCCGAGCGAACGGTCGCCGCCCTTTCAGCAGAGTGGAAGAACATCATGTCGTACGACGCAAACAACATCTTCGGAAAGATCCTGCGCGGCGAAATTCCCTGCCACAAAGTCTACGAGGATGCCGATGCGATCGTCTTCATGGATGTGATGCCCCAATCGCCCGGCCACACGCTGGTCGTTCCCAAGGCCCCGTCGCGCAATCTTCTGGACGCCGATCCCGCCGTGCTCGCTAAGGTCATCCCGCTTGTCCAGAAGGTGGCAACCGCCGCGAAGGCCGCCTTCGATGCCGACGGCATCAGTATCGCGCAATTCAATGAGCACGCCGGCGGCCAGACCGTCTTCCACCTGCATTTCCACATCATTCCTCGTTACGAGGGCAAGCCGCTACAAATACACGCTCGAAATATGGAAGAGGGCTCCGTGCTGGCCGCGAACGCTGAAAAGCTCAAAGCAGCCCTCGCCGGTTGAGCCCTAGGCCTCGAGACGACGAACTATCCGGCGACCGTCAGATAACGCCTCAGGGCGCGGCTGGCGCCCCATACGAGAAAGCTTGCGGCGACGATGATCGCAAGCATCAAAGCCGTGGCTGCCGCGAACTCATTCGCGGCGATGCTGTCGACCGCAATAACAATGGCCGCAACAACGCCGATCGCGGCGGGCGCATACCAGCCCGTTCCGATCCAACCGAAAAGTCCCGAGAGAAGCAAAGCCGCAAGCCAAATCATGCAACCACGCGGGCCGTTAGGCCATCATAACGGTTTCATCGGCGCATAGAGAAGCGGCACGACCCGAAGGCCGTGCCGCTGAAGTCTACTCTTCTTTCTTTTTCCGCGGCACGCTTGGCACCGCACCGGAGCCGTTGGGCTTCTCGCCCTTCTCCTTCGGACCGGGCAACGCCTTCTTCGGCGTCGCGTCCGCAAGAACCGGCTGCGGAAGATCGTCATCGTCATCCGTTTCTTCGTCTTCCGGCGTTTTGACCTTCTTCGAAGGATCAAGCGGCAGGAAGTCGAACGCCAAAGCCCGGTCAGGGCCTTTGCCGGAGACGAGAACCTTCACCGTTCCGCCGTTCTCGAGTTTGCCGAACAGCAGTTCCTCGGCGAGCGGCTTCTTGATGTATTCCTGGATCACGCGAGACAACGGCCGGGCGCCGAATTTCTCGTCGTAACCCTTCTCTGCAAGCCACCGCGTCGCCTCATCCGACAGCTCGATCGTAACGCCACGATCTGCGAGTTGCGCCTCGAGCTGGAAGATGAACTTCTCGACGACCTGCGCGATGATCTCGGGCGAGAGGCCCGCGAACGGCACGATGGCATCGAGACGGTTGCGAAACTCCGGCGTGAAGAGCTTCGTCACGGCTTCCGAATCCTCGCCCTCCCGCTTCGCGCGGTTGAAGCCCATCGGCGGCTTGGCCATGTCGGACGCGCCCGCGTTCGTCGTCATGATGAGAACGACGTTGCGGAAATCGACCGACTTACCGTTGTGATCCGTCAGCTTGCCGTGGTCCATCACCTGCAAGAGGATGTTGAACAGATCCGGATGCGCCTTCTCGATTTCGTCGAGCAGCAGCACCGAATGGGGATGCTGATCGATACCGTCGGTCAAAAGGCCACCCTGATCGAACCCGACATAACCCGGAGGCGCGCCGATCAGACGCGAAACGGTGTGCTTCTCCATGTATTCCGACATATCGAAGCGCAGAAGCTCGACGCCCATCAGGTTGGCGAGCTGCTTGGCAACTTCGGTTTTGCCAACGCCCGTCGGGCCTGAGAACAGGTAGCAACCGATCGGCTTCTCAGGCTCGCGCAAACCGGCACGCGCCAGCTTGATCGCGCTCGAGAGAGCTTCGATAGCTTTGTCCTGGCCGAAAACCAGCCGCTTCAGGTCACGACCGATATGAGCGATGACTTCGGCATCGCTCTTCGTGACCGTTTTCGGTGGAATACGCGCCATGACGGCAACGGTCGCCTCGATCTCCTTCGTGGTGATCTTCTTCTTCCGCTTGTTTTCCGGCACAAGCATCTGCGAAGCGCCCGTCTCGTCGATCACGTCGATCGCCTTGTCCGGAAGCTTCCGGTCGTGAATGTACCGTGCCGACAGCTCGACCGCCGCCTTGATGGCTTCGTTCGTGTACTTGATCTTGTGATAATCCTCGAAGACCGACTTCAGGCCTTTGAGAATCTCGATCGCGTCCTCGACGGTCGGCTCCTTCACATCGATCTTCTGGAACCGGCGCACGAGCGCCCGGTCCTTCTCGAAGTGCTGCCGGTACTCCTTGTACGTCGTCGACCCGATGCAGCGGAGCGTTCCCGATTGCAGCGCAGGCTTCAACAGGTTCGAAGCGTCCATAGCTCCGCCCGAAGTCGCGCCCGCGCCGATCACGGTGTGGATCTCATCGATAAAGAGAACCGCGCCGGGGAAGGCCTCGACCTCTTTCATCACGGCCTTCAACCGCTCCTCGAAATCGCCGCGATAGCGGGTTCCGGCGAGCAGCGCGCCCATGTCGAGCGCAAAGATCGTTGCGCCCTTGAGCACGTCAGGCACCTGGCCGCCGACAATCTTGCGCGCCAATCCCTCGGCAATAGCCGTTTTACCGACGCCCGGATCGCCGACGAACAATGGATTGTTCTTCTGGCGGCGGCAGAGCACCTGCACGGTGCGCATCACCTCTTGCTCGCGGCCGATCAACGGATCGATCTTGCCGTCGCGCGCTTTCTTGTTGAGGTTCACGCAATACGTGTTCAGCGCATCGCCTGGCTTCTTCTCTTCACCTTCGGTTGCGTTCACGTCGTCATCGACTCCACGAACCGTCCGCGGCTCAAACATGCCGGGGCGCTTTGCAATCCCATGAGCAATGTACTGAACAGCATCGAAGCGTGTCATTTCCTGTTCTTGCAGGAAATACGCTGCGTGGCTTTCGCGTTCCGAGAAGATGCCGACGAGCACGTTGGCGCCCGTAACCTCCTCCCGGCCTGACGTCTGGACGTGAACGATCGCCCTCTGCACGACCCGTTGGAACGAGTTCGTGGGATGAGCGTCGCGCGCTGATTTGGACACGATCGGCTTGAGCTCGGTGTCGAGGTATTCGATCAACCGGGCACGCAATTGCTCGATGTCGACCGAACAAGCCCGCATAACGGCAGCGGCGTCACGATCATCGACGAGCGCGAGCAGCAAATGCTCTAGCGTCGCAAACTCGTGATGGCGGACGTTTGCATACTGCACAGCGCGGTGCAGGGAGGCTTCAAGGTTTTTGGAGAGCGATGTCAATCGAGTCCTACTCTTTCTCCATGGTGCACTGTAGAGGGTGGCCATGCTGCCGCGAAAAGTCCATGACCTGTGTCACCTTTGTTTCGGCGACCTCATAAGTATAGACGCCGCAAATACCGACTCCTTTGTGGTGGACATGAAGCATGATGCGCGTGGCATCCTCTTGTCCCTTATTGAAGAAGCGTTGCAGCACCAGAACCACGAACTCCATCGGCGTGAAGTCGTCATTCAACAGAAGAACTTTATATAGGTTCGGCTTCTTCGTTTTTGGACGGGTCTTTGTGACGATACCTGTTTTCGACTCGCCATCACCGTCGCCATCGTCGCGACGCGGCCCATCGGGCGGGTCGTTGCTTGCGGCCATGCTATAGGCCGCCAACGAGCGAATACTTTGCTCCGTCTTCATCGCGTGCCTCGGGGAAAACCCGAATCCATCGGATGTTCCCAAAATATCCCGCAACAGGGGCATGTTGGAGGCAGAAAGGTAACGCCCGCTTCTCCAAATGCGTGCCCAGCGGGGCACTTCTCTTTCGCGCCAAATGTTCAAGCTAACACCCGTGTCCATCAAGAGCGCAATATAGGCACGCTGACGAGCAAAAAATAGAACGAGCCGTGTGACGCATTTGGCATTCCCAACAATGAATGACGAAACTCCTTCCAGGTTCCTGTGCATGCGCTCTTCTCAACAGGAGAAACGCGCCCGACTCACGCGCCTCCCCGAGCCGAAACCCCGGCGAGCCCGTGAAATCGGCGGCACCAAGATTGCCCGGATGAGATCGCCTTAGCGAGCGAAATTGAGACACCCCGACAGCCTATTTTTACCGTGTTGTTTAACCCTACTGCAGGCCTCGGGCCATAGACTTATCGGAGCATCCGCCGGCGCCCAAACCTGAGCGCCCAAAAGGTGCCCAAAAACAGTGCTCTGCTTTCAACCATTGACTGCGGGGCCGCTCACGGGAGCCTGATCAGGCAAACTCGGGAGACTACGTTGGCAAAGCAACCGCTCGAAATGAGCGGGCAGAGGGAAATAGCGTCTTGTTTCGACGAGCGTTGGCCTATGCGCCGGCTTTTGTAGTTGTGTTCGGTGTGTTCCTCGGAAGCGCAAGCGCCGGGAAAGATCGTCACGCAGCCTTGATCCTTGATGCCAATACGGGCTCCGTCCTCCACCAGGCGGACGGCGACGCGCTCCGTCATCCGGCATCTCTCACCAAAATGATGACGCTTTATCTGACATTCGAGACGCTCCAGTCCGGACGTCTGAAGATGTCCGACCGGCTGACGATTTCCGAAGCCGCCGCCGGTGTCGCTCCCTCGAAGCTGGATCTGAAGCCCGGCGAGCAAATCTCGGTCTCGGACGCCATCATGGCGGTCATAACGAAATCCGCAAACGACATCGCGGTAGCACTCGCTGAGCGTGTCGGCGGCTCCGAGGGCAACTTCGTTCGCCTGATGAACGCTCGTGCCCGCGAGAT
Source organism: Hyphomicrobium sp. 99 (assembly GCF_000384335.2). Lineage (NCBI taxonomy): Bacteria > Pseudomonadati > Pseudomonadota > Alphaproteobacteria > Hyphomicrobiales > Hyphomicrobiaceae > Hyphomicrobium > Hyphomicrobium sp. 99. Next base: position 3,109,658 of record NZ_KQ031382.1, read on the forward strand.
CGGCATGTCAAAAACGCATTTCGAAAATGCTTCCGGTCTTCCAAACGACGACCAGGTCACGACCGCCCGCGATATGGCGACGCTGGCTCTCCACCTGCAGGACGATTTCCCGAGCTATTTCCCGCTCTTTGCCACGCGCACGTTCGCCTATGGCGGAAAAAACTTCCGCAATCACAATACGATGCTGAATAGTTTCGCTGGCATTGACGGCATCAAGACAGGCTACACCCGCGCGTCCGGCTTCAACCTCGTGACCTCATGGCGCCGTGGCGATCACCACCTCATCGGCGTCGTCTTCGGCGGCGACACGGCAGCCGAGCGAAATTCCGAAATGCGTGTTCTTCTGACGCGGATGGCGTCGCGCGCATCTTCCGTCAAAACCCGTAAGCCCATGCTGCTGGCGAGGCTGAAAAACGAACCCAAGGTGGCCGAACGGCCGGCGACACGGAAGCCGAAACCCCTCCAAGTTGCACAGGCCGCACCCGCTACGCCCCGTCAGCCGAGCGCGCAACAGCCCGCTCAAGGTTCTCCAGCGGGCCTTGAGACGCCTGTCCATGTCTTCAAGGTCCGCGCCGTTCCGATCGTAGAAAAGGCGCGCTCTGTCGCTGCGTCCCCGGAAGAGACGACAGATATGGAAGCGACGGATCGCACACCCGATCGCACTCCGCCGCCATCCCTCAGCACACCGTCGAGATCCGACCTGACGCGTGTCGCCGACGCGCCCAGCCAAAATGCACCGGCTGAGGACATCGTCCTTCGCCCCTTCGCACCGGCTAATCTCGGAGCTTCTGAGGGACCGTCAAGCCCGCCCCCGTCGAAGCCTGCGGGTCAGCAGGTTGCCATGCTCGGCACCTCCGATGCTGCGCCAATCGCAGCCCCAGCAGTCGTCGCAGCGCCTGAACCGGCCATGCGGCCAAAGCAGGCGAAGACCACGAGCGCGGCATCGCATCCCGCGCCCGTGATCCGTGGAATGCCGCCGTCCACACTCGGCGCCCAGGCTGCTGCTATCCACATGGTTTCAACACAAGGCGGCTACGGCGCCCGGAACACAAGCAAAGCGTCCGGTGGCGGCCGCTATGCCGTGCAGATCGGCGCCTATGGCTCGGTCGACGATGCCCAGCGCGCCTTGACGAGCGTCCAGGGACGCGTCGGCAAGCTTTTGGCCGGCGTCCCCTCAGTCACCAACCCGGCCGTGAAAGACGGTCATCAGGTCTATCGCGCCCGCTTCACGGGCTTCGACGCGAACCGCGCGACAACGACCTGCAATGCCCTACGCCGCCAGTCCGTCGATTGCTTTGTGATGGCCAGCGAGTGACAAACTGAGCGCGTGACAGACTTGCCCGTTGAAGCGGGCAAGTCGTACCATCGCGGGCAACCCTTCAATCAAGGCTCACCCGTGACTGCCAACAATCCTGAATTTCCCAAGCTCGTCCTCTTTCAGGGCGCCCTGCCCGCCCCTGAGGTTTACCGACCCGCGGCGGAGCGCATTGTCTCCGGCGATCCGGTCCAGTCCGCGCAAAACCTCTTCCAAAGCCCAGACGGCCGCTTCAACAGCGGCATTTGGAGCAGCGAGCCAGGAACGTGGCGCGTCGTCTTCAGTGAGAGCGAATTCTGCCACCTGCTCGAGGGCGTCATCATCGTCCGCGGCGACGACGGCTCGGAAGCGACCTTCCGCGCGGGCGACGCATTTCTGACGCCCGCAGGCTTCACGGGCACGTGGGAAATCGTTGAGACCGCCAAGAAATTTTATGCGTTTTACGAATAATCATGCGCTCCGGCCGGCTCCGCGTAGCGGAGTCGGAAGCGCCCAAAGGCTCACCCCTTGCCGCTGAGCAGCGTGTAGTTGCCGCCCGTCGCGGTAATGTCGGTCGCCCGCACGCGCTCAGTGGCGAACCGCGCGAGATAATTCGGCCCACCCGCTTTGGGACCGGTGCCCGAAAGCCCCTCGCCTCCGAACGGCTGGACGCCGACCACCGCGCCGATCTGATTGCGGTTGACGTAGAGATTGCCGACCCGCGCATTCTCCGCGACGTAGTCGGCGACGCTTTCGATCCGGCTGTGAAGTCCGAGCGTCAGCCCGTACCCGGTCGCATTGAGCGCCGCGACGACCTTATCCAGGTTCCCGCGCTCGTATCGGATCATGTGCAGGATCGGCCCGAACACCTCGTGATCGAGCTTGCTCAACCGGTCGATCTCATAGAGCGACGGCGTGACGTACGTCCCGGCCCGGCAGGCTTCCGGCATGGCAAGATCGATGATCTCGCGGCCCTCGCGCTGCATACGAACTTTATGGCTCTCGAGAGCATCCTGCGCCGCTTCGTCGATAACCGGGCCGATGTCGGTCGCGTAATCGTAAGGATCACCGACATCGAGCGCCTCGATGGCGCCCGCCAGCATCGAGCGGATGCGCGGCGCGTTGTCGTCCTGCACGAATAGAACCCGAGCAGCTGAACATCTCTGACCGGCGCTGTCGAAAGCCGACCGCACCGCGTCACGCACGACCTGCTCCGGGAGCGCCGACGAATCCGCGATCATCGCGTTGATACCGCCCGTCTCGGCGATGAACGGCACGATGGCGCCCCGGCGATCGGCAAGCGCCCGCTGAATGGCCCAGGCAGTTTCGTTGGAGCCCGTGAAAGCCACGCCCTGAATGCGCGCATCCTTGACGATGGCTTCGCCGAGCTTCCCGCCGCCCGTTACGAGGTGCAGTGCGTCGCGCGGGATACCCGCCTCATGCAGCAGTTTGACCGCTAGAAAACCCGCAATCGGCGTCTGCTCGGCGGGCTTGGCAACGACGGTGTTTCCAGCGGCAAGTGCCGCTGCGACCTGCCCGACAAAAATCGCGATGGGAAAATTCCAAGGCGAAATGCACCCGAAGACGCCGCGGCCTCTGAGCGTGAGTGTATTTTCCTCCCCCGTCGGCCCTTTGAGCAAAACGGGATCGGAAAAAAGGCGGCGCGTTTCGATCGCATAATAGCGAAGATAGTCGACTGCTTCGCGAACCTCGGAATGCGCCGCTTCCAGCGTCTTCCCGGCTTCACGAATAAGCGCGGCCATCAGAACCGTGCGATCCCGCTCGAACAGATCGGCGGCGGCTTCGAGAATCCGCGCGCGTTCCGGCGCATCGGTTTTCTCCCATCGCCGCGACGCATTCACCGCCGACGAAATCGCATCCTCGAGGTGCTGCGGCGTCGCCAGCCGCACCGTCCCGATCCTGTCGCGATGATCGTGCGGCGACAAAGAGATAGCAGCCGAATCTCCTCCCGCAGTGATCGCGCCGTTGACGATCGGCCCGGCCAAGAACGGAGACTTGAGGACCTTCGCGATGTCAGCTTGAAGTCCGTCGCGCACGCTCTGCTGAACCAGCGCCAACCCGGCGCTATTTTTTCGCTCGGGCAGAAAAATGTCCCGCGGCCGCGCGATCAGTTTGACGCGCTCGCCCGAGGTGAACTCTCGATCCGCAATCTCGACAGGGTCGGCAATGATCTCGGAAATCGACATTTCCTCATCGCCCAGCCGATTGACGAACGACGTGTTGGCGCCGTTTTCGAGCAAGCGGCGCACGAGATATCCGAGCAGCTCCTCATGGCCGCCCACCGGCGCATAGATTCGGCACGTTCGCCCGAACTTGCCCTCGCCGACGACCTGCTCGTAGAGCGCTTCGCCCATGCCGTGCAGACGCTGATATTCAAATTCCACCTGACCGCCCGCGACGGACGCCGCCGCGATCGTGTGAGCATTATGCGTGGCAAACTGCGGGTAGAAGGCGACCGGGTCCGAAATCAGCAGGCGCATCGCAGCGAGATAGGAAACATCCGTGTGCAGCTTGCGCGAGAACACCGGATAATCTTCGAGGCCGCGCTCCTGGGCCCACTTGATCTCGCTGTCCCAATAGGCGCCCTTGACGAGGCGCACCGGAATGCGCTTGCCGGTCTTCTCGCTGAGACGCCGCAACCACCGAAGCATCGGAATGGCCCGCTTCCCGTAGGCTTGAACAGCAATGCCCAGACCGTTCCACCCCTCGAGGTGCGGGCTGACAAGCGTTTCGCCGAAGACATCGGCCATAACGTCGAGCCGGTCCTGCTCTTCGGCGTCGACTGTCAGACCCAAACCCTTCGCACGCGCCGCCCGCGCAAGCGTCAAGAGCAGCGGCGCAAGCTCCGACCGCAGGCGATGTTCTTTGCCGGGTTCAAAGCGCGGATGAAGCGCGGAGAGCTTCACCGAGATCGATGGCCGATCAAAAATCGCATCCGCGTGCGGCGTCGCGAAAGGCCCTGCATCCGCGCCGACGGCATCGATTGCGAGCATATATCGTTGGAAATACCGTTCCGCGTCCTGCACGGTTCGGGCCGCTTCTCCGAGCATGTCGTAGGAAAACCGATACCCCTTGTCGGCGAATGCGCGCGACCGCGACAGCGCTCCCTCGATCGTCGAGCCGAGCACGAATTGCTCGCCCAGCAGTCGGACGGCCTGGCGGATGGCGAGCCGGATGGTCCCCTCGCCCGAACGCGCGACAAGACGCTTCATCGCTTGGAAGGGGTTTGCGCCCTTGGCTTCCCTGAGCCGCATGATGCGACCGGTCAGCATCAAGCCCCACGTCGAGGCATTGACGAACAGGCTTTCGGAGTGGCCGCGATGTTTCTCCCACGCCCCGCCTGAAATCTTGTCGGCAATGAACGCGTTTGCCGTTTCAGCGTCCGGAATGCGCAGTAGCGCCTCGGCGAGGCACATGAGGATCACGCCCTCGTCTGTCGCCAAGCCGTATTCGTGCATGAACGCGTCAATGCCGGCATGGCTCGACTTGTCGGCGCGTGCCGCATGCACCAGGCGCCGCGCGACGTCCGCAGTCCGCCGCCGCTCGTCTTCGGTGAAGAGCGCGCGTTCGATCAGGGCGCCGACGAGCCGCGGCTCGTCCATGAGATACTGCGCGGCGAACTCGTCCCGTGGTGGGAGACCCCGCTGTGTCACGCTATCCTCACGCCGCAATGTCGCGACCATAATTTTCTCGCTGATAAAGGGGCACACTCAACGCGATTCGCCCACCGGTTGATATTACCAGATTGCTAGCCCCGCGCCTGCGGCCGAAAGCCGAAGCCCCCTTGTCCCCTTGACGGACTCCCCAAAATTCCGCCACGACTGCCCCAAAATCCAATCGGGGCCTGAACTTTGTCTGAAATCATCAAAGTCGTTCGCAACGTACGCGACCTCCGAAAGGCCACCTCAAAATGGCGGCAACGCGGCCAGAGCATCGCCCTCGTCCCGACAATGGGTGCCCTCCACGCAGGCCACCTCGCACTCGTCAAGCTGGCGAGAAAGAAGGCCGACAGAACGGTCGTTTCGATTTTCGTCAACCCGACCCAGTTCGGGCCGAATGAAGATCTCTCGCGGTACCCGCGCGACGAGGCGGGCGACTTGCAAAAGCTCGCTGACGCCGATGCCGATCTCGTCTGGGCCCCGGATGTCGAAGAGATGTACCCTGAGGGCTTTTCGGCGGGCGTCCGCGCCGGGAGCGCGGGGAAGGACCTCGAAGGCGAGTTTCGCCCGTTTCATTTCGATGGCGTGGCAACGGTCTGCACGAAGCTCTTCAACCAGGTGACGCCCGACATCGCGATCTTTGGCGAAAAGGACTACCAGCAGCTTGCCGTGCTGAAACAGGTCGTTCGCGATCTCAATATGCCCCTGAAGGTGATAGGGGCCCCAACCAAGCGCGATAGCGATGGCCTGGCGCTTTCATCTCGCAATGCCTATCTAAGCGATGCAGAACGCAAGATTGCCCCCGCGCTAAACGCCGTTATTTCTGCACTCGCTGAAGACGTCGCAAACGGAGCGGACGTGGCGTCCGGTATTGCCAACGCCAAGCGCAAGCTTGCTGCTGCCGGATTCACGAAAATCGACTACGTCGAAGTCCGCGACGCAGAAACGCTGGCTGTCCCCCCCGCCGGAGATGGCCGCGACCTGCGTGTCCTCGCCGCTGTTTGGCTCGGCAAGACACGTTTGATCGATAACGTCGCAGTTTAAGGCGTTTGCCGAGTTGCCGCGCCGCCACAAGTCGCAAACGCGATGGTGGCGAGGCACCCGGCTCGGGCTATAAGGAACCCTCAAGATTCGCTTCAGCGGCTCTGGCTGTCGTGCGTGTCCCGCCGCTTCGTTTCGAAGGCATGGCCACGCCACCGCACGAACAAGGGCTGCACATGAGCCGATCACAAACAGACCTCTTTCCGGAATTCGATAGCGAAATGACTGAGAAATCGTCGCGTGCCCGCAAACCTGTCGAGAGCGCCTACAGCGAGCAGCATATCGAGGTGCTTGAGGGCCTGGAGCCCGTCCGGCGCCGCCCTGGCATGTACATCGGCGGCACCGACGAAAAGGCCATGCATCACCTCTTCGCCGAGGTGATCGATAACTCGATGGACGAGGCCGTCGCGGGCCACGCGACATGGATCGAGGTCGAACTCTCGGCCGACGGCTTTCTGTCAGTCACGGATAACGGCCGCGGCATCCCGGTCGGCCCGCACCCGAAGTACAAGAACAAGAGCGCGCTCGAAGTCGTTCTCACCGTGCTGCACGCCGGCGGCAAGTTCGACTCGAAAGCCTACAACACGTCGGGCGGCTTGCACGGCGTCGGCGTCTCGGTCGTCAATGCTTTGTCCGAAACGCTCGAAGTGCAGGTGGCGCGCGACCAGCAGCTCTACCGTATGGTCTTCTCGCGCGGCGAACCGCAAACCAAGCTCGAGAAGCTCGGCTCGATCATGAACCGGCGCGGCACGAAAGTCCGCTTCAAGCCGGATGAGAAAATCTTCGGCAAGGGCTGTGCTTTCAAGCCCGCCCGCCTGATGAAGATGGCCCGTTCGAAGGCCTACCTTTTCGGCGGCGTCGAAATCCGCTGGAAGTGCGATCCTGAACTCATCAAGGATGAAACGCCTGCGGAAGCAATCTTCCATTTCCCGGGCGGCCTGAGCGACTACCTGACGGCGTCGATCGACGGCCAAATCCAGGTGACGAAGGACATCTTCTCGGGCCGGGTGGAAAAGGAAGCCGGTCACGGCTCGGTCGAATGGGCGGTTGCCTGGATCGCCAACGAGGACGGCTTCTCGTCCTCCTACTGCAACACCATCCCGACTGCCGAAGGCGGCACGCACGAGAACGGCTTGCGCCAGGCGCTGTATAAAGGCCTCAGAGCCTACGGCGAACTCGTCGGCGCCAAAAAGGCCATCCAAATCACGTCGGAAGACGTGATGGGAACGGCGGCCTCCATGCTGTCCGTATTCATCCGCGAGCCCGAATTCCAAGGCCAGACGAAGGACAAGCTCGCATCCGCCGAAGCGACAAAAATCGTCGAAACGGCGGTCCGCGACGCCTTCGACCATTGGCTCGCCGACAGTCCGCAACAGGCAACCAAACTCCTCGAATGGACGATTGATCAGTCCGAAGAGCGCCTGAAGCGCCGCCGCGAGAAGGAAGTGGGCCGCCAGTCCGCCACGCGCAAATTGCGCCTGCCGGGCAAGCTCGCCGACTGCTCGATCCAGCAGGCGGCAGGCACCGAGATCTTCATCGTCGAGGGTGACTCGGCCGGCGGCAGCGCCAAGAGCGCGCGCGATCGCGAAACGCAAGCAGTGCTGCCGCTCCGCGGTAAAATCCTGAACGTCGCGAACGCCTCATCGGCCAAGCTTTCGCAGAACCAGCTGCTCGCCGATCTCATCCAGGCGCTCGGCGTCGGCACCGGCACCAAATATCGCGACGAGGATCTGCGCTATGAGCGCGTGATCATCATGACGGATGCCGACGTGGACGGCGCGCACATCGCCTCGCTGCTGATCACATTCTTCTATCAGGAGACGCCCGAACTCGTCGAAAACGGCCATCTCTTCCTGGCTGTCCCGCCGCTCTACAAGATCTCGGACAAGAGCGACGTCGCCTATGCGCGCAACGAAGCACACCGCGACGAGCTCATCGCCACCCACTTCAAGAACAAGAAGCCGAAGGTTACGCGCTTCAAAGGCCTTGGCGAGATGGACTTCAAGGATCTCAAAGAGACGACGATGGACAAGCGGCGGCGAACGCTTCTGCGCGTCGGCATCGGCGAAGGCGAACGGAGCGGATTGGCCGATGTGGTCAACGCGCTCATGGGCTCGAAGCCCGAAGCGCGCTTCCGCTTCATCCAGGAACACGCCGCATTCGCGAAAGACCTGGATATCTAGACTTGTCTTAGGCCTCGGCGGCCGGCTCCCCGAAGGGGAGTCGCCGAGGCCCACAAAAGACTCAACGAGGACAACAAAAAAGGGAGCGCAAATCGCTCCCTTTCTTATTATTCAGCCCAGATTATTTGCCGTCGCGCAGAGACGCCTCGTTCTCCCGTGCAATGGCACCAGCGTCGCTCACCTTGGCGTATTCGAGCGTTTCGGTATCGACGTAGACGTCACCATCTGGCTTCGGCGCGTACCTTTCGCCCAGCACCTCGATAACGGTCGGATTGCGTTCCTCGACCTTGCCATGAGGCGAGTTGAAGTAGCCCTCAACGACGACCCCCTTCTCGCGATAATCCGAATCCTGCAGCAGCAGCTCGTGCAAGCCCTTGAGTTTGTAATGGGGCACAGAGGCGAAGACGTGATGCGGGAGGTGATAATCCATGCCGAACGGAAAGACCGCGTAGCGAATGAACGGATTGACGAGAAACACCCGGGTGTTCGTGTAACGTCCGCGATCGGCATTTCCGTGCTGCACCCACTGGCGCATGATCATGAATAGCGGGAACGCCGTAAACAGAGGCAGTATCCAGAGCAGGCCAAAATACGCCCACGCTGGGCCCCAGCCCGCGACTTCGATCCCCGTAAGAGCGGAGTAGAGGATCGCCATATAGAGGATGCGGCTGATGTTCGTCGTCCGATGTGAGATCACCGTCTCGACGTGCGCATGCGGCAGCTTCTCCTCATCGAGAAAATAGAAGTACGCAACAGCCACGGCCGTCGTCACGCCAAGCGCCGCGAAGGCCCACGCGCCATGTCCCAACTTGATGAGCGTGATCGCAGCGGCAGGCGCCGTCACAGCGTAAATGACGCCCATCAGCGTCGGCAGCCGTTCGCCCTTACGCTCGCGGTCCATATACGGGTTGTTGTCGGTACCGAGCGCGCTGTAACGGGCCCGAACCAGCATGTAGCGGAAGAGGTTCGGCAGCCAAAGCTGCTTCCCGAGTTCCTTCAGCATCTCGAAATGCGTGATGGGGAAATCGAGATCATGACCGCTTTCGTTGAGCTGGGCCCAATCGGGATCACGAAGCGGATCGTTGATGAACTGGTGATGCGCGAGATGGTGCAGCCGGTATTGGAACGTCGACGTATAGATCGGAAACCCGCCGAGCCAGTCGGATGCCAATTCGTTCAGGATCTTGTTTTCGAAAAGAATGAAGTG